>JAFTGE010000048.1 GCA_017458085.1 Oscillospiraceae bacterium
ATATGGCGCCATAGCCAAGTGGTAAGGCAGCGGACTGCAAATCCGCGATTCCCCGGTTCAAGTCCGGGTGGCGCCTCCAAAAAGAAAGCACCCTCATCGAGGGTGTTTTCTTTTTGGAAATGTCATTCCCAACCTTGAGCCGGTTCGCCGCAGGCGAATTCCGGCGACGGCGGCGCAGCCGCCCAGTCCCCGAAGGGGATTCAAGTCCGCTCAAAATTCTATAGATTTGTCGCCACTCAAATTACCTGTTTGCAGACGGTTATCTGCGTAATGCGCCCCCCTATCTTTCTTTTCGATCTTGCACGAAAAGAAAGACAGCGCCGCGCCCGGTGTAAGAAAGAAAAGGGCGCTAAACGCGCTGAACGTGGTTGCAGACTATAGGCTGGTCATCGCGATCGTCGTACATTGTGCCGGTCTAGTCCGAGTCTATACCTGCCCGCGAAGCCGTCCGCGGAAACAGCGGCGATCCGGTATAGACTTTGCACTGGTTCAATACCCACGTTATGAATCCGCGGGCTGAAACGCTATGTGTTGCAAAATTGTTAGCCGCGTTTCAGCGCGCTTTTCTCTTTGAAGTCCAAGAACCGTTTCTCTTTTCGCGCAAGATCGAAAAGAGAAATGGGTCTTGATATGCACAGGTTCCTTCACGGCGAACAGCTAAGCTCACCGGCGACAAATCTATGGTTTTGTTTCCCGATTCTTCCCTCCGCCGCAGGCGAATTCCGGCGACGGTCTGGTTCTTCCTTTCCCCTTTTATCTGCATACCCGCAGATATTGGATGAAGCCGCTTCACATTATCGGCCCTGTTCTGTATGATCGAGCAAAGGAGCTGATACTATGTCAAGAATCGAAATCGTCATGCTTTGTCTTTCCTACGCGCTCGACCGTGTGCCGCACATGTCAGAGATCCGCAGGGCAAAAGATGAATTGCTGGCCGTTGATCCGGGAAGCGTGAGCAAAGTTATCAAAAGCGCCCAGTTTATGTATCCATATATGACCGAGAAGGAGATCGCCACATTCAAAGAACAGCTGTGCACATGTATGCTTAGTGCCGTTGATTACCGAATAACACTGGCGGTGATGGAATACAACCCCCACGGATATGCTCTTTGCCCCAGATGCGGAACACCGCTGGACCGGGATTACCAGGCATTCTGCGACCACTGTGGGCAGCATTTAAAATGGGGCGGGCAGAAATATCTAAGGCGCGCCGATTCCAAGTAGCGTCCCCGGTTTCATGGCGCCATTTGCCGCAATCCCGGTTATAGTCGATCTTTTTATGCAGGGCAATGACCTTCCCTCCCCTACCGATCCAGCTCCTGCTCGTAAAGCTTCTTTTTATCGCGGTTGAGTACGTTGATATAGCCGGCGGTGATAATGCCGGAGGGCAGGGCCACAATCGCAATACCGAACAGCGAGGAGATCATGGTGATGACGCGCCCGGCGGTGGTGACGGGGTAAATGTCGCCATAGCCCACGGTGGTCAAGGAGACCGTGGCCCAATAGATCGCATCAAAAAAGGTGTTAAAGGAGTCGGCCTCCACGTTGTAGATGATCAGGGCGGAGACGACGATATAGCCGAGGGCCAGGGTCACCACCGCCAGTAGAGGCTCACGGGAGTCGCGGACGACGCTGAGGATAATGGAAAAGCTCTTGGAATAGCGCAGCGCCTTGAACACGCGGAAGATGCGGAAGGTGCGGAGCATGCGGAAAATGCGGAACAGCCGGAAGCTGCCGTTGAGGACCGTCAGTGTCGGCAGAATGGACAGCAGATCCACAATGGCCCAGAGCGTGAAGGGATAGCAGAGGAAAGCCGTCAAGCCCCGCCGCCGCTGCTTGAAATCCGCTGTGGCCCAGCGCAGCAGATAATCGACGATGAACAGCAGTGTCGTCACATAATCCGAGTAGTGGAAAAACGCAGGGCTTTCCTTAAAGGCCAGCGGGATAATGCTGATCACAATGGCAACAAGCATCACCCAGTCATAAATCAAACTGGCACGGTCATCGTCACGGGAGACCTCGATGATCTCAAAGATTCTCTTTCTCATACTCGTTTTCCTCCCTTTCAGCAGGTTCGGCTGCCGCTTTCTTCTTTCTCTCGCGCAGGATCAGCCACACCGCCACCAGCACCGCCGCGGCCTCCGCGCCGATGATCAGCGGCAGATGCCCGGTCCCGTCAGTCGACTCTGCACGGCTGAGAACCGTTCCGCCGTTTTCCAGGCGGAAGACCAGATAGCTGCCGTCACGTTCGGCGTCCAACTTCTCCTGCGTGCCGTCGGCACGCACCCGGTAGAGTCCGACAGCCTCGGGCGCGTACATGCGTACGGTCAACGCGTCGGCGTAGTCATTGACGCGCAGAGTATCGGCGCTGATTACCGCCTCCGCGTCCGCGCCCACGCTATAGGGCGTCACGGTCAGCGTCTGGCCCTCATAGAAGATCCCCTCGACCAAAAAGCGCGGAACGTCTTCCCCGGTGGAGAGGGTCATATTCGGCGCATAGTACTTGCCCGTTACCTTCTGGCTGTAATAAATATGGCTGTTGTCAAAATCGTCCCACTTCCAATAGCTGTCGCCGCGGTTTGATATTGCGGGAAGCGTGTCGATGCTGCCGCCAAAGGGCAGCTCCACCTGCTCGACCGTTTTATCGGAGCCGACAAAGCTCACGGTGATCTTATCAAAGTCCTGCGGCACCCCCGGGGTATTGAGCATCCGCGCACGCGTGACCGGGGTCGACTGTCCCGTGCGGGCGACGCCGTCCACACCGGCCGCGCCATCGGAAACATAGAGATTGTCGGCAGCCGTACCGTCGATCCATCCGGCGACGGAACCGGCATATTCCTTTGCGTTTTCAATATGCGCCCAGCTCCGGCACGCGCTCAGGTCATGGCCAAGCCCGGCGATGCCGCCGACGTACTTGTCCCCGCTCAAAACCGCGCGGGACCAGCAGCTGCTTACGCTGCCCGCCGACTGGCCGACGATACCGCCCACATAGTCCCCGTTCTGACTGCGGGCCTCGCCCAGGCCGACACTCCCGGCAATGGCGCCGATGTCCACCGCGCCGGCGATGATCCCCGCGCCCTCCTCCTTGCAGCCGACCGCGCAATAGCTGCCGCAATTGCGCACGGCGGCAAAGAGGTATTGCCGGGCGTTGCTGGTCAGGAAGCTCGACGTGTCAAGCCGGTCCTCCATGTCAAAGTCCAGTTCAAAGCCGACGGTGCCCACGATGCCGCCGGCGTGATTTTCCGCCTCGACCGCGCCGTAGTTGCTGCAGTTGGCAATGGCGCCGGTATCGCGGCTATAGGTTTCGGAGGCGGAAAGATCGTAGGTTTCCCCCAGAATATTGCCCATGTTGTTGACGGTCGCAGAGAGGCTGTTGAAGACAGCCGTCATCTGATTGGAAACCCGCGTCAGATCCTCGGCCACGACAGAGACGCTGGCCGCGGCCAGCTGCGCCAGGACAGACGCTTCCCCCTCCATGTTGTACAGAGCCGCGGACAGCGCGGAGGTATCGGCCGAGCGGAAATAAGCGTCGTCAAAGCTGATCTCCCCCGTCTCCGGGTCAACAGAGATGCTGTCGACAATGCGTTGGTCATTCTCAGCATACTGGCGCAAAACCGTCTCCAACGCGGCCAGCGCGTCGGCGGTGTAGCCATTGAGCAGAGAAAGCTCCCTTCCCACGTCCCCGGACATGGCCGAGGCGTCCCGGCTCAGCTCCGCCAACAGCGCCTGCATGCCGCCAAGCTCACCGACCAGCGCATCGAGCTTGCCGTCGGAGAGATCCCACACCGCGTACGGGATCAGCTGCCCGGCGATCCCGCCGACGTCCCGCCGCCCGGTGACGGACGCGGTGTTGGCGCAATCGGTGACATAGCCCGCGCTTTTCCCCACAACGCCGCCCACGTTATAGCCGTTGTACTTATACCCCACAGCACCGACGTTGAGGCAGGAGATCAGCGTACCGCTGTTTTCCCCGGCGACGCCGCCGATGTTGGCCAGGTTGAGAAAATCATCCTCACTGAAGGCGGAGATATCAAAGCGCGGCTGTCCGGCAGGCTCGATGGCGTCGGTGTTGACCTCGCCCCGATTGGTGCAGCCGGAGAGAAGGCCGTCGTTTTTCCCGGCGATGCCGCCGACCTGATGCTCGGCAGAGACTCCGCCTTCAAACTGACAGTCGACAATGCGACCGCCATAGCGGTTATATCCCACGACGCCGCCCACATTTTCAATGCCGCTGACTGTACCTTCAAAGCGGCATTCGGTGACCGTTCCGGCGTTTTCCCCCACAAGGCCGCCGACATTGACCGCGGTGCCGCCGGGCGTCACGCTGCCCCGGACATTCAGCCGCTCGATGACGGCGGCTTCCCCCGTCGTACGAAACAGCCCCTGGCGGGAGCCGTCCCGCGTCACGCCGACGCCTGTGATCCAATGCCCGCCGCCGTCAAAGGCTCCGGCGAAATAGGGCACGGGCGCAAAGTCCGTATTGCTCAGATCAATGTCCGCAGTCAGAACAAAGCGCTTGTCGGCGGAATAGCTCTCCTCGGCGCAGGCGGCGGCAAAACGCAGGAAATCCTCCGTCGTCGCGATAACGACGGCCTCGCTCTCCCCGTCGGCACAGGCGGCCAGGGGAATCGAAAGCAACAACACCAGACCGAGCAGCAACGCTGCGATTCGTCTCATTCCCCTTCCCCTCCTGTCAGCTCAATGTGAAAGCGTGTTTTATCCACCGCCTTGTCCAGCAGCACCAACAGCTGCGGCAAAACGGACAGCACCAGAATCACCGAGATGAAAGCGCCGCGCCCCACCGCCAAGCCGATATGGTTGACATACACGTCGCTGACGCGGTAGGCAATCAGAAGGCCCGCGATGGTCATGATCGCGCCCGAGGTCAACACCGTCGGGAAGCTCTGGTTGACCGCCTCGGCCATAGCCTTCTTCTTCGGCAGTCTCTCCTTGAGCACCTGGTAGCGGTTCATCAGCACGATGGCATAGTCGATGGTCGCGCCCATCTGGATGGCCGAGACGATCATGTTCGTGACGAAGGAGGGCACAGACCCCTCCAGATAGGGGAAGGAGAAATTGATCCAGATACTCCCCTGGATCACAAACACCAGGATGGCCGAGCCCACCACCGTGCGGAAGGTAACGAGCAGGATCATAAAGACGAAACTGATCGTCAGGAGGCTGATGAGCCGGGAATCGCCGGTGTAGGAATCGTGCAGGTCGCGGGCACTGGTGACATCCCCGATGACAAGGACGTTGCCCTTTCCGTACTGCTTCTCGGCGATCGTGCGGATCGTCTCCACCAGGGCGATGCTCTCCTCCCCCTCCACCGGGACATCCGCGGTAAAGGCCATGCGGTTCCAGTGCTCGCCCCGGAGCTGGTCAAGCCCCATATCCAGCGTCTCGCGCAGGTCACGGACCTCCTCCGTGCGCGCATCGTCCAGAGTGACCACCCCCCGGTCCATCAGATCAAAGAGGAACAGGTACATGTCCACCAGCGGCACCTGATAATTCTCCGCATTGCCGAAGATGGCCTGGTACTCCTCATGCCGGAGGCCGTAGGCCTGAAACAGGAGACTCGCCTCCTCCGCCGACACATCCATCAGCTCCGAGAACATGCGGGGCGAGAAGCGGTCGGTCAGCACATACCCGTCGCCCACCTCAATATCGGCAAGCCCCGTGGCCGTGCGAATTTCGGGCAGGGCCTCGACCTCACGGATCACCAGCTTTTCCTTTTCAAAATCCTCCGCCGGCACCAGCAGCGCGATCGAGGTGGAGTGCGCAAAGGTATCGGTGATCTTATGCATGGCGGCGCGGTTTTCGTTATACACCAGCTCCGTGACGGAGCTGTCGTTGAAGGCATAGGTGGTGTGGCCGGAGCACCAGATGGCCGCCGGCAGGATCAGCAGGAACAGCCATACAAAGCAAAACCCGCTCCGCATCAGAAACCGGCCCCAGGGACGGATGTCCGGGATCAGGGACTTATGTGCCGTGCGGCGGATGGCCTTCGGAAAGAGCATGATCAGCCCCGGCATCAGCAAAAACACCGTCAGCAGGCTGCATACAATGCCCTTGGCCAACACCATGCCCAGATCGTAGCCCAGGCGAAACTGCATCAGCATCAGCGCAACCAGCCCCGAAATGGTGGTCAGGCTGGAGGAGGAGATTTCCAGGATGGACTTGGCGAGGGCCACGATCAACGCCTCTTTGTAGGTGTCATGGACCAGCGCCTCGTCCTGATAGCGGTGGGAAAAGATGATGGCGTAATCGATAGCCAGGGCCAGCTGCAAGATGATGGCGATGGAGTTGGTGATGGAGGAGATCTCCCCCAGCCAGAAATTGGTGCCCATGTTCAGCAGCGCCGCGAACACGAACACGATCATGAAAATAACCACCTCAAAATAGCTGCGGGAGGTAAACAGCAGGATCGCCACGATCACCGCCGCGGCAATCAGTACCACGCCCACCATCTCGCGGGCCAGCTGCTGGAAATAATTGTCCAGGCTGCCGGAGTAGGTGTAGGTATCGTAAGGGGCCAGCAGCTCGCTGATCTCCTGCTTGGCGTCCTTGACGCGCTGGTCATTGCCCGTCCCCTTGAAGGACACGGACAGTAGCGCCGAGGCCCTGGTATAGTGGGAGGGCGTGTCGTCAAAGCCAACGGAAAAGACCATGTCCATCGCGGCGATCTCATCGGCCAGCGCCCGGGCCCGCTCATAGGTGATGTTGGCGATCATCAGATCCTCGCCCGCGTAAGCGGTAAATTCCTCCTCCATGATGGTCAGGCCCTGCCGCGTCTCCGTCTCCGGACTGAGGAAAAAGGTCAGGTCGGAGTTGACCCGGACGCGGCCCACAGAGAGCGCGCAGTATACCGCCGCCGCCAGAAACAGCAGAATAATGACAAAGCGGGAGCGCACGATCGTGGCCGCGATCGCGTACATGATATTCTTCTCTTGTGTTTTCTGCTGCGGCATGGCAGGTACGCTCCTTGACAAGATCAGGGATTTCGTTTACATTTCAATATATCCTGTTTTGGCCCGCCGCGTCAATATGCTGACGGTCAATGCGTCGAATTTTTTGATTTCATGGAGGCGCTTTCATGGCCCGCGTACTGCTGTATAATATACAAAATGAGGAAAAGGAAATGAAGATCCGCCTGGCCGCCTTTCGTCTCGGCATTCAGTGCCAGTCAGTTGCGGCGGAGGACTTCGGCGCGCCCGTCGGCTATCTGCTGGGATTGACCGGTTATGCCCGCGGCGGGGAATGCGCGGAGCGCTTTACCGACGAGATGCTGCTGATGGAGGATCTGCGCGGCGGGCAGCTCAACGCCTTTCTCGACGCGCTGCGCACCGCCCGCGTACCCGTAGCGCTCAAGGCCGTTGTCACCGAGCATAACGTGGGCTGGTCCTCGCTGCGGCTGCACGAGGAGCTGAAAAAGGAGCACGCCGCCATGCAGACCGCCGCCCGGCGCAGTGTACACAAAAAGAGAAAATAAAGCGTGCATTTTCATCCCGTATGGTGTAGAATCAGAATGAAATAGAAATTATTCAGGAGGTCAACCATGAATCTTCTCAGTATTCTTCTCAAGGCCCTGCTGTCCGACGGCGCGATCAAGGCGCTTGCCAAGAAGACCGGGCTCAGCTCCAAGCAGCTGAAGAAGCTGCTGCCCCTGGCCGTGCCCCTGCTCATCAAGGCGCTGACCAAGAACGCCTCTCAGACCGACGGTGCGCTTTCCCTGCTCTCCGCACTGACGCAGCACACCAGCAAAAAGTCCATAGATCAGCAGATCGAGGAAGCCGACAGCGAGGACGGCCGCAAGATCATCGGCCACATTCTCGGTAAGGACGCCGACGCTGATATCCAGACGCTTTCCAACCAGTCCGGCCTGAACGCCAGCGAGGTTTCCAGCGTGCTCAACGGCATTGCCCCCGCCCTTCTGAGCGGTCTGTCCGCCGCTACCGGCAGCGCCGGCGCCGGCAAGGTCGACCTGTCCGACGGGCTGGATCTGGGCGACGTGATGGCCATGCTTGGCGGCGGCTCTGTGCAGAGCAGCGGCGGTCTGCTGGGCGGTCTGTTCGGCAAAAAGCCCAAGGAGGAAAAGGACGCCGGGCTCAACGGCGGGACCCTGCTCGAGCTTCTGCTTGCCAACCAGTAAAAAACAACCGGGACGCTTTGAAAAGCGTCCCGGTATTCAGCTTGTCCAAAGGTCCCCTGCGGACTTCATCCTGCGCTTCGGCCGCCGAGAAGGAGATACGCCATGATCCCCCGTGACCCCATGATTTTACTGAGCTACATCAACACCAAGCTGCGCGATGATTACGACAGTCTCGACGCTCTGTGCGAGGACCGGGAGCTGGACCGGTCGGCACTGGAGGAAACACTCCGGGACATCGGTTACACCTACAGCCCAGAGCAAAACCGCTTTGTATAAGCAATCCGCATCGGGGATCTCCCCGGTGCGGATTATTTTTAGGATGTTTTCGGGCTTGCTTTCAGATAAACAGGCTCATGTCGGACTGTTCACCGGCGCCCAGGAAGGTGGAAACGCCGCCCAGCTCGACGCCTTCAATCAGTTCTTCCTTCCGGATCCCCATGATATCCATGGACATCTGGCAGGCCACCAGCCGCACCCCATGGGCACGGGCGCTGTCGATCAGTTCCTCCAGCGAACTGACCCCCTTCTCCTGCATGATACCGCGGATCATCTTCGCTCCCAGTCCGCCCATGTTCATCCGGCTAAGCCCCAGCTTTTTCGTGCCCCGGGGCATCATAAAACCGAATGCCCGCTCCACAAAGCTCTTGACCACAGAGACTCTTTCCGGTTTGCGCAGGATATTCAGTCCCCAGAACGTGAAGAACATCGTCACCCTGCGGCCCATGGCCGCCGCGCCGTTTGCCATGATAAAAGCGGCAATGGTCTTATCCAGATCACCGGAAAAGATCACAAAGGTTTTATCGTTCTGCGCCGCAGCGGAAGGCTGCGTGGGCGCTTCCGCCTTCTCCACAAGCGCCTCGATCCACTCCGGCTTCAGCTCCAGCTTCAGCAGCTTGTTTCCTGTCCGTTCGCACCAGACGGCGATATCCGAGACGAAGGCATCCTCTGTGGCTTCCACGCGCACCTTCTGCCCGGTCTGAAGCCCGCTCAGCGTATCCGCGAGCTTCACAACAGGTCCCGGACATTTAAGCCCACGCGCATCCAGGAAGACCGGCTCGGCCTGCTTCAGATATGTCTGCCAGGCCCGCCAGCCGCCGTCCACATTGGTGGCGTCCAGTCCCCAGTCCTGCAAAAGCTCGGTAACCTCCTCGCTGAACTGTCCCTCCTGACAGAAGACATAGATCGGCCTGTCCTTCGGCACCTTTTCCAGTTCTTTCCCGATCCGGGAAAACGGAATGTTGACAGCACCCGCGATCCCCCCCAGGATCACCTGGTTCGGCTCCCGCAGATCCAGCAATGTAACCGTGCTGAAATCAAGCCTGGCAAACGCTTCGACCGATATGCGTTTGATATCATCCATGGGTTTCACTCCTCTGTTTTCCGTTCCTCAACCGCAGTATACGCAAATCAACCTACCAAGTCAACAGGGAATGAGATGTGGCGATGAAAAGAGGCTCTAAACGCTAAGGCTTTGTTCAAGACACCTCGCATCATGTTAATGCATCGGCAAAATAATCTGTGCCGAGGCAGAAGAAAGTCATCAGCCCGGTTGCCAGCAGCTTTCCGTCATCGCCAGTGATATTTACCTCCGTCACACAGGTAGACCTCCCCCGGTAACGGACCCATGCTTCGGCCAGGATCGTACCCTCGCTCTGACTGCGCAGATAATTCACGCTGCTGCTCTGGGTCACATAGTCCCGGCCATCCGTGCGGGCTGCTGTTCCCGCCGCGGTGTCCGCCATCGTGTAGAATACGCCGCCGTGTAAAATCCCATAGGGGTTCTTGTGCACCTCGGCAGAATCCAGGCGAAGAACCACACGGTCCTTTTCAAGTTCCGCCAGTTCAACACCGATCCATGTGATAAAGGAATTCTTCTCTAATAGCTCACGTGCTTTTTCTAAAGCGTCCATCATTCAATTTCCTTCTGTTTCTTTCAATTGAGGCGCGCGTTCGTCCATCGGCGGCGCTATCTCGCGCACCTTTTCGCGTCTTATTGTATTTCATATTTCTTTTAAATGCAAGCGCTATGCACCTGTTTGGAACAGGCGGCGCATGTATGGGCGAACTTTTTTCCTGTGAGGGTCCGAATCCCCTTCACCAACCTATAAGTAAAAGCAGCCCACCCTTTCGGGTGAACTGCTTTCCTTGGCAGCGGGAGAAGGATTCGAAGAGCCGGATCGAACGTATCATAGGTGAAAAATAGCTCAAAACAGCAAAATTAATACATTATCGTAACTTTTCCGTGACGTTTTATCTAATCGGTTCAGGTGCGTACAATCAGGCAAGGGCCGGGTAAGGGTAAAAAAACAGGAGGAAAAGTATGAAACAAAACAGCTTTGAAAAACACGGCGGAACGTACACGTTGGCAAAGGACTGCCTCATTCCGGATCTGATTCTGCCAGAATCGGAACCGCTTGGCAAGTGGAGCCTGCTGCGAAAGCACTATCTTCGGGAAAACCACCGGGCGTTGTATTCCAGCTGGCTTCTCACCGGAAAGCTGGATGAGCATCTGAAGCAAATCGAGAAAGACTGCGAGGAACATTTTGAGCTTATTACCTTGCAGATGGCAGAGCGTGAGAACGTCACCGAGGGACTGAAGGCCGACGACCAGATGGAGTGGCTGCGGTGTATGAACAGCATCTGGAACCGAGCGGAAGAGATCGTGCTGCACGAGCTCATCTATGTGTGAGGGGGGTGGCGGGATGCAAGTTTTGGAGGACCTTTACCTCGGCGATATTCGCCCAAGCGACCGCAGCTTCAAGCGCAACAGCCAGTATGCCGAACCGCTGGATGAGCTGGTAAAGGTGGGCGACGAGCTGGCGGCTACGCTCAATGAGAAAGAGAAGGAACTCTTTGAGAGTTTTATGGATGCCCAGCGGGAAGTGACTGTCCTCACGGACTGCGAGACCTTTTGCTTCGCCTTCAAGCTCGGGGCGAAGATCATGCTGGATGTATTGACAGACGCACCGATGAAGGAAATCTAATTCAAGACCAACCTAAAAAGCACCTGGGAAGCCGCAGTCAGCGGTTTCCCAGGTGTCTGTCTTTATAAGGCCCCTGCCGCATCGGCATTCGTTAGTGCGTCAAGCCGCCGGAAAAACATATCCCGGATGGCAGGATCATCAAACCACTCCGCCTTAACCTCGGCGATCTGATTCAGACCCACAGTGCGCACGGCCTCAATCGCGGCCTCGCGCTGGGACTGCTTTTTTGCGTTCGTTTGGCAGAGCGCACCGTCCAGCGTGTCATAGGCCAGGAAGGACTTGTTGAAGTCCATCAGGGGGTAGAGCTTTTCCAGCCTGTTCGTATCGTTGCTGACCAGGAAGCCCCAGTTGCCCCAATGGCGGTCGGTATTGCCAACCAAGTAGTCGATCAGGTTCATCATGTGATAGGCATAGGCGGACGTCTTCAGCACAAAGGAGTCCCGATCCAGCTCATGGTTGACACAGTACACATCCACCGCCTCCATGGAGACGAGGCCCTCATCCTCAGAAGTGATGATGCGGCTCCGGGAAACCGGCTTGTCCTCAAAGGTAGACGGCTCATAGGCCACACTCTCGGCCCGGAAACAACGCGCGATCTTCGAGGCCAGGAGTTCGGCCTTTACGTCGCGCTCATCGCCGTTCTTCAAGAGATAGAATGTCTCGTTCTCCCGAATCCACGCCTTCGGTGCAACGCCCTGTGTCCCGATGTCCCCGGCCGCGTCGTTGGGCTTCAGCATTTCCGCGTTCTGAACGGTGAGCGACCGGCCGTTCAGACTGACGTCGGCGAAGGCTCCGGAAAGTGAATGCCGGAACAGGCTGAGATCGGCAAAGCTGACATTCTCCCGATTGAACTTAATCCAGTACACGTCGGTCAGACTAAGTCCGTGATAAGAAATGGCAATAGCGGCACGGTCACGGTCTGTCACGGCTTGCTTTGCACCAATGCTGTTCAGGATCTCCTTGGCGTATTTGCGATCCGGCGGCAGCACGCGGGAGGAGCACCAGTAATAGAAACTGTTTAGGTTGTTGAGTCGCGCGTCCAGGTCGCCGGCTTCCTCTAGATAGAGGTTATAGGGCATGAAGGACGGCGCGTAGATCGTGCAGATACCGTCCTCGCGAATGGTGGCGACCTTGCGATCTTTGTGCATGATCGTAAACCGCTCCCAGCCTTTAGCTAGGACGGCGTAATTGACAGCAATACTCATTTCAGCATTTCTCAATCATCGAGTATGATGACATTCACCTTCCGGCTAAGTGCCGTGCAAGCGTCCAGCGCGATCACGCCAGGGCCGTAGTAGGGACTGAAATCCGCGTCCGGCCCGAACTCGGAACCTTTGTTTTCATACCGTGCGTGGCCGTAGGAACAATGCCAGTGACCGCAGAGGATGGTCTTGTCCTCGGTGCAGGACTGCGCCGCGTCCATGCCGTTGATCCATCGCGCCCGGCGCCATTCCGCGGGCGTGGCCTCGCGCCAGTCGGAGCGGTGGCAGAGACTGCCGTCGCGCTCCTGAATACAGGGAATCCAGCCATGAACGAAAACGTAGTGCTCGGTCTCATAGTAGTCGAGCATAGCCGGGATGATCTGCCGGAAATACGGCGTGTTCTGCGCATCCTCAGCGAAATCATAGTTGCGCACGATAGCAAGCCCGGGATCGTAGCCCGTCAGTTGCAGGGCCGTCCCATAGGTGCCATTGCTCTTGTGATGCCGGACGGGCAGGCCCTCGTCGATCGTGATCATTTCCTCGTAGAGATCTTCATGATTTCCTCGAATCAGAATCACGTTGCCCTGCTCTATGAGCTGCAGGATAAACTGCTGCATCTCCACGGCTTCTTGCCCGCGGTCGAAAAGATCACCCAGGATGATCAGCTTGTGCGGCTCGGAATCAGTGAAATACCCCGCCTCATCCAGCGCTTTATGAAATTCAGTATAAAAGCCGTGAATATCGGCGGTGATGTAGTATTTCATAAGACATACTTTCAGTTTGAAGTGCTCACTCGATTCCCCAACATTTCTTCAAGCGGTCAACGGTGAAGTTCCATCTCTCAGCCTGCGGGCGGCAGACAGAGTTCTGGTTTCCAAAGAAGCCAAGCTCTTTTACAGCCTCAGAAGTATGAACGGTTTTAATCCATTGAACCTTTACTACATACTCCGCATTTTCGGGATCATCGGCTGAATAAAGATAGTCCCCGCGGAGCGAAAGATCTGCCATCTTTACTTTTTCGCCTTTATGCTCGAAGATGGCATCCTTGGCCTGCTGCGCTGGCTCAGTGACTATACCAACACCAACATATCCAGTATGGGGGATATTCACCCAGACACGATCTCCGGGTGACAAAAGGGAGAGGGTCTTCGAGTACCAGCTTCCGCCGCCTGCAGAGATAAAGCCATACTTTCTCGCATCCTCCCAGTTCCGGGAACCCTCACCGAAGGAAGCATAGTATTCACCATTCCAAGGGCCTTTCTGTTTCACTTCTGCAGGAGCATATTCCTCGATATCTTCTTCAAACCAAGTACGGCTGATCAACCGCTCATTGCTGCATTGAAAGACTCGGAAAAACAGGATGTTAATATCGACACTGTAGGTCTCCCGGAGGAAGCGGATGATTCGCTCTGTCCCGTCGTCCATTTTGGCCGCAACGATGACCATTTTTACCCTCTGATTTACACTCCCCTCATCCAGCGCCGTTCCAAACTTCTTTTGAAATGCGGCGTTCAGGGTCTCGTTTCCGTTGGTGAAGGAAAGATACAACTGCGCAATCTCTTCCGCTGTCATTTTGGAAACGCTAGCAGCATAGTCAATGACCTGTGCAGTAACCTCGCGTGGTGTCAGATCCTTTTTCAGCTCTACTACGACCATATCCCCGTCGTGATCGATACAAAGAATATCAATGAACTTGCCAGCATCAGTTTTCACCTGATTACTGATAACCAGCCAACCTTTATTCAGGATCTCGATATTGTCCCGCAGGAGCAACTCAAGCTCTTTTTCGTCGATGAGACTGGCTACCTGCAGGGGCTTTTTCTCATCAAGAGACCAAACAGTATGTGAGATAGGCATATGCATTTACCTCTTTTTATGTTGTTAACATTAAGTATAGATTTATATGGGTTTTACGCCACATCCGGATACCGAGTATACACATATTCGTAAATCTGCTGGCGGTAGTGGGAAATACTGAGATCGTCGTAGCACTCCGGCAGCTCGTTCCAGAGCGTGTCGCGGATCAGTGTATCCACGACCGCCTTAGTCTCCTGCTTGTCCGTCCAGTGGTCGAGCTGGGAAATCTTCCCCTTGACCTTGGCAAGCAGGGACACGGCGACCTCCTTGATCTTCTTGATATCCGCCTTGGAGAGATCCTCCCGGAACAGCATGTCGTAGAGCGACAGCTCCTCGTCGCTGGTGAAGCCTTCGCGCACGTAGCGCTGCTGCTCCTGCGTCATGCTCTGGGCCAGGTTCATCAGATCCATGAAGGTCTTCTCAATGGCGCTGCGGTCCTGCTCCTGGTTGTAGGCCTCGATAATCTTCTGATACTGCTCGTAGTAGTTGATGCGGTTGGGGTTGTTGAACAGCATGGCGGCGATGCGCTCTTGGATCACCAGCTCCAGATCCCGGATCACCAGATTCTTCCGCCGGGCCTTGGAAAACTCCCGGCGCAGCAGATCGAAGTCGATGCCGCTGATATCGAACTGACGCGAGGGCGCGACGCCCTGCTCAGCCGGCTCGATCTGCACATAGTCGTTGATGATACCGTTTATCTCCACCATCAGATCTGTCGTGTCCACATGCTTGCGCTTCTTCTGCAGCATGGCATAGATCGCGGCGATAGCGTCGTACTGCTTTTTCTCCCCGCCAGTCAGATCGTCCCGGTCGGTGTACTTGAAAAGACGCACCATCTCAGAGGCCATCGTGGTGAAGGCTTTTTTGGTCTCGATACTCTCGCACACGGCGTCGCAGGCGTCCAAAAGCAGGGCCGTCTTCTGGAAGTCCTTTGCGTCGATCAAGGTCTGCAAATCAAAGCCTTGCTCCTCGAGAAAATTTCGAGCCTTTTCGATGACCTCCCGGATACGCGCCAGCAGCTGCTCCTTGTCAATCGTTGGGTCGACCGAACTGCCGCCAATGTTGGCAGTGTAATCTGCCAGCGCTTTCCGCAGCGCCTTGACGATGCCGATGTAGTCGATAATGAGGCCGTTGGATTTGCCCTCCGCCACACGGTTGGCACGGGCGATGGTCTGCATCAGCGTATGCGCCTTGAGGGGCTTGTCCAGATACAGGCAGGACAGACACTTGACGTCAAAGCCCGTCAGCCACATGGCGCAGACGAACACGACGCGCAGCGGGTTGTCACGGTCCTTGAACTCCTTGTCCAGTTCCCGCTTCTCCATCTTGGCTCGATGGGGCAGAATATCCAGTCCCCACTTCTTGAAGGTCTGGATCTCATTCTGATCCTGGGAAATGACCACGGCCATTTCGGTCTCCCGCATCCACTGGATCTTGCGTTCCAGCTCCTGCGCCTCCTGCTGGGAGGCGTGCTTCTGCTGAATCTCCAGCGCCTCGATCTCCGCCTGCCAATACTGCTGGACAAAGTTGTACATGCGCACGCAGGTGACCTTGTTGAGGCAGACGAACATGGCCTTGCCGCTGGCCCAGAGATCGGAATAATGTCCCGCAAAATCCCGTGCGATGGAGCGCAGACGCGGCTCGGCGGTCAGCAGGTGGATCTCCTTGGCAAACTCCGCCTCCAGCTTGTCCTGCTTGTCTACATCCAGATCCGCCGCCTCGATGGCGTCCAGGATGCGGTCAGTGATTTCTGGGTTGTGCAGGTCGAGGATCTTCTCACCCCGGTTCTCATAGTAGAGCGGCACGGTGGCCCCGTCGTCCACAGCGCGCTTGAAGTCGTAGATGGATATGTAGCCGCCGAAGGTGCGGGCGGTGATGTTGTCGTTGCTAAGAAGCGGCGTGCCGGTGAAGCCGATGCGTGAGGCCGTGGGCAGCATGCGCATCATATTGTCGGCGAAGATTCCGTTTTGTGTCCGGTGGGCCTCGTCTGACATAAGGATCACGTCATGATCGGGATAGATCGGCTCGCAGTCCGGGCGGTTGAATTTGTGGATCAGCGTGAAGATGAAGCTGGGGTTGCCGCGGAGCTTGGCTTCCAGATCCGCACCGCTGGAGGCGATATACTGCGACGCCTTTGTCCCCTTGCCCAGCAGGCCGCAGTTTTCAAAGGTGTCGCTGATCTGCTTGTTCAGCTCATCCCGGTCGGTGAGGATCACAATGGTGGGGGAACCCGCAAACTTCCGGCGGATCTTCTGGAATAGCTCTTGCCGCTGCCCTGGGTGTGCCAAAAGACGCCCAGCTTGCCGTTGTTCAGCTTCCGGGCTGCGTAGGCCTTGACCGCCTCGTTGACGCCCAAGTACTGGTGGTTGCGCGCCAGGATCTTGGCAGTGGTCCCGCCGGAGTGGTCGTAGAGGATGAAGTTTTCAAACAGGTCGAGGAAGGTCTCCTTCCGGCAGATACCCCGCAGCATGGTTTCCAGTGCGACGTTGCCTGGCTCCTGCTCACTGAGGCGCTTCCATTCGTGGAAAAACTCGTACTTGCTGCCCAGCGTACCGACCTTGGCCTCCACCCCGTTGGAGAGGATCAGAAAGGCGTTGTAAGTGAACAGATGCGGGATGGTGTCCAGATAGTCCGTGTAGTTGTCGGTATAGGCGTTCTGCACGTCCACCGTGGTGTTTTTGAGTTCTACGAACAGCAAGGGCAAGCCGTTGACAAAGCCGACGATATCCGTCCGCCTGCGGTAGAGGTCGCCGTGGATCTTCATCTCCTTCACCGCGAGGAAGCGGTTTTCAGTCGGGTTTTGGAAGTCGATCACCATGGCGCGCTTTGGCTCTGTGTGCCCGTCGGGGTGTCGGTAGGTGACGGGGACTCCGTCCCGCAGAAGGAAGTATTTCTCCTCATTAACTTGCAGGAGTGACGAAGTAGAGAGCCGCTGCTCCAATATTCCGATAGCCTCACTGATCTGGGCAGGCGTGATCCAGGGGTTGAATTTCTGCAGCGCGGCGCGGAGATCCCGTTTCAGCAGGATCTCTTTATAGCTTGTCCGCCCCAGCGTGCCGTTTTCCCCCAGCACTTCCTTGTTGTAGGCATAGACCACATCCCAGCCCAGCTCGTCATGCAGGAGGTTTCCCGCGGACTCTTGGACGAGGATGTTTTCGGAATAGTCGTAGGACATGGGTGCGTTTCCTCCACAAAATGAAAATACCCGTTGTAGGAATTAATACAATTGCTACTTCAACAAGATATCAATGTAATACTATTGCAAACTGTTTTCTGTTTTTATCTCATATATCGTGTCATAGATGGATATGTAGTCTTCTTTTTTGGTCATTGACACCCAATCAGATTTGAGCATCTGAATTGTACTTTCTTCGGTGTATGGTGTAATATGAGTTAAATCTAACTCGAAATGTTTCCAAAGTTGCGATGGATAATAAGCACATGAGGTTATTATAATAAAAAGGAAAACTAACATAAACACAAGAATCCATAAGCAGATTTTTATTACTTTATTCGCTTGCTTTGATGTATCTTTTGACCTGCTATTTATATTATTATATTTCTTTATTAACTGCAATTCTTTATCTGTTAGCTTGTCTGTTTCTTTTTCTAATACATTAGATTCTTTTATTCTTGCTAAAGTATCTGTCTCATTAACTATTTTGAAACTTTTAATTATAAACCCAAAGATACAACCACTCAGTATTCCGAACAATAAAAACAAAAAATATTCACTAAACGAGGCAGAGTTTTGCCTTGCGGCAATTCTAAATAGATAATTCTGCCACGTCTTAAAGAACGAGTACTTTTTCTCAGTCGGCATTGAAATAATAATATTTCCAAGTTTAAACACAATAGTGCAGAGAATGGTAGAAACAATACCGACCAAAAGACCATTTTTATTATTTTTTATCCAATTCATCTTTACACCTCTATTTCTCCGCTCATGAGTTTTGGAAGCAGACGGTCACGGGCCTCTGTTAACTTGATTATTTCGTCGTCTACTGCTTCAATTTTCTTATCAATCGTGCTTGCTATTTCATCGTATTGACATGCAATGCTTGAAACTGGAACGACGAACAATTGTCCAAACAATTCATCTTTTGAGATTGAAGCAAATATTGAGCCATTACCGACAAGGTTATCTTTAAAAAAGCGCTCTTTCAGCATATAGAATAACAGGCTCTGCAAGCCCTCTTTATGATTCAAGGCAGCGATGCCACGCCCAACAACAATTTTATTGCGTGTAATATTCAGCCTACCAACAGGAGCCCGTACACTAAAAAGAATACTCCCAGAATCTGCTATACGAGTATAGGAAGTTGAATAAACATCGTCAACGACAAAACGATTTCCATAGCTACCAACGCCTTGATGAAATGGCAGTCCCTGGTTTTCCGTATTATAGTATTCCGATTTTGGGCTTTGACCCATAACTATGCCTGCTATATCTCCTAATGTCTTCTTCTCCCACCCCTCCGGGACACCGTCATAAATGGGAGTTGTCTCATGTCCGGGGAAGCGGAGGTCGATGAACCATTCCTTATACAGCCGCTGCGCTGCCTCCTCCAGCAGCTTGATCTGCTTCTGGTTATTATCGATGAGCTCGTCATAAGCTGAAAGTATATCGGCTATTCTCTTTTGAACATCAACAGGAGGCAACGGAAATTGAAGCAGTTTTATAGATGCTATCGGTACTGCTTTCTGTGCAGTTCCTTTTGCTATTGCATCTATTTTCTTTTGCCCCTCATGGGATAGTATCCAATAGTACAAATAGTTGACATTCAGGTTTTTATCAAAGTCTTTTAGCCATGTTAGATTTCCATCTGCAAAATAAAACCTATCGGAATCTTTATAGATATAGGGGATTCCATATGTTCCCCTTGTGGTAATAAGTAAATCTCCGCATTGAGGAACCCCGAATTGTTTCTTGACGCTTTCATAAAACTCTTCTTTTATGTAATCGCACTCTGCGACTTCTTCGCCTTTAACTTTCTGAATGATTTCCTTTGAACAATAGAATGGCACACCTGACTCGCTGCGGTCAGATAGATGAAATCGTTTGCTTGATGTGACAGTGCAATGCTCCCCAATAGTTGAAACTTCCCACTTCATAACCCCAGCCCCTCCAAGTTCCGGGAGATGGTCTCCATGAGCTCGTTGGACTGGGCCTGCAATTTCAGCAGCTCCGCGTGGATTTCCGTCATGCGCTGCTTGAAGTCCACGCCGTCGTCCGCCACGGGCGCGACGCCAACATAGGCACCGGGCGTCAGCGACCAGCCCTTGGCCTCAATTTCGCTCCGCTCCGCCACCTTACACAGGCCGGGGATATCCCGATATTCGCCCTCACCAAATTTGTCATACAGCCAGACGGCCTCTTTTGCTATGGACAGATAATGCTCCAGATTGGCTATGTCCCCGTCATAGTGCTCCTGAATCTGTTTCTTGTCCTTGCGTGCCGCCCGCTCCACATCCTCCTTGGCGGCGGCGCGGCAGCTTGCCAGATCGTCGGTCAACTGCTGCAGGCGCTCAGAAAAAGTCAGGGAGTCGCCGAGGACAGCGCGGTACTCGTCCAGCAGCGCCGTGTATTTCTCCGTCTCACCCCGGTACAGCCAGACGATGGCGTTGAGGTTCTTGAGCTGCCAGTCCGTCCACTCGTTAAGAGTGCGGTCGACCACGGTATAATAATTGCGCGCGTCGATGAACAGCACCTTGTCCAGGCGCGCCACGTCCTTGCCCTTGTCGAAGAACCACAGGGAGCAGGGCAGGGATTTGGTATAGAAAAAGTTGTTGCCCACGCTGACCATCACGTCCACATGGCCGGTCTCCACCAGCTTCTGCCGGATGTCCTTATCCCGGCCCTGGCTGTCGGTGGCGGAGGAGGCCATGACAAAGCCCGCCCGGCCCGTCTCGTTCAGGTAGGCGTAGAAATAGGAGATCCAGAGATAGTTGGCGTTGCCGACCTCTTTGGATTTGTTCACCCCGGGCAGGCCGAAGGGCAGCCGCCCCGCGCTCTCGCAGCTCTCGGATTTGACCTTGTCCACATTAAACGGCGGATTTGCCATCACATAGTCGCAGCAGCCCGCCAAGTTGTGGGCGTCGTGGTAGAAGGTGTTGGCCTCGTCGCCGGACTTGATGACGCCGGTGAGACCGTGCACCGCCATGTTCATCAGGCAGAGCTGGGCGTTGTACTCCACCTTCTCCTGCCCGTAAAAGGTCATAGCAGTATTGGCAGACATGCCGGCATTGTTGACGAAATCACCGGTCTGGACAAACATGCCGCCAGAGCCACAGGCCGGGTCCAGCAGGACGCCGCCCTTTGGCTCCAGGATGTTCACGATCATCTTGACCAGGGACTTGGGGGGTGAAGAACACACCGTCGTCCGAGGCGATGTTCTTGGCAAACTTGTTGAGGAAGTATTCGTAGATGCGGCCAATCACGTCGCCGCCCACTGCATCCAGAGTCTTGTTGTTGAAGATGCGCAGCAGCTCCGAAAGCAGCTCGTCCGAGAAGATGGTGTAGTCCTTGGGCAGCACGCCGGCAAGCTGTTCGCTCTGTTCCTCGACCAAAGCCATGGCATTATTGACCACCTCGCCCAGGCTGTTCATAGGCTGGCCGTCTTTGTTGGCAAGGCCCGCCGCGGCGATATTCGCGGGCAGGTTCACAAGATAGTCGTACTGTGCCTCCTTGGGTAGAAAAAGCGCACTCTTGGCGGCAAAGTCGCTGGCTTCCACGGGCAGGACGCGCCCGCCGCGAGAGGGGCGGTTGCTCAGAATCTCCGCCTCCACCAGCTTGAAGCGGCTGTAGGCATAGCGTAGAAAGATCAATCCCAGCACGGGCATGCAGTATTGGTTGGAGGTCAGCTTCGACCCCGCCCGCAACAGATCTGCCGACTCCCAGAGTTCCGCTTCCAGTTTCCGAATGCTTCTGTTGTCCATATATTGGCTCTCTTTCTCTATTTGAATTGCATCTAAACGTTTCGGTTACTGATCGTTTCCCAAGAACATCACATCATAGATCGGAATATACGTGATCTTGCCGTTTGTTGTGATTTCACGGGCATTGGACAGCACATAGGCCTTCTTCACATGATAATCCTCGTTTTTCACAAAGGCGTTCAGCGCGCTGTGGATGGTGTAATCCTTGCCGGACTTGACTTCGATCGGAACGGCGGACAGGCTGTCGTAATCGTCGATCAGGTAATCGACCTCGCCCTTGTTGCGGTTGTCGTAATAAAACAGCTTGCAGCCATGTGCGGCGAGCTCCTGGGCAACCACGCTTTCATACACCGAGCCGAGATTGATTCCCGTCTCATCGTCCAGAACTGCGCGAATATTGCTGCCGTACAGAACGTCCGTCAAAAGCCCCACATCGTTCAGATAGAGCTTGAGCAGGTTTTTCCCAACGGCCTGCGTAAGCGGGAACACCGGCGTGGAGATCGCGTTGACATCCAGGACGATGCCCGCAGAGATCAGATACTCGAACTCATCCTGATAGTCGGAGAAACGCTTGCCGCGTTTGTCCTCGATATCCTGGAAGACCACCCGCTTCTTCTTGCTCTCCAGGTTGGAGGGGATCATGTCATAGATCCGGCGGATCTTCAGCTTCCGATTGTTGTCCGCCTCATACTTCGACGCGTCGTCGGCATAGAACGTGCGGATATCGCGGTGGATCGTCCGCACCTTCACAATGTTGGTATCGGCGACAAAGGAGTTCACGGCATCGGGCAGCCCGCCAATCAACAGATATTTTTTGAAAAGGTCCATGACCTTCTCATGCGCAGCCGCGTCCAGACTCTCACCGGCCAGGAACTTCTCACGCATCATGTCGATCGCAAAGCGATTGAAGCCATTGGCCAGCAGGAACTCTTCAAAGTCCAGCGGGAACATGCGCTTGACCTCGATGCTTCCGATGGGGATGGAGCTTGTCTTCTTCAGGGTCACGCCGAGCAGGGAACCGCTCGCGATATAGGTAAAGCGGTCGTCCTGCTTCAGGAATTTGAGCATGGTCAGAAGATGGGGATAGGCCTGGATCTCATCAAGGAAGATCAGCGTGTTTTTCTTCTCGCCCATCTTCTCGCCGGCGATCGTGCTGACCTGGAAATAGAAATCCCTGACCGTCCGGACCTGCTCAAACAGCTTGGGGCCGTTCTGATCCTCTGCAAAGTTCAGCTCGATATAGTTTTCAAAAAGCTGCTGACCGACGTGACGGATGATAAAAGTCTTCCCGATCTGCCGTGCTCCATCGATGATCAGCACCTTGTTGGAGTCTGACTTCAAATAGTTTTCGATATACGGTTGGATCTTTCGATATAGCATAGCGCACCTCCGCACTTTTCAATTGGATCAAAACGCAGGGAAACACAGATTTCAATTCGTAACGCACAACGAATTTCACACATTTCAATATCTATTATACTCAAATAATCGCACAAAGCAATAGCTGGTGCAAAAAGAAAATTTTTGAGCAAATTACTCCAAAAAGTTCTTGACAATTCTATCAAGCAGCGTTACTATTAGCACACAGAACAAATGGAGTAAATAACTCCGTTATGAACGAGGTGTTTGTATGCGCCCCAAACTGAATTCCAGGAAAGAGATCATCGCACAGTTCGTGACAGATTATTTTGTGCAGTATGACCGCTTCCCCAGCGAAAAGAATATCGTGGACGCAACCGGCATTCCGGCCGGATCGGTTCATCGCTATCTGAATGAAATGAAAGAAAGCGGCGAATTCGTTTCGGACGGCGGCCGTCGCAGCACTCGACCGGAAACTTTGCGATACAGTCCGAAAAATCTTCTGCGCGTTCTCGGTTTTGTCGCCTGTGGCCCCGGCCAAGAGGAAGAGGAACGCTTCATCGAGTACATTCACATGCCTGAGTGCATGGTTGGCAAAGGCGAATGCTTTGCGCTGATTGCCAAAGGCGAAAGCATGATCGGCGCGGGTATTCATCCCGGCGATTATGTGATCGTGCGCAGACAACAGACCGCGCGTCCGGGCGATCTCATTATTGCCCTCTCTGACGAAAAAAACAATTTAAAGAAATTGGCCTTGGACGAAGAAAATCAGAAATTCATTCTGCAGTCCTGCAATCCGGATAAGGAAGCGTTTCCGGATATCATTGTAGATGAGCTGCAGATCCAGGGCATCGTGATCGGAGTGTATCATAGCTTTGAAAACCAAACGTGATTATCCTGTTGGTGGATCACTGATGATTCACCAAGAAGGACAAATCGAGCCAATCTTGTTGCAAAAGAGAAAAGGCTCAAACCCCGGAAAGGAAAAACTACCAGCAATTAAATGCCCTGTTTGCAAAAAACTCTTATTCTCCGTGCCGGACAAGAACATGCGCAACGCTATGTTGGCGTACGATCTTCAAAATGAATTGCTTTCTTCTTTTTGCCCCAGTTACATACATCGCTGCCCTCGTTGTCACAACATGGTCGGTATACTTTACCTGACTCGTGATATTCGAAAACGACTGAACATTACTATTGCTACAGCATATCTGCGATTGTCAGATGAGCAAGAACAATTGAATATCGGTTTTGACTAAGCCGGCCATCCGCCCATCGGTGAATATGGGGCGTCGATAAGCGCATAGGTTTTCGATAGTACTGCAAGGTCAGATACGCGACTACTGAACAACAAAGGGTAGGTCTTAAACTCGCAGCGTCACAACTTTAAGTGGAACAGGTACATTTCCTGGTACGCTTTTGTTGTGGTGCTGCGAGTTTTTTACTTGCCGCAAAGGAGGTGTTTTGAAAAAAATGCAACAGTAATTTCGATCCCCCTCGGAGAGCAAGTTTCGCCTCGTGCTACAAAAATGCATTTTTGCATTTTCAGCCGAGACACTTGTTGGGGATTTCGCTCCCCAATCCCGCATGAATTTTTGCAACTATCATTGCGGTGTTTGCTTGCTGCAAACACAGTTTTGATTACGCTTCGCAAATCAAAAGGAGGCAAAAATGGCAAGAAAGAAAGATGAGCTTGGAACGAAAGAGAAAACCATTCACTTTCGTGTTTCGGAAGCATTTTACGAAGTAATCGCCCATGAGGCAAAGCAATGCGGGTTATCCATATCCGAGTTTTGCCGCCGCGTTCTTCTCAACCGACCAATCAAAAAACTCCCGGTTATCATTCACGACGAAAGATATATCATTCAGGAGCTGCGGAACATCGACAAGCTCGAAAAAGATCTCGATCAGATCGCGCGGCATCTCAAAGAAGGAGGTGAGCTCACGCAGCCGATATTGGACAAAATCGAAAAAGTACATTACGACTTAGACATCTCGATCCATGATTTCAATCGCGCTGTCGAGAGTGAATATGAAATGGCTTAGAACGAGCAAGGAGAAAAAAGATGAACGACGCAAGGCCGCCCCCCCGAAATCTGTAATGAAAAAACCGCAACGGAAAAAGAAAAGGACGTGATAAAAACCGAGACTCTATCTTCATGCATCATAAAATCAAAAACTGATGCACCTTATAAACTGAATAACGAAATGAATTGCCAGGAAGGAGCGATTGCTATGACTACTACTGCCACTACCGCCAACAAGCCCAACGCCTATTATTCTTTTTCCGAGGTCCCCGTGGTCCTCAACGCCAATCAACTCGCGAGCGTGCTGAACATCTCGCTGACCAATGCCTATTGCCTGCTTCGCAGCGAGAACTTTCCCACGCTGCGCATCGGCCGCCGCCTGCTCGTTTCTCGCGACAATCTGCTAAACCGGATGAACGAGAACTCCCTCGCATCGTGAGGTGTTGCCCATGACCGAAGAAAAGATCGAACTATTTCGGGAACGAGTGCGGCCGCAGCTTCGAGATTATTTGAAAGCAGCGCACATTGAGCTGGACGAGGATGAGTTCATCACGACCTGCCCAATCTGTGGAGACACAGCGGGGATCATGAAGGACGACACCTGGCTGTGTATGCACTGCAACAAGCGCGGCGACTTGCTCGATTATGTTTTGTGTGAACACCCGAGCATGAAAGTATCCGGTGCAAAGCGTCACATTCAGCGAACGCTGGGCGAAAAAATCCTCGAACTTGACGCTGTGAACGCCAACGATTTGATGGAAATGGACTTTCAGCCCACCGGTTGGCTGATCGAAAAAATGCTCAGCAAGGGCGTGTACATTTTGGCCGGTGCATCGAAAATCGGCAAGAGTTGGCTGGTGCTCTGGCTGGCCGACCGCGTGAGCAAGGGCGAAAAAGTTTGGGACTTCCAGACCTCGCCCTGTGAGGTTTTGTATGTGAGTCTTGAAGATACCGAGCAGCGCATCCAGCAGCGGCTGGGCGAAGTGACGGGCGGTGAGGCGGACAAGATCTGGATCGCTACCGAGGCCGAGCTTTTAGGCAAAGGCTTCGAGCAGCAGATCGGAAACTTCCTCGCCGCGCACCCGAACGTCGGCTTTGTGATCGTCGATACGCTGCAACGTATTCGTCAGTTGAAAACCGAGGGCTACAGTTACGGCGGCGATTACGAGGTCATGACTTCCCTCAAAACCATCGCCGACCGCTTCAACATCACGATCCTGGTGGTGCATCACACGCGCAAGGAGGACTCCGACGATTCCTTCAACAAGATCTCCGGCACCAACGGCCTGCTTGGCTGTGCGGACGGGGCGATGGTGCTCCAAAAGCAGTCCCGGATCGGAAAGACGGCCACGCTGGATATCACCGGACGTGAGGTGGCTGATCTCCGGCTGAAGCTGGAATTTGACGAGAGCAAGCGCTGGCAATTCATCGAGTATGGCACAGACAGTGCGGACGAGAGTTCGAACAAGCTGCTGGCCGCCATACAGAAACTGGTGTCCGAGTGCCACAAATGGCAAGGCACGCCTACTGAATTATTGGGCGCGCTGACGAGCGTCGTGCCTCCGAATACCAAACCGAACGCATTGACCCGACAGCTCAACACAAGCGTGCAGACCTTGGCGCAGCAATACGGCGTTCAATATGATTTCAGCCGCACCATGGACGCGAGAATGATCACGCTCTCCGAGCTGCCATCCTGATCGCATGACGATATGACGATCATGACGGTATTCGAGCCCACCCTGAATACCGTCATATCGTCATTACCGTCATATAGTTGTCAGAAAAGTCTAATGGTTAAAAATAAATTTCTTGCTTTAAAGCGTGAAAGTGTTATAATGGCAGTGAACCCGAACGGACAGGTTGGGTGAACTCGAAGAAAGCGAGGTAGCATTGTCTAAAGGAAAAGCAAATAAGAATCCTAACGGAGCCGGAACAATCCGAAGACGCCCCAATGGCCGATGGGAAGGCCGTTATTCCAATGGCTTTGATAAAGACGGAAAGCAGATCCAGAAATCCATCTACGGCGCAACGCAGCAGGAAGTCCGGCAAAAGCTGGCGAAAGTCATAACGGAAATCGATGACGGAACGCATATTGAACCGTCCAAGCTGAAGCTGGGCGAGTGGCTGGATATCTGGCTGACGGAGTACTGCGGCGACAAGAAGTATTCGACTGTCAAGAATTATCGCGCCAGCGTCAAGACGCATATCAAGCCTCAGATCGGCAATATTCCGCTTGGAAAACTTACCACGACGGATATTCAGCAGTTTTATAATCGGCTGCTCAAGCCACCGGACGGCTCTCAGGGGATTAGCCCCAAAACCATCAAGAATACGCACGGTGTTCTGAGCAAGGCGATGAGTGTGGCGGTCGTCAACGGCTATATCCGATCCAATCCCTGTGTGGGCACGATCCTTCCCCGCGTGGAAAAGCATGAGGTGGAACCCCTGACGGACGACCAGGTCGCGCTGCTTCTCCAGATGGCCGAGGAGGATGAGGAATACGGCATTCTGCTGAAAGTGATCCTCCTGACCGGTGTCCGAAAGGCCGAAGCCATGGGCATCACCTGGGACTGTGTAGACTTCCGGCGCGGAGTGATTCGTATCAACAAGCAGCTTCAAAAGCGTCCCAAGAGAGACGGCGGCGTTGTCTTTGCTTCCTCTAAAAACGGAAAGGGCCGCGTCCTGAAGCCGGCTCCGTACGTAATGGAACTGATGAAGAAGCGCTACGAGCAGCAGATCCGACAAAAGGAAGACGCCTCTGTTGCCTGGCAAGGTTGGCAAACGGAAGCGGAGCATCGGACCGCCCTGGCCTTTACAACTCTTTTCGGAACACCGCTACAGCCTCAGACCGTCTACAATCATTTCAAGAAGATCGCCGTCGAGATCGGAGCACCCGAAGCCAGAGTTCATGATCTGCGCCATACTTACGCGGTTCTGTCCCTCCAAAACGGGGACGATGTGAAGACGGTACAGGGCAACTTGGGGCACGCCACAGCGGCTTTTACGCTGGATGTTTACGGGCATGTTTCCGAAGCCATGAAGACAGCCAGCGCCAACCGGATGGAAGAATATGTGCGACAAATCCCCGGTATTTAATGACCCTAATCCCGAAAAACCTTGTATTTATCTCGTTTTTTCGGGCAATCTTCACGGCGGTAAGGGTACGGTAAGGGTCAGACTTCTCCACTCGTAACTGTTGAAATCAAAAGCAGGCCGAAGAATAAGAAAATCGGCTTGAATCGTAACGATTCAAGCCGATATCTGGCAGCGGGAGAAGGATTCGAACCCTCACAAACGGAGTCAGAGTCCGGTGTGCTACCATTACACAATCCCGCTAAATGCAAGAGCTATTATACATGCTTTTTCCGATTTGTCAAGCATATTTTTCCCTTGTTTTTACATTGTCAGTTTTCCGGCGTCATGTCAAACCATTCCAGCGCCGCGTCGTAATAGTAATTCACCAGCAGATCCACACAGGCGCCGTAGCTGCGCATGCCGAGCGTCTGCTCATAGCTTTGCAGGAAGCCCTCGTATACCGTGTTCGTCACCGTCTGCACCGGGGTCTCATACCGCGCCCAGTACTCATCGTTGGCCCGCAGATCTGCACGGACAGTCTCATCCAGTCCCTGATAAATCAGGCGATACGCCCCGGGATTGACGCTGTAGAGCGCGTTGCCCAGGTGGATATAGGCAAGCATGCACGCCGAGTAGGCATAGTCAACATCCCCATTCTCCAGCGAGGAGAGCACCGCCACAAAGTTGGCCTCCTGCTCCTTGGCTACCCCCCGCTGGTGGGAAAGCTCATGGGCCACCGTGGACGCAAAGAGGCCGACCGGAAAGTCCGTGTTGACATTGGCCTCTGCCGTAAAGGGGAAGAAAAAACCCGTAAAGTCGATCAGGCTCATGATCTTGGAGAACACCATGCCCTTGGCACGGACCTCCGGCCCGTCCAGGCAGGGGTATTTGGCCACCACCTTACGGTAAAGCGTGGGAGACTTTGCGAGAATCCCCTGCCGGTCAGCACAGTAGAGGCCGTTTTCGTCGCGCTCCACCTGGGCGCTGTAGCCGTTGAGCCGGTCGGCAAAATAGACCGTGACCACCTCCAGCTCATCCATGGAGATCGGCCGCGTCTGCAGCCCGCTCATGGCAGCAAAGTCGTCCCCGTAATAGTACACACCCCATAGCAGGCAGAACAGCGCGTATATGCACAGCGCCAGCGCGATCACCCGCATCAGCAGCCGATACAGGCGCCGCAGTCTCCCCTTGTGCCGGATCAGTCGGACGAGTTCAGAAATTATGTAAACCAAAACGGTCCCAATCAATACCGCGTACAGCAGCTCCGCCAGCGAGAAGGGCAGCCGCCCCGTCAACGCGGCCAGGCGCTGGTGCACCGGATGAATGACCCCCGCGGAAAGCCGCCGCATCAGAGCGCGGTCATGCCGCAGCAACAGGTGCAGCCCGATGACGCAGGCGCTGACCAATGCCACGATATGGGCCCCCGGGCACAGGGAAAAGATGGCGGCTGGGCCGCGTTTTTTTACGCTTGTTGTTTCCATGGGCGTATTATAGCGCATTCCCCCGGCGCAGGCAATGACGAATCATGGAAAAAGCGGCAGATTTCTCTGACGGTTTTGGTTTACATAATCTTAGTTTTTCCTTCAAAACGCCATAGCACCCGCTCGCGCCGAGGAAAACCAAAGCGCATACTGGTGTTTATCCGCAATGTATGTTATAATTTGATTTTGTCAGCGGGCAAGGCTCGCGGACAGCACGATAAACAAGGAGAAATCTCATGTCTGTTTTTCAAGCCGCGGACATTTTCCTTCCGCCGGAAAGCTCGCTGCCCGACTGGGCGGTCATCGCCTGCGATCAGTTTACCTCTCAGCCGGAATATTGGCAGCAGGTTCGTCAGCGTGTGGCGGATCGCCCCTCGGCCTATCACATCATTTTCCCGGAGGCTGAGCTGGGCGGGGATGACGCGGGCCGTATCGCTGCCATCGACGCCACAATGGACACCTACCGCCGGAGCGATCTGTTCCGCCGCTTCCCACAGTCGTATGTATATATTGAGCGCACGCTGCTCGACGGCAGCATTCGCCGCGGTGTGCTGGGCGCGGTCGATCTGGAGACCTATGACTTTCACGCCGATGCCATTTCTCCCATCCGTGCCACAGAACAGACCGTGGTGGAGCGGATTCCGCCGCGGGTAAAGATTCGCACCGGCGCCTCGCTGGAGCTTTCCCATGTGCTGCTGCTGTGCGACGATGCGCAGCAGCGTCTTCTGGAAACGCTGGAGGCCCGCAAGGCCGAGCTTGAAAAGCTTTACGATTTTGACCTCATGCAGGGCGGCGGACACATTGCCGGTTGGCTCTGCACCGACGAAGCGTCGGCCGCCTTTGACACTGCGCTCGCCTGCTATGAGCGTGAGATGACCGCACGCTATACAGCGCTGGGGAAAGCCCCGCTGTTGTATGCCGTGGGCGACGGGAACCACTCTCTTGCCACCGCCAAGACCTGCTGGGAGGCGCTCAAGGCGCAAGACCCCGCGCTGGCCGGGAGCGATCACCCCGCCCGTTATGCCATGGTGGAGCTGGAAAACATCCACGACGCGGCGCAGAAATTTGAGCCCATTCACCGGATTGTGCGCGGCATCAATGTCGACGACTTTCTGGCCGCCGCCGAAGAACTCTGTGCGCCGAAGGGTTACGAAGTTCGCTGGTTTGCCGGCGAACGGCAGGGCGTACTCCGCCTCGATCCCGCCCGCGGTGAGCTCGCCATTGCCATTCTCCAGCCCTTCCTCGACGCCTACCTGAAAACCCACGGCGGCAGCATCGACTACATCCACGGCGACGATGTCGTCAGAGCGCTTGCTCAGGAGAGCGCTTCTGTCGGGCTGCTGCTGCCCGGCATCGCCAAGGGGGATTTTTTCCGCGGCATTGCCCTGGACGGCGTCCTGCCGCGCAAGACCTTCTCCATGGGCCATGCCCGGGAGAAGCGGTACTATCTCGAATGCCGCGCCATCCGCGCCGAATAAGCATAACAAAAGGAAGCGCCCGCGGGCGCTTCCTTTTGCTTACAGTCTTCTAAAGGTCTCTGTATAGAGGCGGAGCTTTTTGGCCAGCTCCTTGTCGGCCTTGCCGGGCAGCATGCGCCAGCGCCAGTTTCCCTCCGGCTTGCCGGGGATATTGATGCGGGCGGAAGCGGGCAGCTCCAGCAGGTCCTGCATCTGCACCACAAACAGATTTGAGGCGGAGGCCATGCCGGCGCGGATCATGCCCCAGCACCAGCCCTCGTCCTCGGTGATGTGCATATAGCGGGCGGCAAAGCGCCGGTCCGCAGCGCGGGTGCTTTTCAGCCAGCCCATGACCGTGTCGTTGTCGTGGGTGCCGATATAGCAGACGCTGTTGGCCGCACAGTTGTGGGGCAGATAGTCGGAGTCGCCGTGGGCGTCGAAGGAAAACTGCATGACCTTCATGCCGGGCAGCCCGGAGTCCGACAGCAGCTTGCGCACACCGGGCGTGACATAGCCCAGATCCTCCGCGATGAAATCCAGGTCGTTAAACCACGCCGTCAGCACGCCCACCAGCTTCATGCCGGGGCCGGGCTTCCAGACGCCGTTTTTCGCGGTGGTCTCCCCATAGGGGACGGCCCAGTAGCTTTCAAAGCCGCGGAAGTGGTCGATCCGGATCACGTCGTAGAGCTTGCTGGCGCCATCGATGCGGCGGATCCACCAGCCAAAGCCGTCCTTCTCCATGGCGTCCCAGTCATAGAGCGGATTGCCCCAGAGCTGGCCGTCCTCGGTAAAGGCGTCGGGCGGAACGCCGGCGACCTCCTTGGGAACGTTGTCCTCGTCCAGCTGGAAAAACTGCGGCTCGCTCCAGACATCGGCAGAGTCCAGCGCCACGTAGATGGGAATGTCCCCAATAAAGGACACGCCCTTCTGATGCGCATAGGTCCGCAGCGACGCCCACTGATCGAAGAAGAGGTACTGGACAAAGATGTGAAAATCGATCTCGTCCTTCAGTTCTTCCCGGCAGCGCGCCACCGCAGCGGCTTTATGCAGCCGGATATCCTCATCCGGCCACTGCGTCCAGGGCAGCATGTCATAGCGCTGCTTGAGCGCCATATAAAGCGCGTAGGTTTCGACCCAGGGGTTTTCCGTGACAAAGGCCTCCAGCGCCTCGTCAAAGGCTTCCCGGCCGCGGGCATAGGCCAGGCGCAGCACGCGGCTGCGCTGATCGAACAGCTTGCCGTAATCCACCCGTTCGGGGTCATCGCCCCAGTCGATGCCTTCCAGATCCTTCTTTTTCAGCAGCTTGTCTTTTACCAGCAGATCCAAATCGATAAAGTAGGGATTGCCGGCAAAGGTCGAAAAGGAGGAGTACGGGCTGTCCCCCGCACTGGTCGGCACCAGGGGAAGCAGCTGCCAGTATTTCTGACCGGCGGCCTTGAGGAAATCCACGAACTGATAGGCGCTTTTTCCCATCGTGCCGATCCCGTAGGGTGACGGCAGGGAGCTCATGGGCATCAGTACGCCGCTTGCACGATGCATTTGAATCAACTCTTTTCTTTCAGGGCGCGATACCGGGATACCGCGCCCCTTCTGCGTTATGGGGAACTCAGCCCTTGACGGCGCCGGCGGCGACGCCCTTGATGATGTGCTTCTGGCACAGCAGGTAGAAGATAATGACCGGGATGATGCTCAGCAGGATCAGGGCCATGGTAGCGCCCAGATCGACGGTGCCGTAGCTTCCCTTGAGGTACTGGATATGGATGGGGATGGTGCGGTACTCGTTGATGTCCAGCACCAGCACGGGCAGGAGGTAGTCATTCCAGACCCACATGATTTCCAGAATGCCGACGGAAATCAGGGTGGGCTTGAGCATGGGAAAGACCACGGAGAAGTAGGTGCGCAGCGGGCCGCAGCCGTCGATGGCGGCGGCTTCCTCGATCTCCAGCGGGATGGACTTGACAAAGCCCACGAACATAAAGATCGCAAGGCCCGCGCCAAAGCCCAGGTAGACGATGGGGATCGTCCAGGGGGTGTTCAGATGGAGGGTGTCCGCCGTCTTGGAGAGGGTGAACATGACCATCTGGAAGGGAACGACCATGGAGAACACGCACAGGAAGTAGACCGCCTTGCAGAACTTGGAGTTGACGCGGGCGATGTACCAGGCGGCCATGGAGGTAAACAGCAGGATCAGCGCCGTGGAGAGCACGGTAATAACCACGCTGAACAGCACGCTTTTCCAGAAGGGGTAGTTGCCGAAGGTCATGCCCTTGATAAAGTTCTGGAAGCCGGCCCACATCTCCCCGACGGGAAGGGCAAAGGTGTCGGTTTTGACGAAGGTGTTGTACTTGAAGGAGTTGATCACCACGGACAGAACCGGCAGCACGTAGATAATGCAGATGGCGGCCAGCACCACAGAGAGGACGGTTTTCCGGCGGCGTTCGGCGCTCAGGCTTTCCTTTTTATTCATTACTGCTGCACCTCCCTCTTACGGGTGTAGGCAAGCTGGGCCAGACCCAGGCCCGCCACAAGGATGAAGAACAAAACGGCCTTGGCCTGCGCCACGCCCTGCGAGGCGGAGTTGGAGCCGTAGAAGGTGTTGTAGATATTCAGAGCCAGCATTTCGGTGGTCTTGATGGTAGAGCCGTCGGGCTGGATGATAAAGGGCTGGCCGGCGGTCAGCGCGAGGTTTTGGTCAAAGAGCTTGAAGCCGTTGGTGAGCCCAAGGAATGTGCAGATGGTGATGGAGGGCATGACGTTGGGGATCGTGACCTTAAAGAGCGTCTGCCACTTGTTGGCGCCGTCGATCTTGGCGGCCTCCAGCATATCGCCGGGGACGGCCTGCAATCCGGCAATGTAAATGATCATCATGTAGCCGATCTGCTGCCAGCACATAAGAATGATCAGGCCCCAGAAGCCGTACTTGGTCTCCATGAGGATGGAGGTGCCATAGCGGGAGAGGATGCCGTCAAAAATCATGGACCAGATGTAGCCCAGCACGATGCCGCCGATCAGGTTCGGCATGAAGAACACCGTGCGATAGAGGTTGGAGCCCTTGATGCCGGAGGTCAGCGCCAGAGCCACAGCAAAGGCCAGGACGTTGATAAGCACCAGGCTGACCACGGCAAAGAGGGCCGTGTACCAGAAGGAGTGCATAAAGCTGGGGTCGGTCAGGGCCTGGGCATAGTTGCCGAAGCCGATAAACTTCGCGTCGGAGATCAGGCGGAATTTACACAGGGAGAGCCAGATGCCCTGAATAAACGGCCAGACAAAGCCGATGGCGAAGGCCGCCACCACCGGGCCCATAAAGAGCCACGCCCAGCGACGGAGGGGATTCTTGAAGAAGTTTTTCAATGGATCAACTCCCTACTCTCTAATACTCGCATTCAAAAAGAAAGCGGGGCGGACGAACGCGTCCGCCCCGTAAAAGTGTCTGTGCGATTCGTTTACGCAGGGGAAATCAGCCGTTGGCCTTCTGGTACTGCTGGGCCCAGCCGTCAACGAAGGCGGTCTTGACCAGCTCCCAGTTGGTCGCGCTCTGGTCGGCATTGTACTGGTTCAGAGCGGAGACGAGAGCGGCACGGTAGTCGTCGACATTGGGCTGGTAGTTGGTGGCCCAATCCATGACGTAGCAGCCGTTGTTGGAGTACTCGTTGGCAGCGGCCAGGAAGCCGTTGGTGGACTCGGCAGCCTGCTTATAGGGCATGACACCGAAGGAGTCGACCAGCAGACGGGAAGCATCGGGATCGGTGACGCACCACACCAGGAAGTCCATGGTGGCCTTCTAGTCAGCCTCGGAAGCCTTGGCGTTGATGGCCCAGCAGTTCTCGGTGCCGCAGTTGAGACCGGCCTTCTCCTCGCCGGCAACGCCGCAGTAGTAGGGGATCATGGTGGCGTTGGGAACAGCCTCGGAAACGGCGGAGTACTCCCAGGAGCCGTTGACAAAGAAGGCAGCCTTGGCAGTCTTGAACTCGTTCTCGGCATCGTGACCGCCGGTGGCCAGATCCTTGGGATCGGTCAGGCTGTTGTTGATGCACAGGTCGTACAGGTTCTTGAAGTTCTCCATGTAAGCGCCGGTGAGGGCAGGCGGGCACTCGGTCCAGCCGCCGGCGTCGCGCTCTTCATAGAAGTACTCGAGGTTGGCCATGTGGCCGGTGAAGCGCCAGGAGGAGGAGGGGTCCATGTCGGAGGAGGAGAAGGCGTCGAAGCCCAGCTCGGCAGCGCGGGCGTGGATGTCCTCGGCAACGGCCTTCAGGCCGGCGAAGTTGGTCAGCTCATCCATGGAGTGACCGGCCTTGGCGATCAGATCGGGGTTGACGATGATGCCGTAGCACTCGTAGCAGTAGCCGATGGAGACCAGCTTGCCGGTCTCGTCATAGAGGTTGTAGGCGTCGGTGTTGAGCTGCTCGGCGATGGCGGAGCCGTTGAGGTCAAGGGCGTAGTCCTTCCAATCCTTGACGCCGGCCTGGTTGCCGACGACGAACAGGGTGGGCGGGTTGCTCTTGTCCATCTCGGAGGTCAGGGTCTGGCTGTAGGTACCGGAGGCGGCGGTGACGACCTTGACGTCGACGCCCGTCTTGTCCTTGTACATTTTGGCGACCTGCTGGAGGACCTCGTCAGATTCAGGCTTGAAGTTCAGCCAATAGACGGAGCCGGTCTTGCTGCTGCCGCTGTTTCCGCAGGCGCACAGCGCGAAGACCATAACCAGCGCAAGAAGCAATGCGATGATCTTTTTCATTTGGGTTTCTCCTTTTCATTTTTTCCTTGCATGGCAAGGTAATTTACTTTTTATTTTCAGATCCCGAAGGATCGGAAAATCAAACGGAACGGACCGATGCGCCCTCGCGCAGCGTCGCCTCCAGCCGCACATGGCGGGTCTGCCCGGTTTCCAGCATCTCGGCAAGGATCCGCACGCTCTCGCGGCCCATCTCCTCGGCCGGCTGCACCATGGTGGTCAGCGTCGGCGTGACGTATTCCGAGACGTTCAGCCCGTCGATGGCGATGACGGACACATCCTCCGGCACATGCAGGCCGTGATCCTCCAGCGCCTTCATTGCGGCAATGGCCGTGGTGTCCGACAGGACAAACAGCGCCGTAAAATCCCGCGTGCGCCCGAGCAGGCGGCACATGCCCTCATAGGTCTCCGGCATCTCAAAGCAGCCGCCGGTCTCCTCCAGCAGTGCCGGATCCGGCTCCAGGCCGCTGTCGATCAGGGCCGAGAGATAGCCGTCATAGCGCAGCTCACTGATGGAGTGATCGTCCACGCTGGGGACCAGCGCGGCGATGCGCCGATGGCCAAGCCGGATCAGATACTCCACCGCGCGACGCGCTGTCTCATGATCGTCGATCGAGACGGAGGAATACTCCCCCTCGTCCAGCGAACCGAAAACATTCGTATACGAGCAGCAGACGTACGGCACCCCCACCAGGGCAAGCTCGGCACTGGTGTAATCAAAGCGCCCGCCGAGAAAAATCAGGCCGCGCAGCTTTTTCTCCCGCTCCAGGATCGCCCCGGCCTTGACCTCGTCCGCGTCGGAATCCAGAAAATGCAACACCATGGTATAGCCCCGCTGCTCCAGCTGGCGGGAGATGGTCTTGATCATGGCCGAAAAGAACAGGTTCCCCGTGCCGCGCACCACAACGCCCACCGCGTCCGAGCGGCTGCGCACCAGATCACGGGCGCTGTTGTTGGGGATATAGCCCCGCTCCTCCACCGCCGAGAGCACCTTGCGGCGCACCGCCTCGCTCACATCGGGGTGGTTATTCAGCACACGGGAGACGGTGCTCACACTGACGCCGCACTCACGGGCGATATCCTTAATGGTCATAGGCTGTCTCCTGTCGGCTGTGCGGCCGGTCCTGTTCCCGGAAACGGTGCCGGAAACGTTCCCGGAAACGATTCCAGTTCTCTTTATTTAGATACTATCAAGCCGCCGCCGCAAAGTCAACTGTCTTTCGTTGGAATGCCGAAAATTTCGTAGCTTTGTCCAATTTTACCGTTCAAAATTGTGAACTTTGACCAGTGCGGCTGCCGTGCTCCTTTTTCTTTCCGAGGCTCGCGGGCCGCTTACCTATTGACTTGATGGGTTATCCGCATTATAATTGCGGGCAGGCAGTATGCGGACAGATTAGAAAGGACGGATCAACATGGCATACGATTTTGAGACCCGATGTATTCACGGCAAGGGTGCCGACGGCCTGACAGAGGACACCTGCTCGGTCAGCTTCCCCATTTATCAGACAGCCTGCTTCAGTCACATCAAGCCCGGCCACAACGCCAACGGCTTTGACTACACGCGGGAATCCAACCCCACCCGAAGCAAGCTGGAGGAAGTGATCACCGCCCTGGAGGGTGCCGCGGACAGCGTGGCTCTTTCCTCCGGCATGGCGGCAATCAGCGTCTGCTTTGAGCTGTTCCGGCCGGGCGACCATATCCTGTGCGCGGAGGATCTCTATGGCGGCGTCTTCCGTCTGCACAAGCTTGTCAATCAGAAGAACGGTCTTGAAATCGACTATGCCGACTTGCGTGATCCCGCGGTCTTTGAAGCGGCCATCCGGGATAACACCCGCGCGGTCTATCTGGAGTCCCCCACCAACCCCATGATGAACATTACGGATCTGCGCCAAACGGCGGAGATCGCCCACCGGCACGGCTGCCTGCTCATCGTGGACAACACCTTCATGTCCCCCTGCTTCCAGCAGCCGCTGGCTCTGGGTGCGGACATTGTCGTTCACAGCGGCACCAAGTTCCTCGGCGGGCACAACGACACCTCCTCCGGCTTTGTCTGCGCCAGGGATCCGGACCTCGCCGCGCAGCTGCGGCTGCTGTCGAAAACCATCGGCGGCGTGCTGGCTCCCTTTGACTGCTGGCTGGTCCTGCGCGGGATCAAAACCCTGTCCGTGCGCATGGAGCGGCAGCAGGCCAACGCCATGGCTATCGCCCGCTGGCTCAAAGAACAGGCTTGTGTCACCGCGGTTTACTATCCCGGCCTGCCCGAGCACCCCGGCCACGATGTGCAGTCCGCGCAGGCCAGCGGCTTCGGCAGCATGATCTCCTTCCGCGTCGACAGCGCGGAAACCGCCGTACATATTCTCGAGCATGTCCGGCTGATCACCTTTGCCGAGAGTCTCGGCGGCACCGAGTCGCTGCTCACCTACCCCGTGACGCAGACCCATCTGGATGTGCCGGAGGCGCTGCGGAAAAAGCTCGGTATCGACGACACGCTGCTGCGCATGTCGGTCGGATTGGAGAGCGCAGAGGATCTGCTGGAGGATCTGCGCCAGGCCATGGACATTTGACAGAAAAAATGCCAAAACCCCTTAGGGAGAAACTTTCTCCCTAAGGGGTTTTGTTCGTTTGGAATCAGCCCTTTTCCGCCAGGAGCAGGAGTCGGTCCATGCCGATCGCCAGCGCCGCGGACAGCAGGCTGCCCCACAGGATCTTGGCAACGTTCATGGTGCGCAGGCCGTCAAAGAGAATGCTGCCCAGCCCGCCGGCGTTGATGGATGCCGCAATGGTGGCGATGCCCACGGTGGACACCAGCGCTATGCGTAGCCCCGCGATCAGCGCCTTCTTTGCCAGGGGAATCTGCACCTTCCACAATAGCTGCATGTGCGTCATGCCCATGCCGGTGGCGGCCTCCACCACGCTGCGATCCACGCCGTCGAGCCCCGCAAGAAAATTGCGCAGCAGCAGATACTGATTGTAGATCACCAGCACAATGACGGCCGTCTTCTTGCCCAAGCCCGTCACCGGGATCAGCAGCGCCAACAGTGCAAGGCTCGGAACGGAGTAGATCACCGAGAACGCATTCAGCAGGATCCGCGACAGCGTTCTGGAATAGCTGCACGCCACCGTAAGCCCCGCCGCGATCACCAGCGAAATCAGCAGCGTGATCACCACGATCTCCAGATGCTCCAGCGTGGCGCTGAGCAGTCGGTCATAATATTTGGAAGCGTAAGCAATCATCGATACCTCTCCCAAAAGCGTTCCTTGGCCAGGGCAGAGTCTACCAGAGATTGAACAAAGGCATCCGCAGGCTGCCGGATGATATTCTCCGGCGTATCAAATTGCCGGATTTTTCCCTCGTTCATGATGATGACCCGGTCGCCCAGCTTGAAGGCTTCCTCAATGTCATGCGTGACGAACAGGATCGTCTTGCCCATGTTCCTATGCAGGTCCAGCAGCTCGCTCTGCAGCTTCTCCCTCGTGATGGAGTCAATCGCGCCGAAGGGCTCGTCCATCAGCATGATCTTGGGGTCAATGGCCAGAGCACGCGCCAGGCCGACCCGCTGCTGCTGGCCGCCGGAGAGCTGGCTTGGGTAGCGGTCCCGGAACTCATCGGGCTTCAGGCCCACCAGCTCCAGCAGCTCATCGACCCGTGCGGCAGTCTTCTCCTTATCCCATTTGAGGAGCTTCGGCACCGTGGCGATGTTCTCCCCCACCGTGTAGTGCGGGAACAGGCCGATCTGCTGGATCACATAACCGATGCGGCGGCGTACCTTCACTACGTCCACGGTGGAGATATCCTCTCCGAAGAGAATGATGCTGCCGGAATCCGGCTCGTATAGCCGGTTGATCATCTTTAAAAGCGTTGTCTTGCCGCAGCCGGAGGAGCCGAGGATCGTGACGAATTCGCCCTCGTTCACCGTCACACTCACATGATCCACCGCACTGTAGCTTGCGCCCTTGAAGGTTTTGGTGACATCTCGAAATTCAATGGCCGTGTTCATTTGCATACCGTCTCATAAAACTCGCGGGCTACTTCCTCATACTCCATATGGTCGATGTCCACCTTGGCATTGAGGGAGACCATGGTCTCGGTATCCAGCTTCGCGCTGACAGCGTTCAGAATCTCGGCAATTTCAGGATTGGCCTCCAGTACCTCGTTTCGCACGATGGGTGCCAAGTAGTAGGGCGGCCAGAAACCCTTATCGTCCTCGAGGTAGGTGAATTTATCCGTGTTCACCAACTGCGCGTCAGTGGAGTAGCCGGGGCAGAGATCGGCCTCGCCCTGCTCGAGGATCTGGTACTTGATGCCGTTGTCATAGACGTTGATGGAGGCGAAGTTGAATGGACCGTAGACCTTGGTCATGCCGGGGATGCCGTCCTCACGGTACTCAAACTCGCCCTGGGAGCAGACGCAGATGTGCTCCGCCTCCCGCTGCAGGTCGGACATGGTGTAGATGTTGTACTGTTGCGCGACATCTGTGCGGATGGCGAGGCCGTTGCGGTCGTTCACATCGGTGGAGTCGAGCCAGGTGATCTGAAACTGCTCGTCATAAGCTGCCTTGACCGTGTTATAGACCTCATCGGGATCGCTGCTCATAGGCAGCTGCAAAATGGCGAGAAGACCCGTTCCGGTGTACTCGGGGTAGAGGTCGATCTCTCCGGAGGTGATGGCGGTATGTACCACAGAACCGGCGATGTTCAGCTTGCGCTCCACGGTGTAGCCCGCGTCCTCCAGCGCCAGCGCATAGATCTCGGCGACGATCAGGTTTTCGGTGAAGTCCTTGGAGCCCACGCGGATGACGGGTCCCTGCTGTTTGGTCTGCCCGCAGGCTGCGAGAGACAGCGCCATGCTCAAAACGAGGGCAATGGCCAGAATGATGGAAATGGTTTTCTTCATGTGAATCGCTCCTTTATACGGTTCTATGTTTCATAGTGGATTTTTCTACGATGGCAAAGATTAGTCCGGTCAGCAGAGAGAGCAGCGCAACGGACACGCCGCCGATCAGCAGCAGCTCGGTCTTGAAGAGGCCGATGCCAGCAAAGATGATATCCCCCAAGCCGCCCGCGCCGATCTTGGAGGCAATCGTCGCGCTGGCGACGATCTCCACCGCCGCGGTTTTGATCCCGGTCAGGATCATCGGCATGGCCAGCGGAAAGCGGACCTTTGTCCAGACCTGCGTGGGATCCATGCCCACGCCCTCCGCCGTTTCCAGCATGAAGGGCGGCACGCCCTCCAGACCGGCCACGGTGTTCATCAAAATTGGCGGCACGGCCAGCAACACCAGCGCTACTACAGCGGGTGCGGTGCCAGTTCCCATGATGGGAACCATCAAAAGCAAGATGGCAAGGCTGGGGATCACGCGCAAAAGGCTGAACAGACCGGTGATGTACTTCTGCGCTTTCTTCCAGCGCACACAGAGGAAGCCAGCCGGAATGCCGATCAGCACCGCGATCACCAGAGCGATCAAGCTGATGCGGATATGAGCTGTCAGCATGCCCCAGAAGCGGCCGCTGTTTTCTTGAAAGTAGTTCAGGATCAGCGCCATCATGAGGCGTCTCCCTCGCCCCGCCGCACGATGGCCTGCACGGGGCAGTTCTCTTCGCAGAGCCCGCAGTGCAGGCAGTTGCGCTGCCGGATCACAAACGGCGTCCCCTCGTCAATAGCCTGCTGGGGGCAATTCGCGGCGCAGGTGCCGCAGCCGATGCAGGTGTCCGCGATGAAAAAGCCCTTCTTTTCCGGCTTGGCATCCCCGAAAGAAAAGCACTCGCGCTCAATGGGGCTGACGTTCAGATCAAAACACTCCAACTGCCCTTCGTCGATGCAGAAGGGATCGAGGATGTAGCGGCTCTCGCCGGGATACACGCCGTTCATAGAGGGATTAGCCTCGAAAATGCGGTCGATCCATACTTTTTGATCGGAGAGCTTTTTCGCCTTTCCGTTTAGGCGGATCATTTTGTAGTCCCGGGTCAGTCCGGTCACGGCTATATCGCCCGAGGCCATGAGCTGGGCGTAGAAATCCTTTCCCCGGCCGGTGCAAAAATAGAGCTTTCCTTCCTCTACCAGCATTACGTCGATGATCCTGGCCTGGGGTTTCCCGTTGGCCGAGACCGTGGAAAAGGTCACGTCCCGCAGCTCCCGCAGCTTGTTCAGGCAATCCTGTGCGTTCATTTCGATTCCTCCATTTCAAAGCGCAGGCGGTGGATCCTTGCTTCCTCTACGCCTCTCTGCGTGCCTCTTGCATAGCGGATCTCCGGCCAGCCGAAGCCCAGCATCACGCCAATATAGTGATCCTCCGGGATTTGCAGCAGAGCACGGATGCGCGGCATGGTGTTCAGCACGTCCTTCGGGAAGGTCATCATCACGCAGCCCAGCCCCCTTGACGCGCAGAGCAGTTCAAAGTAAGCTGCGGCGACCATCACGTCCTCCACCGGTTCTCCCCTGCCCAGCGGAGCATGGGGAATGAGCAAATACGGCGCGCCACAAAACAGCATGTCCGGGCGCACGGTCTTTTCCCAGTGCTTCATGTCTTCATAGGACGCCCTGTCAAAGCCCGCAGGATAGACGCCCTCCGCCGCGAGGCGTTCCATCTCCCCATAGGCGAGGGTGCGGAAGCGTTCCATCTGCGTTCGGTCGTCAATGAGCGTGAAAGCCACCTGCTGCTTGTTGCCGCCGTTGGGGGCATTGCCCAGCATTTGGAGCATGGCGTTGATCAGCTCCGGAGCCACATCCTTTTTCAGAAAGCGGCGGCAGGAGTGGCGGTTCATGATCAGCGCGTCCAGCACCGGCGCGGCAGTGTCCGCCTTTATGGGCGGCAGGCTGTTCTCCGGCGACTTGCCGAAGATGCTGATCGCGCCCTTGGGACACACCGCCAGGCAGTGCTCACACTTCCAGCAGCCGTTCCAGCCAAAGCCGTCTATGGGCTGCATCTCGGCCTTGCGCTGGTCATTCACACGTAGAATTCCGCCGGGGCAGACCTTCATGCACAGACCGCAACCGATGCAGCGGCTCTCGTCAACGTAAAACTGCGCAATATTGTTCATGACAGCGCCCTTGTTTCCCTGAGTCCTGCGGCAATATCCGAAATACTCTCGGCCATGTCGGCGTTGATACCGATGGCGCGCTCGCCCAGACTCGCCGGAACGATAGCCTTGCTGCGGCTGAGGCGGATGAGGGTGATGTTCTCGTGCTCCCGCGTCAGCTTTTCAAAGGGGAAACGGATTATGGTCGGGGTGTTAAAGCCGACCCCCAGCTCCAGCAGCACCGTCTTCCCGTTTACACATTCCGACAGGAAGCGGCTGAAGCGATCCTCGGCGGCATGCCAGTTCTCGTCTTCAACGAAAAAGTTATCACAGCGCAGGTTCATCGCCATCGGCCCGCCGCAGACCGGACACTTGGGAACCAGCTCTGTTGGGATTCGCCCGTCCTTCCGGGCAAGCTCCATTTCGCGGAAGCGCTCGACCGCATCGTAGGTCTTCGGATGGCACCCGCGCTGGCACTGGATCAGGTTGTAGCTGCCCTGGGTGGCAAAGATCTGCTCGGTCGGCAGTCCCGCCTTGTCGAACTGGTGGTCGGCATTGGTACTCAGCAGGAACAGCTTCTTCCCTTTTAACGCGTCCAGCAGCGTCCTGTGCAGCGGCGTCACATCCAGGTCGGCCCCCGCAATCAGCGCCAGATGGGACCACAGCCCCCAGCGGCTCTCCTCGTCGGGGAAGGGATAAAAGCCCGCGGAATACATGTCCTGCATATAGGGACCCTTGCCATAGATTTTTTGGAATTCGGCAAAGTTTTCCTCAAAGAAGCTTCCGCCGTATTCAGCCCCGGCCGCGGCGCTCATACCCGCGCCCGCGCCGAGCATGACATAGTCCGCCTCCCGAATGCGTCTGACGGCCTCCTTGATCTGTGCGGCATAGGGCGTGTCCTGCACAATATAATCCCGCGCGTAGCTGCCGCACAGGAAATTTTCAAACGTCATTTTCTTTTTGACAGAGCGGTCAAATGTCATGATTTCTTCCCTCCTTGGGTTTTGCTTCTTTTATTATACAGATTGGAGACATGCTCCGCAAGCACGCACCTTTTTGTAACCCCTTGCACCGGGACCTTTCCTGCTGTATAATTCCGGTAAAGAGAAAACAACGGAGGCGCGTTATGAGAACCAAAGCCGATATCCTCCCCGAATGCCCGGTGGCAACGACCGTCGCCTTGATCGGCAGCAAGTGGAAGCTGCTCATCATGCGGAATCTGATGTCGCGTCCCTGGCGCTTTAATGAGCTGCTCAAGAGCATCGACGGCATCAGTCAAAAGGTGCTGACCGATTCCCTGCGTTCCATGGAGGCTGACGGGATCGTCGCCCGCACCGTGTATGACGAGGTGCCGCCCCGGGTGGAATACTCCCTGACAGAGCTTGGCCAATCCATGCAGCCCATCATCAAATCCATGGAGGTCTGGGGCACCGCCTACAAAGAACGCTTGCAGTCTGCGGGCGAGGTGTGAAGCAGCGCTCCCGCTTGTTATAGTGGAAAACCCCGATGAAATGAGGTATAATAAACTACCTTTTTTGAGCGTGAGGCGGAGACGGTCGGATTAGGGAGGCAGACGAGAATGATTGAATGCAAAGAAGTCAAGCCCGAAAACAGAGAGCTTCTATGGAACATCCATCAAAAGTATCTCTACGAGATGACAGCCTACTATGATGATGAAATGGACGAATCCGGTAATTACCATTATGGGTACTTCGATGCCTATTTTACCGAGCCGGAGAGGAAGGCGCTACTTATCTACGATAGTCAGGTTCTCGTCGGTTTTGCGATGATCAATCCGTACTCCTATATCAACGGACAGCCCGATCATGTGCTGGCTGAGTTCACCATCTTTCCCATGTATCGAAAGAAGCACCTGGCGACGGACGCCGCAGAGGGCATTTTCTGTAACTTCGGCGGTAGTTGGGAAATCAAATACAATGAGAAAAATGCCGCCGCGAAGCGTCTGTGGACTCAGGTCACTGCAAAATACGATCCCCGGCGGTATCGCTACAGCGAGGATGAAACCGTTCTGTCCTTTTCAACTTGAGAGCCGATTCCGGTCTGACTTGACCTTGGGAGGAGAAAATGGCTGATTTCAGTATAAACGAAATGCTTGAAATGCAGGAAGCATTGCAGGAAAAATATAAAGATATCTGGGAAGGGATATCCCCTGAGGTCGGGAAAAACAAACTTCTGTGGATGATTGGAGAAATTGGCGAAGTCGTTGATATTGTTAAGAAACATGGTGACGAAGCGGCAAGTCAGGATCAGGAATTGAGAGCGCAACTTGTTGAAGAATTGGCAGATGTCCTTATGTATTACAATGATATTTTGCTTTGCTATGGGATATCGGCGGAAGAATTGAAACAATCTTATACCAGTAAGTTTGAGAAAAATATGAAACGCTGGTAAATCCCGGTTTTATCTCCCCGCATTTTCCTTCACCCGGCGGTAGTAATCCCCCTCGATTTTTACTACCATTTGACTACTATTGACAGCCGCATTTTGCCGCATTTCGGCTAAGTCTATCATTGTGACCCCGATAAGCAGGCAAAGATACGCTTGGCAAATCGCGGCACACCGAAGACGTCCCTTGTGGAAAACGGGGCAGAATACGGCTTTTTACACTGAAAGCGTCCCTTTAGGGAGGAGGCTGATCGCACTTGATAAAAATACTTTTTGTCTGCCACGGGAATATCTGTCGCAGCCCGATGGCCGAGTTTATATTGAAGGACATGGCTCAACGCGCCGGGAAAGAGGCGGAGCTGACCATTGCCTCTGCCGCCACCAGTTCGGAGGAACTCGGCAACGGCGTCTATCCCCCGGCTCGCCGCAAGCTGGCCGAGCACGGGATCTCCTGCGAGGGAAAGACCGCGCGCCGTATCCGGGAGGATGATTATGTAAACTACGATCTCCTCATCGGCTTCGACAGCGCCAACATGCGCAATATGGAGCGCAGCTTCCACGGCGATCCCGAGGGCAAGCTGCGCCTGATTACAGAATATATGGGCCGCCCCGACGCCATTGTGGATGATCCCTGGTATACCCGGGACTTTGACACCGCCTGGGAGGACATTTACGCCTGCTGCCTGGGGCTGATGAATACGCTCTACCCCACGGTGACGTTGGATTTCTCCGCCTGCCGGGAGCGTTCGGAGCTTTACGACATCATGGCCGACGCCATGCTGTGGCAGCCGGACTATGGCCGGAATCTGGACGCGCTGTACGACATTGTGACGGGGCTGCCTCATCTGGGCATGCGCTTTCGTCTGCTGCTCCCGGCGCAGGATGCCCCCTGCCGCGGCTATGCGGAGATCATCGGCCAGGTGCTGGACGACGCCGGAGTCGAAACAGAGATTGCGCAATAACCTTATATAGGAAGCAAGAGCGCGGCAGAACCTGCCGCGCTCTTGCTTTGTCGCTTTCTTATTCTCCGCCGATCCCCTGCATCTCACGGGCGATGGCGCCAACCTTGTCCTCAAGATCGGCCGGAACCTCATCATTTGGCGTCTTACCGTCCTCCTCGGAGACCGTCAGCTCACAGAGAAACTGCTGCCACTGGGCATTGAGGGTCTCGATGGCGTCCAGATGCTGTTGCTTCATTTGGGAAATACAGCTCTCCACGCAGCGCACCGCGTGCTCTTGCTGGGTCTGAAGCGCTGTCTTCTCCACTTCGCGCCGGGCTTCGGCGCGGATGGCCTCGGCCTGCTCATTGGCCTCGCGCAATATTACGGCAGCTTGATCGTTTGCCTCGCGGACGATTTCCTCCGCCTGGCGGCGGGCCTTTTCCAGCACGCGCCTGGCCAGGGATTTGGCCGAGAGCAGCGTGTCCCCGATCTCAGTGCGCTGGCTGTTTAAGCTGTCCAGCTGGCTTTTCAGTTCCGCGTTTTCCTGGCTGGTTGAGTCCGCCCGTTTCTTGACATTCTCAAGCAGCGCTTTGACCTGATCCTCGTCATAGTATTTTTTCTTCTCCAGCGCCACGGCACTTCACCCCAAGCTTTTTTGTCGATTATAGCAGATTGCATCTCCGGGTGCAACTGGAAAGCGTTTCCAAACACACATATCAAGAAACGAGCTTCGGTTGATTCTGCGCTGTGTCTCCTTGTAATGACAGCGGGAAGATACTTGCGCCGTCAGTCAGAGGCGGGTATAATACAGAAAATCGAAAAGGACGGGATCGAACATGTTTGAACAGCTGCACGATAGCTCCCTGTATTTGCCGCTGACCGAAGAGATCACAGAGCTTCAGCGCAAATGCCTGGAGCTCCAGTACGACTATAACGCGACGCGCCCCACCGAGCTTGCCAGGCGCGAGATGCTGCTGCGCGAAATGTTTGCGGAAATCGGCGAGGGAAGCTTCCTTGAGCCGCCGCTGCATGCCAACTGGGGCGGGCACTTTGTCCACATGGGGCGCAATGTATACGCAAACTTTGGTCTGACGCTGGTAGATGACACGGAGATTTTCATCGGGGACAACTGCATGTTCGGACCGAACGTGGTCATTGCAACCGCCGGGCACCCTGTCCTGCCGGAGCTGCGCGCGCAAGGCTATCAGTATAACGCGGCGGTGCACATTGGCCGCAACGTCTGGGTCGGCGCGGGCGCGCTGATCCTGCCCGGCGTCAGCATTGGGGACGACACGGTCATCGGCGCGGGCAGCGTCGTCACCCGCGATATTCCGGCGGGCGTAGTGGCCGTGGGCAACCCCTGCCGTGTGCTGCGCCCCATCGGGGAGAGAGATCGGGAAACATATTTCCGGAATCTGCGCATCCCCGACGAGCTTCTTTGACGCAAACCCGGCTCTATTTCCGGGCTATTATCGTCAGGCGGTCGTTGGCCTCGTCATCATCGACCTCAACGGTGGAAAAGCCCGCCGCCTGGAGCGCGGTCTTGAGCTGTTGGCCGGTATAGACGGTCATGCCGTCAATGATTTTCGTCCAGCGCAGGGTCTTTTCATGCTTCCCGTCGGCCTCATTGACGATGAGAAAGAACCCGCCCGGCTTGAGCACACGGCAGACCTCCTTGAAACAGTCTGTCAGCCCCGGCCAGAAGTACACTGTCTCAAAGGCGGAAGCCACGTCAAAGCTGCCATCGGCGAAGGGAAGCTTCTCCACGGAGCCACGGACGATCTCGCAGCGTCCCGCGGCGATAGCCTCGGCATTGACGCGCAGTGATTTGGCAACAGAAACCTCCGAGTAATCCAGTCCCGTAACCTTCCCCCTGGGCGCCAGCTTGAGAAACTTTTTCACATTTGCCCCGCCGCCGCAGCCGCAGTCCAGCACCGCTTCATCCCCGCGCAGGGTGATGTGGCGCAGCCCCCATTTGGCCAGCTTTGCGTGGTCGCCGCTGTTCATGCCGGAAACCATCAGCTTCCCGATCAGGCCCGCCGGCCTGCGGGTATTGGCAAACACCTGTTGCAGGATACGCATTTTGCTTCATCCTTTCTTTTGTGGTTAGTTCATGCTAACTTTCTGTTTTTATTATAATGGTCATTTTTGCAAATTGCAAGCACGGGAGCGGGTTCCTTTCTGATTTCCTATTGCCGAAATGCAGAAGAATATGTTATAGTAGCAAAGTTAAAACTTATGAACAGCTTCAAGGAGATACCCTATGGAGGCTTCCTATCTGGAACAGTTTAACTTTGTGTCCGTGTTGCTGCGGCTGATGCTGGCCATGGCCTCCGGCGCGGCGATCGGCTTCGGCCGGTCGCGAAAAAAGCAAAACGCCGGCTTTCGGACGTATATTCTGGTAAGTCTCGGCGCGGCGCTGACCATCCTGATTTCCCTGTATGAATATCAGATGCTGGTCGGCCCCTGGGCCGAGGCCGCTGCCTACACGGATCTGAAATTCGACGCCTCCCGCTTTGCTGCCCAGGTGGTCAGCGGCATCGGCTTTCTGGCCGCAGGCACCATCATTGCCATTGCCCACCGGCAGGTTTCCGGCCTGACCACGGCCATCGGCCTGTTTGCCGCCGCCTGTCTTGGGATCGCGGCGGGCGCCGGCTACTACGCCTGTGTGATCACCGCGGCCCTGCTGGTCATCTTCACGATGGAGACCATGAAGCCCATCGAGGTGGGCTTCAAGCGCCGTCTGCGCAACATGACCGTCTCCGTCACCTACGGAAAAGACAGCGATGTGGCCGCCATCGTGCGCACCATGGAAGCAAGCGGCGTGCAGCTGTTCGACATCGACGTGGAACGCAGCCAGGCCGAGGGGACCCCCACCGCTATCTTCACGATGAAGCTCAGCCGGGAAAATTCCTCTCATGCGGCCCTGCTGTCCTCGGTGGCCGAGCTAAGCTGCGTGCAGTCCGTCCAGGAACTGATTTCTTAAAGGAGGCCACGCGATATGCTGTCCCTGTTTGATCCGCTGCGGGATCTGTCCAATATCAATACGGTCATCCGTCTCCTGTTCGCCTTTGTGTGCGGCGGTGCGATCGGCATGGAGCGCTCCGCCAAAAACCGCGCCGCCGGCCTGCGTACGCACATTCTGGTATGCCTGGCCGCCTGTGCCGCCTCCATGACGGGCGTCTACCTCTATCTCAATCTCCATCTGCCCACAGACATCTCCCGTCTGGGCGCGCAGATCGTCTCCGGCCTGGGCTTCATCGGCGCGGGCACCATCTTCGTCACCAAAAAGCCCACCGTCAAGGGGCTGACCACGGCGGCGGGTCTGTGGACCTCCGGTGTGATCGGTCTTGCCATCGGCGGCGGCTTTTTTGAGGGTGCTCTGGCTGTCACGGCCTTTGTTCTGATTACGGAGGTTTTCTTCTACCGGATCACCATGAACCTCCGGCGGCCATCCATCTTCGCCCTGCGCATCTGCTACAGCGATAAGGACGCCCTTGATCAGGTCATGCGCTACTGCAAGGACAAGCGCATCGTCATCTTGCAGCTGCAGGTCACAAGCCGCCCCGACGAAGACGCTCCGGTCTACGACGCCGTTGTATCGCTCCGTCCCCGGCGTGAGGTCAACCGGGAGCTCCTGCTGTCGCACATCTTGGAAATACCCGGTATTCTTTCCGTTCGAGACGGCACCACGACCGAGGAGGTCGTGTAAGCTTCTGCAAAAGAAAACTCCCGCCAGAGGCGGGAGTTTTCTTTTGCGCTCGGGATTACAGGTCGTTCAGCAGCCTGGCGCGTACGGCGTCCATGCGTTTGTCAGCCAGGCCGAAGTCCATCTCCTTGTAGCTCCACAGGCAATGCGGAATGCCATGGCGCTTAAAGACGGCGTTGATGGCCTGATACCAGGGCAGCGCTTCCTCCGGCGGCACAACATCGATAACACCGTACTCGCCGCAGTAGAGTTCCGCGCCCTCACACGCGGCCTTCTCGATGGCCGGGGCAAAGAGTTCTTCAAAGAATTGCTCATCGGCGCCGCTGGCGGCAAAGGTCAGTCCGGTCTTATGGTGCAGCTCCGGCATCCAGTAGGCGCCCTGGTGCGTAAACTCGATGGGCTCATAGCAATGGAAATTATAGACGACGCGGTTATCCCAGGGCGCGTCCAGCTCCGGCAGGGTGCGGGCACTGTTGTGGTGGTAGCTGCCGAGGAGGATCACCGTTTCGGGCGCATATGCGCGGATTCGGCGGATCACTTCGGCGCTGATGCGCTTCCATGCAGGGAGGTACTTTGCCTCGGTGACTTCGTTTAGAAGCTCAAAAGCCACGCGGTCCTGCATACCGCCAAACCGCCGGGCCGCCTCCTCCCACAGGGAATAGAACAGCGCCTGATACCGCTCGCTTTCAAAGAAGCCCGCTTCATGCTCCCCCGCGTCGAAGGAGAAGCCCTGGGTCTTGTGCAGATCAAGCACGGCCTTGAGGCCGTATTTTTCACAGAGGGCCAGAGCGGCGGCCAGACGCTCAAAGCCGTCTTCGATCAGACTGCCGTCGGCGTTTTGGACGATATTATAATCAAAGGGAATGCGCACGTGGTCAAAGCCCCAGGCCGCGATCTGCTTGAAGTCCGGCTCGGTGATGAAGCTGTCCAGGCGCTCTGTGCTGTAGTCGCACTGGGAAAACCAGCCGCCGAGGTTGACGCCTCTTTGGATTCCCATTTCTTTTAACATAAGTACCTCCTGAACCTTCAAACGGCTCTCCTGCGGGAGAGCCGTTTGCCTTGTTTTTGTTTGAATCAGCCCTTGACAGCGCCGGCCGTAGCGCCCTTGATGATGGACTTGGAGAGGATGATGTACACCACCATGACCGGCAGGATCGCCAGCAGGATGAACATGTACACCTTGCCCATGTCGAACTTGGAGTAGTCGGCAGAACGCAGCTGGGCGATCATGATCGGCACGGTCTTCATCTCCGCCTTGGTCAGCAGCAGGGAGGGCAGGAAGTAGTTGTTCCAGGACTGGACGAAAGAGAAGATCAGCTGCACCGCCAGCGCGGGCTTGAGCATGGGGAGAATGATGGTGTTGAAGGTGCGGAACTCATTTGAGCCGTCCACGCGTGCAGCCTCCACAATCTCCATGGGCAGTACGCTCTCCATGTATTGCTTCATATAGAAGAACACAATGGGCGCGGCAATGCCGGGCAGGATCAGGACCAAATAGTTATTGGTCAGGCCGAACTTGTAGCAGATCTGCACAAAGCCGGCGGCGGACACCTGGCTGGGGATGACCATGATGGCCATGATGAAGGTAAAGGCGGCCTTCTTGAGCTTGAAGTCATAGGCGTGGATGCCATAAGCCGTCAGCGCAGAGAAATAGGTGGTCAAAATCGCGGTCAGAGACGCGACCAAAAAGCTGTTGAGCAGACCGCGGGGGATGTTAATGGAGGAATCTGTCCATGCGTTTTTCAGGTTCTCCAACATATGGCCGCCGGGAACAAGTGTGAAGCCCGCCTGCAGCTGGCCGTTGGAGCGCGTGGCGTTGATGATCAGCATGTAGAAGGAGAACAGGCACAGGATGGACAGGAAGATCAGGACAATATAGACGACAACGCGAAGCGCCGTCAGCTGAGCGCGGGCCTTACGGCTGTCAGCGGAATTACTTTTGGTCATTTCCTTATCCCTCCCTTAGTCTTTTTTGGTCAGAGAACGGTAGACAAACATGCTCAGGATGCCGGTGATGATGAAGATGATCACCGAGATCGCGCCGGACATGCCGTAGTTCTTGCTGCCGCCGAGGTAGTTGTTCAAATACATGATCAGGGTCATGGACGTACGGTCGGGCATGCCCTTACCGTTGGTCAAAACCTGAGGCACGTCGAACATCTGCAAACCGCCGATCATGGCGGTGATGACGGTGTAGACAAGGATCGGCATCAGCAGCGGGAGCGTGACCCGGAAGAAAACCTGCACGGAGCTGGCCCCATCGAGGTTGGCCGCCTCAAACAGGCTCTGGTCGATGCCCATGATGCCGGCCATCAGCAAAATCGTCGTGTTGCCGAACCACATCAGGAAGTTCATAATGCAGATCAGGCCGCGGACCGTGCCCTTATAGGCGAAGAAATCAATCGGCACATCGCTCCAGCCCCAGGCCTGGATCAGCTGGTTGACCGGGCCGACATTGGAAAAGAGCGTAAAGAACAGCATAGAGAAGGCCGATGCCATGATCAGGTTCGGCATGTAGATGACCGTCTTGAAAAACTGCTGGCCCTTGATGTTCAGTCGGTAGCTGGTGAAGAAGATGGCCAGAAGCAGCGCAATGACGATCTGCGGGATGGCGCCGCCAATCCACAAAGCCAGTGTGTTGCCGGTATACTTGAGGATATTGATGGTGCCGGACTTATCGGGCGTGAAGAGCTTGACATAGTTTCCAAGACCGACAAAGTTGGGGCCGACTTGCTTGAGACCCTCGCGGTAGTTTTCAAAGAAGCTGTTGTAAATGGTCAGCAGCTGCGGGAACAGGGTGAACACCGCGTAGGCGATGAAAAACGGCGCGATGAAGATATACCCCCATTTGGCGTAGCTGATGCCTTTCCCTTTTTTCATGGGCTGCATCCTCCTGTTGTTAACTTTTTTCTCCTCACAATGCGCCGCGTGCGGCACACTCTGAGCAGCGCTTTTATGGAACCGAGGCAAGGCAGATGCCTTGCCTCGGCAAAAAGCTGAGTATATGTTTACGCGATTGCTCTCAGGTCAGGGAGTAACAATGGTGGGGTACTTCTCGTTGACGTAGAGGTAGAAGTTCTGCATAGCAGTCTCCTTGTCGACAGAGCCGCGGTAGTACTCCTGCAGAGCATTCTGCAGACCCTCGTTGAGGAGCTGGTCGTAGATGGTGTGGTTCTCCCACTTGATGTTGTCGGTCATCTCGGAGAAGACAGCGACGTCGTTCTGGCCGCCCAGGAACTCGGAGCCGTAGCTGGGATCAGCGGCGAACTTGGCGTTGACAGCCTGGTTGTTGGAGAACTGAGCCTCGTTGGCAACGAGAGCGGTGCAGACATCCTCATCGTTGATGAAGGTGTTCATCACGTCGGCCAGCATGGTCGGGTTATCGGAGCCGGCAGGAGCCAGCAGCCAGGTGCCGCCCCAGAAGTGAGCAGCGGGGCCTTCGCAGATGGCCCAGTCACCGGAGCAGCCCTTGTCGGGATCCATGGCGTTGCCCATGCAGAAGTTGAAGTACCAGGCGGGGCCGAAGAAGCACATGGTCTTGCCGTCGGCAAACATCTGAACGTTCTTCTCATCGTCCCAAACACCGGCGGTCAGGGTGTAGCCGTTGGCGATGAACTCGTCGGTCTGGTCGATCCAAGCCTGGATCTCGGGGTCGATCTGGAGGTTGTTGTCTTCGTCAACCCAGGGAGTGGTGCAGTTGTTGGAGAAGGGACGGTAGGTCTCGGCGAAGGAAGCGGTCATGTAGTAGCCCTTGGCCTTGGCGTCGGCGGCAACAGCGTTGAACTTATCCCAGCTGTCCAGCAGAGCCTGAACCTCGGCGGGATCATCGGTGCCGAGAACGTCCTTGGCGATGGAGCGGCGGTAGATCAGAGCGGAGGGGCAGCACTGGAAGGAAACGCCCTTGACAACGCCGTTGGCGTCAGAGGCGGCACCCACGGTGTAGGTGTAAGCGTTGGAGAAATCGGTGACGCCGAGGGCGGTGATGTCCTGGGTAGCATCGGAGTCGACGTACTTGAGGATGTAGTCGGCCTCGGCCAGGAACATGTCGACCTTGTCGTCGGCAGCGGCGGCATCCTGGTTCAGCAGAGCCTCGTCCAGAGCATCCTGGTAGGCACCGTTATCGCTGGGAACGATGATCCAGTTGACAGTCACGCCATCGGGAACGGTGTAGTACTTCTCAAAGAAGCCCTTGAACTCCTCGTTCCAGGCGTAGATGTTGAAGACCTTGCCTTCGCCGTTATCAGCGGCAGCAGGCTCGGCGGCGGGCTCAGCGGCAGCGGGTGCGGCAGCAGCCGGAGCAGCGGTGGCAGCGGGTGCGGAAGAGGAGCTGCCGCAAGCTGCAAGGGAGGCTACCATCAGGACAGCCATGAGCAGTGCGATGAACTTTTTCATTGTGTTTCCTCCTAAAAATTTTGTGTGATATATTCGGTGGGTTTCCCCACGGATCACCGCTGGAAAAGGGATTGCTTTCGCATAAGCGAAAGCAAAAGGCCATGGCCTTTTGGTAAGGCGCGGTTTAAAGTTGCCGGACGGACGCGCCCTCCTGGAGTCTGCCGCTGACGATCACGCGGTCACGGATCGCGGTGCGCGGGTGCTCGATCAGCTCGATCAGCCGGGCCGCGGCTGTCCTGCCCAGACCGGCCGTATCCTGGCACCAGGTGGTGAGCGCAGGGCTGACCGTACGCGAGAGCGGAATGCCGTCATACCCAACCACGGAGATATCCTCCGGAATGCGCAGCCCCGCCTCGCGGATGGCGTTGCAGCCGCCGACAGCGGAGTAATCATCGGGAAAGAAAATGCAGGTGGGCTTTTCGGCCAGAGTCAGAAGCTGCTTTGTGATCTCGTAGCAGCCGCGGGGATCATGGAACACGCCCTCCCGCACCCACTCATCGCGTACCGGAATGCCCATTTCCTCGCAGACCCGGTAAAAGCCGCCGAGCCGGTTGACGGTGACGCTGGTCTTCTCGCCGTGGATCAGGGCAAGGCGGCGGTGGCCTCGGCTGACGACATAACGCGTCAGCGCCTCCATCCCCTGGTGATTATCCGATACGACCGCGATGCCGTCATTAAACAGGTGGTCAATGGTAACCACCGGCAGCGACGCCGCGGCAAGCTCTGTCACCATGGGGTCGGTAAAATCCGCCGAGGCGATGACCACCCCGTCCACCCCGCGGTACAGACAATGCTGTAAATAGGTGGTCGTCCGCTGCCCGACACGGCAGTTGATAAAGGTGATGTCATAGCCGTTTTGCTCGGCCTGCATGCGGATACCGTCCAGCACCGAGGAAAAAAACTCATGTGCCAGGCCCCCGTGCATGGGGTCGACAAACAGGACGCCGATGTTATAGCTTCGGTTGGTCTTGAGCGCGCGGGCCGAGGCGTTGGCCATGTAGCCCATCTCGTCCGCCGTCTCGATAATGCGGCGGCGTGTTTCCTCGCCGATATCCTGCTGTCCGTTGAGGGCCTTGCTCACCGTGGCGACCGAGACATTGCACCGCTTGGCAATGTCTTTCATGGATACCACGGGATCAGCCCCTTACTTAATCGTTTTCGTCGACTTGAATGTACCCCATTTTCGTCATTTTTTCAAGTATGACTTTCATTTTCTTCCCATTTTTTTGAACTTTCGTGAAAAGTGTACAGAATTGCCGGATCGATTTTGGCTATTTGGCCAGTTGACTTCTTGTGCCCTCCATATATACGCTGCCGCACTTGGCAAATTGTTCGGTTTCTACCGAAAAAATTTCGATTGCCTATTGCATTTTTCATAAAAATAGGATAGTCTCTAAGGCGAATATTTCACCTTAAACGTTTACGTGGAGGAATTCCGTCATGCAATACGGCCATTTTGACGACCAGCGCCGGGAATATGTCATCACCACGGCGCGCACTCCCCTGCCCTGGATCAACTACCTCGGCAGTGAGGATTTCTTTACGCTGCTTTCCAATACCGCAGGCGGCTACAGCTTTTACCGCGACGCGCGCCTGCGCCGTCTGACCCGCTACCGTTACAACAATTGCCCGCTCGATTCCGAGGGCTTCCACTTCTATGTCAAGGACGGCGAGAGCATCTGGAACCCCGGCTGGCAGCCGACCCAGACAGAGCTTGACAGCTATGAATGCCGCCACGGTCTGGGCTACAGTGTCATCGAGGGTGCCAAAAATAACGTGCGCGCCACGCAGGAGATGTTCGTCCCCAAGGGTGACCGCTGCCTGCTCATGCGCGTGACGGTGGAAAACGCCGGCGATGCGGCCAAGGCTGTGCAGCTGTTTCCCTTTGTGGAGTTCTGTCTCTGGGACGCGATGGACGACGGCTCCAACTTCCAGCGCAACTACTCCACCGGCGAGGTGGAGGTTGTCGGCTCCGCCATCTATCACAAGACCGAGTACCGCGAGCGGCGGGATCACTACGCCGTGTTCTGGTCCAACTGCCAACCGGACGGCTTTGACACCGCCCGCGAACGCTTTATCGGCGTATACGGCAGTCCCGCGCGGCCCGAGGCTGTGCTGGACGGCAAGTGCACCGGCAGCGTTGCCCACGGCTGGCAGCCGGTGGCGGCGCAGCAGTTCGATCTCACGCTGTTGCCCGGGCAGAAGGAAAGCCTGATCTTCGGGCTGGGCTATATTGAAACCCCCCAGGGTGAGAAGTGGGAGAAGCCGGGCGTGATCAACAAGTCCCGTGCCGAGGCCATGATGGCCCGCTACGCTGACGACGCTGCCTTCGATTCTGCGCTCGAGGCGCTGAAGGCGCACTGGTCATCGCTTTTGAGCGCTTATCAGGTCACGACCGGGGACGAAAAGCTCGACCGCATGGTCAATATCTGGAACCAGTACCAGTGCATGGTCACCTTCAATATGAGCCGTTCGGCCAGCTACTTTGAGAGCGGCATGGGCCGCGGGATGGGCTTCCGCGACTCCTGCCAGGACCTGCTGGGCTTTGTGCACATGATCCCCGAGCGTGCCCGTGAGCGCATTCTCGACATTGCGGCCACGCAGTTTCCCGACGGCAGCGCCTACCACCAGTATCAGCCCCTGACCAAGAAGGGCAACCTGGACGTCGGCAGCGGCTTTAACGACGATCCCCTCTGGCTCATCGCGGGCACCGACGCCTACCTGCGCGAAACCGGGGACTGGAGCATTCTGGACGAGCAGGTGGACTTTGACAACGACGCCTCCCTCGCCCAGCCGCTGCTGGAGCATCTGCGCCGGAGCTTCAACTATACGAAGACCCATCTCGGCCCCCACGGTCTGCCGCTGATCGGCCGGGCCGACTGGAACGACTGCCTCAACCTCAACTGCTTCTCGGAGCACCCGGGCGAGAGCTTCCAGATCACCGGACCCAGTGAAGGCCCCGTGGCGGAGAGCGTGTTCATCGCCGGTATGTTCGTCAAATACGGCCGCGCCTGGGCGGATATCTGCCGCCACCTGGGACTGCGCGGTGAGGCTGATGAAGCCGACGCCGCTATCGCCTCTGTCGAGGCCGCCGCACTGGACGCCGGGTGGGACGGCGAATGGTTCCGCCGCGCCTACGACGCTTACGGCAACGTGGTGGGCGGCAAGCAATGCGAGGAGGGGCAGATCTTCATCGAGCCCCAGGGCATGTGCGTTATGGCCGGCATCGGCAAGGCCACCGGCGAAGCCGCGCGCGCCCTCAAGAGTGTGGAGGAAAGGCTCGACACCAAGTACGGCATCGTGCTTCTTAACCCCGCCTACACCCGCTACCACCTGGAGCTGGGTGAGATCACCAGCTACCCTCCCGGATACAAGGAGAACGCCGGCATCTTCTGCCCCAACAATCCAAGGATCGTCTGCGCCGAGGCAGAG
>JAFTGE010000116.1 GCA_017458085.1 Oscillospiraceae bacterium
CTGAAAGCCTCTCAACTGAAAATCAGCGATGAGGCTGTGCGCGAAATGATCCGATCCTATATGCGGGAATCGGGGGTGCGCAATCTGGAACGGGAGATTGCCAACGTCTGCCGCAAGGCAGCAAGCGGGATTGCTGAAGAGCGGTTCGCGTCCCTTGGTTTACGCAGCGGCGATCTTGCCGAGCTGCTTGGTCCCGCAAAATTTAAGCCAGACACAATTCGGGCGCGGGATGAGATCGGCCTTGTGCGCGGTCTCGCGTATACCAGTGTCGGCGGAGAGGTGCTGGATGTCGAGGTAGCTGTAGTTGACGGAAGCGGAAGACTGGAGCTGACCGGGAATCTCGGCGAGGTGATGAAGGAATCCGCCAAGGCTGCCATGACGTTTATCCGCAGCCGTGCCTCCGTCCTCGGCATCGACCCTATGTTTTATAAAAATAAAGACATACATATCCATTTCCCTGAGGGCGCGGTTCCCAAGGACGGTCCATCGGCCGGAATCACCATGACGGTTGCCCTGATCTCCGCACTGACCGGTGTGCCGGTTCGTCGGGATATTGCCATGACGGGGGAGGTGACGCTCCGCGGCCGCGTGCTGCCCATCGGCGGCCTGCGCGAAAAGACCATGGGTGCGTTACGCGCGGGAGTGAAGACTGTGATCATCCCGGCGGAGAATGAAACGGATTTGGATTTGATCGATCAGACCGTACGCGGGAAGCTCAACTTCGTGACGGTTGAGTCCGTGGATCAGATCCTGGATATCGTCATGGTCAGGAAAAGCGAAGAAATTCCCACAGTACCAGCCCGGCCCGCTCAGGGGCAGGAGCTGCGCGCGGTCAGACAGTAGGTGATTATGAAAGCGCTTAACGTCAATAAGGCGGAGTTTATCAAGTCCGCCGCGGCTCCGACTCAGTTCATTCAGAGCAGTATACCCGCCGTGGCCTTTGCCGGGAAATCCAATGTGGGCAAATCATCGGTCATTAACCGATTATTGAACCGAAAGAATTTTGCCCGCGTTGGGTCTGCGCCGGGAAAAACCATTCACGTCAATTATTTTTTGATTGACGGGCGGCTTTACCTCATTGACCTCCCGGGCTACGGATATGCAAAGGTCTCCCAGACAGAACGGGAGCGCTGGGGCAGACTGATGGAGGATTTTTTTGCGGCGGGACTGTTTCAGCTTGGGGTTATGATCGTCGACGCGCGGCATAAGCCGACCGGCGATGATGTGACGATGGCCGCATGGTTTAAAAACGCCGGCTGCCCGCTGGTGGTCGTGGCCAACAAGCTGGACAAGCTGAAGAAAAGCGAGATTGAACCAAACCTCCGGCTGATCCGCGAAACATTGGAGCTGCCGGAAGACGTGCTGCTGATCCCGTTCTCCGCCGAAAAAGGGCAGGGCAGAGAAGCCCTGCTGACGGAGATCAATAAACTGGTTTGAAACTACTTGTATTTAGGGAAGAAATTTGTTAAAATAACAATATCTTGGGGGTGAAACCAATCAGCGGCATCAAAACGGTTTGGGAAGGGCTGGATTTCAGCTATCTGCTGAGTATCATTCTGGCTGTGATCCCATCGCTGATCTGCATCACGCTCCATGAATTGAGCCATGGTCTCGTGGCCTATCGTCTGGGAGACGACACGGCCAAGAACGCAGGCCGCCTTACGCTCAACCCACTTCGCCATCTTGACCCGATGGGGCTGCTGATGATGGTGGTCTTCCGGTTCGGGTGGGCAAAGCCGGTTCCGGTGAACATGTTTCGGTTTAAAAATCCCAAACGCGGTATGGCTATCACCGCCTTGGCCGGTCCTCTGAGCAATGTGGTGATCACGCTCGTTTTCCTTCTGCTCTACGGTGCGCTTTACATCCCCTTGGAGGGCAGCGCCGCCGGAGAGTATTTCCTGGAAATGCTCGAGCTGACAGCGTACATCAGCCTCGGATTTGCTGTTTTTAATATGCTTCCTTTTCCGCCGCTGGATGGCTCTAAGGTCCTGTTTTCCCTCATGAGTGACGAGGGATACAGAAAGCTGATGCGCTATGAGCGCTATGGCAGTCTTGCTCTTTTACTGCTGGTCTGGACCGGAATTCTGGGAAGACCGCTTTCTACGGCGGTACGGTATTTGTACAGACTGTTGGTTCCCCTGGCACAGTGGGCATGCGACGGGGTTTATTCTATTTTTTACAAGTGAGCCGGTATGGAAAATCCCAACTTCTATCTAGAGGGCATTGTCAGGGACAAAAATGAAATGCAGGATTTTGAAGGTCCGTTGAGCCTGATCCTGCAGCTTCTTTCAAAGAACAAAATCGAAATTCGAGATATCAGCATTTCGGACATCCTGGATCAGTATTTGGAGTATCTGGCCCAAATGCAGAGCATGGACCTTGAGATTGCCAGCGAGTTTGTTCAGATGGCGTCTCATCTGCTGTATATCAAGACGCGGACGCTGCTTGCGGGCGATGAAGAGGTTTCCGAGCTGGAGCTGTTGAAAAGCTCGTTGGAGCAGTTGCAGGCGCGGGATGTCTATGCCTCGGTGCAGAAGCTTGTTCCGGCGCTGAAAAAAGCGTCGGAGTATGGACTGCTTTACTATGCCAAGCTGCCGGAACCGCTGCCTGCAAGCCGGAAAATCTATGAATACCGGCACGAGCCGGTGGACCTGTTAAAGGCCATGCTGCATATCTATTCCCGCGGGGGGAAGGCCGCGCCGCCGGATATGGGAAACAGCGTGCCGCGGCGGATCGTATACAGCGTGCGGGATAAAAGCATGCAGATTCTGCAGCGGCTGAAACAGGGCAGCACACGGATGGACGTGCTCTATCGGGAGTGTGCCTCGCGGTCGGAAATCGTCGCGACATTTGTCTCGGTTTTGGAGCTGTGCAGCATTGGCAGTGTGATGATCAGCGCGGCCGATGACGGCTATGAGCTCAGCTTTGTCGGCGGTGAGGTCGACGAAATTCTGGAAAAGATCATTGAATGAGCTATGGATGAATTAAAATCGGCAATTGAGGCCATCCTCTTTGCAGCGGGGGACAGTGTTCCTGTTGCCCGGCTGAGTCTGGTCCTCGGCGTGGACGAACGCGAGATCGAGCGCTGCGCCGACGAATTGAGGAAGGAATATGAGGCCGGAGGGCGAGGAATGAGAATTCTGCGTCTGGAGAATAAATTCCAGATGTGCTCGGCTCCGGACTACGCCAATGTGATTACAAAATGCCTCGAGCAGCGAAAACCGCCGGTGCTTTCCCAACCGGCGCTGGAGACGCTGGCTGTGGTGGCATATTTTCAGCCTGTTACCCGCGCCTACATTGAGCAGGTGCGCGGTGTGGACAGCAGCTATACCGTCGGTATGCTGGTCGAGCGCGGCTTAATCGAAGAATGCGGCAGACTCGAGGTCCCGGGACGCCCGGCGATCTTTCGCACGACCGATGTTTTCCTGAGAACCATGGGCGTCAGCGCTCTGTCTGAGCTGCCGGCTCTGCCCGAAATCAGCGCCAGCGACGGCGTTGAAAAGCTTCAAAGCGCCATTGATAAACTCACAAATCCCGTATCCGCAGAACAGATTACCATCGGCGAATTCGCCGAGGCATCCGACGAGGAGTGATGGTATTGATTGCATTGATTGCATTGATTGCGCTGGGTGTAATCGCGGTTTTTGTCCTGCTCTTTATTTTCCTGCCGGTTGTGGCATGGATCATTTTGGGCTTGATCGCGCTGCTGATTATCCTGATTCTGGTGGTTCCGATCGGCGCCGATGTGGGTTATGTCGGCGGAGAATTCAGCCTTGCGGCCAGAGTGGACGGCTTTGCGTTGCAGCTGCTGCCCAAAAAGCCTGCCGACCCGAACAAGCCCCCCAAGGAACCAAAAGAGAAAAAACCGAAAAAAGAAAAGGAAAAAAAGGAGAAACCGGCAAAGGAGAAAAAGCCGCGGAAGCTGCCGGAGTTTTCGGCGGAAGAAATTTTTGAGCTGATCAAAAAGGTGCTCCATGGCCTGGGCAAATTCGGCAAGCTGACAGTCCACCGCTTCATGCTTCACTATGTCGCGGCCGGGGAAGATCCTTACAAAACGGCGATGACCTATAACTATGTGAACGCGGCCCTAAGCTCCCTGGCCCCCGTTGCGGCACAGAAGTTCAAGGTCAAGGGCGATGTCGACGTTTGGACCGATATCGATTTTACCGAGGAAAAAATGAAGCTGGACGCAGAGGTCAGCGTGACCATCCGGCTTGCCCAGGTTTTCCATATGGCCTTTGCCGTGGCCTTCGGTGCTTTGGGGATCCTGATTAAGAATAAAATCAGACTTGCCAGAGAGAACCGGCAGAACCGCAAAAATCCACCGGCTGATAATGACGAGGTCATTAACATAGAAAACTCCACAAAAGAAAATATACAGGCTGAGGAAAGGAATGACTCGAATGGATAAGAACCCTATCGGCGAACTGATGCAGAATACTATGGAGAATGTTCGCAACATTCTCAAGGTCGACACCGTTGTCGGAGACCCGATTTATACGCCGGACGGAATTACGCTGGTTCCCATCTCCAAGATCAGCGTCGGCTTCGGCGGCGGTGGAGTCGAGTTCAACAATAAAAAGGCCGGCGAGAACCGTCCCTATGGTGGCGGCAACGCAACCGGCGTCAAGATCGACCCAATCGGTTTCCTGGTTATTAAGGACGGTACTGTGAGAATGATCAATGTGACGCCTCCGGCCAGCAATACTGTTGACAGGATCATTGATCTGGTTCCGCAGGTCATGGATCGGGTCGACGCGTTTATCGACAAGCAGAAAAGCGGAAAGTAAGCCTTCTCGCATGATAAATCCGTAACATCGGACAATAATAAGCACTACCCAGATATCAAAACAGGGTGGTGCTTATTATGCGTTTCAAGTTTTTACCCGCGGTGCTGGCAATAACAGCGCTGCTTCCACTGCATATGACGGCGTATGCAGACGATCGTCCCGGCGTCAGTGCACAGGCCTGCGTTGTTATGGCGCAGGACGGACAGTGCGTGTTTGAGAAAAATGCGGATGCGCGCAGTCTGATTGCCAGTACAACAAAGCTGATGACGGCGCTGATCTGCGTTGAATCGGCATCCATGGATGAGATCGTCACGGTTAAACCCGCGCATTGCCAGGTGGAAGGATCGTCTATGTATCTCAACGAGACGGATTCTTACTCGGTGAAGGATTTGCTGCTTGGGCTGATGCTGGCCTCGGGCAACGATGCGGCGCTGGCTTTGGCCGATCACGTGGCGGGGAGCGAGGCGGCGTTTGTCGGGATGATGAATCAGCGGGCGGAGGACTTGGGGCTGTCCGGCACACACTTCGACAATCCTCACGGACTGGACGCGGAGGGGCATTATTCGACAGCGCGGGATCTGGCAAGGCTGATGCTCTTCTGCATGAACGATCCGATCTTCCAGGAGCTTACGGGAACCTACACGGCAGAGATCAACGGCCAGTTTTACACCAACCACAATAAGCTCTTGCGCATCTGTCCGGGCTGCATCGGCGGAAAAACAGGCTTTACAAGTGCGGCAGGGCGCTGCCTTGTAAGCTGCTGCCAACGGGATGGTTTGACCTTTGTGTGCGTTACGCTGTCCGATCCCGATGACTGGAAGGACCATCAGGCGCTGTACAACTGGGCCTATGAGACGTATATGCTGCGTGACCTGACACAGGAGGCCCGATTTGACATTCCGGTAATCTCCGGCAGCCGGCGGAACATATACGCTGCGCCGGAGGAATCAGTTCAGCTCGTCATCCCCAAAAACACGCAGATCGAGCTGCGCGCCGAGCTGCCGCAATTTGTTTTCTCGCCGATAAAAAAAGGGGAGACAGCGGGCAAGGTTTGGGTTATAATAGAGCAAGTTACCGTGACGGAGCTGCCGCTGTTATATACCGATTCGGTTCAGATGGCGTATCCTGTATTGCAGGGATTGACCACAAAGGAAAATCAGACATGACGGAAAGACTGCAAAAGATCATATCCGCAGCCGGGGTGATGTCCCGGCGCGCAGCGGAGGAAGCGATCCGGGCGGGCCGCGTGAGCGTAAACGGGACTGTGGCCGGACTGGGCGACAAGGCCGATGTAAGCGTGGATCAGATCCTGGTAGACGGAAAGCCCCTGAAGCAAAATGAGCGGAAGGTCTATATCATGCTCAACAAGCCTAGGGGCTATGTTACCACCATGCACGATGAAAAAGATCGGAAAAATGTAACGGAGTTGGTGAAAGACGTTGGGTGCCGCATCTACCCTGTCGGAAGACTGGATATGTATTCCGAGGGGCTGCTTTTGCTGACCAATGACGGCGCGTTTGCCAACTGCGTTATGCACCCTTCGCATGAGATCGGAAAGACGTATTTTACTTGGGTAAAAGGCGCTGATATCGGCCCGGCGGTGGAGTATCTCCGCGGACCGATGGAGATCGACGGCTATATCACACGCCCTGCCGATGTGGATATTGTAGAAGTCTATCCCGATGGCGCCTGCCTGTCCGTCACGATCCATGAGGGCAGAAACCGGCAGGTGAGAAAAATGTGTCAGCTGGCCGGATTACAGGTTACAAAGTTGCTGCGCGTTGCGGAAGGAGCGCTTACGCTCGGCCAACTCAAGAGCGGACAGTGGCGCTACCTGACGGAGGCGGAGGTAGCCGGTATTCTTTCGGCACAGGAGAACAAAGCCTATGGAGTTTGAATATACAGACCTGGTTGTTATTGGCGGGGGACCGGCCGGTATGATGTGCGCCTGCACCGCCGCGGAAAGAGGACTGACCGTCATCCTGCTGGAGCCAAATCATCAGTTGGGCCGGAAGCTGCGTATTACAGGTAAGGGGCGCTGCAATCTCACAAACAATTGCGATGTCAAAACCTTTATGGCGAATATACCCGGGGATGGACGCTTTTTGTACAGTGCCGTCAATCGCTTTACGCCGTCGGATGTTATGGCTTTCTTTGAAGCCAACGGCCTGCCGCTGAAAACAGAGAGAGGTAATCGGGTTTTTCCACAGTCCGACAACGCAAACGATGTGGCGGCCACAATGGTCAGGCTTTGCCGAAAGAGCGGCGTACGCGTTGTAAACGCTGCGGCCAAGCAGATTGTAACAGAAAACGCGGCGGTTGCAGGCGTTGTGACAGCTGAAGGTTACATACCGTGCCGCGCGGCCGCTGTCTGCACGGGGGGACTGTCTTATCCGCTTACGGGTTCCACGGGAGCCGGCTATGCTTTCGCGGAGAATCTCGGCCACAGCGTGACGGAGCGTAGACCGTCTCTTGTCCCGCTGGAAAGCGATGACCCCTGGTGTGCCCAAATGCAGGGCTTTTCCTTGAAAAATGTGACGCTCTCCGCCTATGAAAATGATAAACTGATTTACCGCGAGCTGGGTGAGATGCTCTTTACCCACTTTGGCGTTTCCGGGCCGCTGGTGCTGTCAGCCAGCGCTCACATGCGGCACATGGGGCAGGCCAGCTATCGGCTGTCTATCGATCTGAAACCGGGGCTGGATGAGAAAAAACTGGATGCCAGGCTTCTGCGCGACTTTGAAAAGTACGCCAATAAGGAGTTTAAAAACGCGCTGGACGATCTGGCAGGTCGAACCATGATCCCGGTTCTGGTTGAGCTTTCGGAAATTCCGGAGGACACAAGGGTGAACACGATCACCAGAGAACAGCGTATGCGACTGCTGCATCTGTTTAAGGCATTCCCCGTATCTATCAGCGGAACACGGCCGATTGACGAGGCCATTGTCACAGCCGGCGGAGTGAATACAAAAGAGATCAACCCCCGGACGATGGAATCCAAGTTGGTGACTGGCTTATATTTTGCGGGGGAAGTTCTCGATGTCGATGCCTACACCGGTGGGTTCAATCTGCAAATTGCATGGTCAACCGGCTATGTCGCCGGAAATTCAATATAAGGAAAGCGATACATATGAACGGATTTTATTCTATTGCCATCGACGGTCCAAGCGGAGCGGGGAAGAGCACGCAGGCCAAGCGCCTGGCGGCTGCGTTTAATTTTATCTATGTGGACACCGGCGCAATCTACCGTACATTGGGACTTGCCTGCTATCGGGCAGGGATCGATCGGCGTGATGTGAACGCGGTGATGACGCTGCTGCCGACGCTGGATATCGGCATCGAATATAACGAGGCTGGAGAACAGTGCATGCTGCTCAACGGAGAGAATGTTTCCCGGGAAATCCGGCTGCCTGAGATTTCCCTCTGTGCCTCCGACGTCTCAGCCCATCAGCAGGTGCGCAGTTTCCTGCTGGAAATGCAGCGCAAGTTTGCCAGAATGTACAATGTCATCATGGATGGACGTGATATCGGGACGGTTGTCCTGCCGGACGCGGATCTGAAAATCTTCCTCACTGCCAGCGCCGAAGCCCGTGCGCAGCGCCGCATGCTGGAGCTAAAGCAAAAGGGGAGCGAGGTCAGCTTTGACGAGGTGCTGAAGGATATCAACTACCGGGACGATCAGGACACCCACCGTGCCGCCGCACCCCTGCGGAAGGCAGAGGATGCGGTTGAGGTGGACACCAGCGATATCGGCTTTGAGGAGACCTTTGAGCGACTGTGCGAAATCGTGATCGATAAGCTCTCCGTCAGACGGGAGGATCTGCCTTGAAGAAGCTGATCGTTGCCGAGAGCGCGGGCTTCTGTTTTGGCGTTAATCGCTCGGTCGATATGGCGGAAAAGCTGATTGCGGAGAAGGGATGCGCGGCCAGCCTGGGCGAGCTGATCCATAACGAGGATGTGGTCAGGGCGCTGGTGGAGAAGGGCATGCGCGTGGTCCAGACGCCGGAAGAGGTTCAGCCGGGTGAGAGTGTGCTGATCCGGGCCCACGGTGTGGCGCCATCGGTATATGAGGCGCTTGCGCGCGTCGGGGCGGAGGTACATGATGCGACCTGCCCCAAGGTGCGGGCCATTCACCGTATCGTCTCGGCGGCACGGGAGGAAGGCCGCTTCACCATCATCATCGGTATGCGCAATCACCCCGAGGTGGTGGCAATCTGCGGTTGGTGCGGCGAACATGAGGTCTTTGAAAATGCCGAGGAATTGTCAGATTGGCTGGAAAACAATTCCTCCTCTTGGGAAAAACCTATAACTGTGGTAGTTCAAACCACGCAAACCCACAGTAATTTTACCGAATGTTGCGAGTTAATAAAAAAAAGATGTACAAATCCAAAAATATCTGATACAATATGTCTTGCTACGTTCACGCGGCAACAAGAAGCAGCGCAGATTGCTTCGGAGTGTGACGCAATGGTCGTTATCGGCGGAAAGCACAGTGCGAACAGTGTTCATTTGGCACAGATTTGCCGGGAGCATTGTTCCAATGTCCAGTTCATTGAGAGAACACAGGAGCTTGATTTGGACAGGCTTGCGGCCGTAGACACTGTGGGCCTCACCGCCGGCGCATCGACTCCCGCGTGGATAATTAAGGAGGTAAGAAACAAAATGAGCGACGAGATCAAAGTTGAAGAATCCGCAGTGGAGAAGGAACTGTCCTTCGACGAAATGCTGGAGGAGACTCTAAAGACTATATATAATGGGGATAAGGTGACCGGCGTTGTTGTCGCCATCACCGGCACTGAAATCAGTGTTGATCTTGGCACCAAGTATTCCGGCTTTATTCCCACGTCCGAATTCACCGACGACGGCATCAAGGTCGAGGATGCTGTCAAGGTCGGTGACACTATCGAGGCTGTTGTCGTGCGTGTCAACGACGTTGAGGGTACGGCGATGCTGTCCAAGAAGCGTCTGGACGCCGCCAAGATGTGGAACGATGTGGAAGAGGCTGTTGAGAACGGCACCGTTCTCGAGGGCGTTGTTACCGAAGAGAACAAGGGCGGCGTTGTTGTCAATGTCAAGGGCGTGCGCGTGTTCGTTCCCGCTTCCCAGACCGATCTGCCCCGTGAGGCCGAGCTGAGCCAGCTGCTCAAGCAGACTGTCCGCCTGAAGATCACCGAGGTCAACAAGGCCCGCAAGCGCGTTGTCGGTTCTATCCGCCGCGTGGCCCAGGCCGAGCGTCGCGAGCGCATTGAGAATATCTGGAACGAGATCGAGGTCGGCAAGAAGTACCACGGTGTCGTCAAGTCCCTGACCAGCTATGGCGCTTTCGTCGATATCGGCGGCATTGACGGCATGGTGCACGTCTCCGAGCTGAGCTGGGGCCGTATTCACCAGCCCTCCGAGGTTGTCTCTGTCGGCGACGAGATCGATGTTTATGTTATTAACTTCGATAAAGAGAAGCGCAAGATCTCTCTGGGTTACAAAGACCCCGACAGCAACCCCTGGACCCTGTTCACCAATCGTTACCAGGTCGGCGATGTGGCTTCCGTCAAGGTTGTCAAGCTGATGCCCTTCGGCGCGTTTGCCGAGGTTCTGCCCGGTGTTGATGGTCTGATCCACATTTCTCAGATCGCCAACCGCCGTATTGGCAAGCCCGAAGATGTTCTGACGGTCGGCGATGTCGTCGATGCCAAGATCACCGCTGTCGATGATGACAAGCATAAGATCTCCCTCTCCATCCGCGCACTGTCTGAGCCCGCACCGGCCAAGGCTGAGGCTGCCGAGGAAGATGAGGAAGAGGATTTTGAGGAAGCCGCTGAAGACGCACTCGTGTATGAGGTTTCCGAGGATGGCTCCGCCACCGGCATTGCCCCGGAGGAAGAGTAATTCAACAGGTAAAATCCCCGTCCAATTGGACGGGGATTTATTATGAAAGCCAGCTGTGAGCATGCTCACAGCTGGCTTTCATAACGTGGGATTATCCGATTTTCTCGTTGAGCCAGGCGAGAATGTCTTTATAGACATCCGCCTTATTGATCTCGTTGAGCATCTCATGGCGTCCGCCGGGATAAAGCCGGATCATAACATCGCGCAGCCCGGCCTTGCAGAAGGCTTTATACGCACGATCAACGCCTTTACCGTTTTCACCGACAGGATCGGCTTCACCGGACATGAAGTATATGGGCTTATCCTTATTCATGGTATCAATATTGCTCTGATCAGTAAGGAATTTGATACCGCCCATCATATCACGGAAAAGGCTGACCGTGGCGACAAAGCCGCACAGGGGGTCTGCAATGTACTTGTCAACAACAGCGGGGTCCCGGCTGAGCCAGTCATAAGCGGTGCGGGGATTCTCAAAGCCCTTGGTATAGGAGCCGAAGGCTACGTTGTTCAGTGTCGTTCCGATTTTATGCGGTCCGAAGAGCTTGGTATACAACTGTGCCATGGCGTAGCCGCCGTTGACCATGGCGGGTGTCTGGTGGCCGGTGCCGCTGATGATAGCGGCGTCATACTTGTCGGGGTGCTTGATGAGATAGGTTCTGGTCAGAAAGCTGCCCATACTGTGACCAAAGAAGACATAGGGAGTATCGGGATACTGTGCCCGCATGATATCGTGGAGCCGATCCATATCTCTGACCACATAGTCCCAGCCGTTATCCTCGGCAAAAATGCCCTGCTCGCTGGGGGCAGTGATGGATTTCCCGTGGCCAAGATGGTCATTGCCGACGGCAAGATACCCATTGTCCGCCAGAAACGCCATGAAATCCCGGTAACGATCAATGTGCTCGGCGATGCCGTGGGCGATCTGAACAATGGCTTTGGGTTTGCCTTCAGGGAGACATTTCAGCGCATGGATGGTATTTTTGCCGGTGCTGGATTCAAAGCTGAAATCCTGGAACGTTGACATATATGCATCCTCCTTCAGTGTTTTAATCGAAAGGCCGCACCGAATGGGTGCGGCCTGTTTTGCGTGCGATCAGCCGACAATCTCCTTGGTGTCGCGTGCGATAACAAGCTCCTCGTTGGTGGGAATGACAAAGACCTTGACCTTGGAATCGGGCGTGGAGATCATGACATCCTCGCCGCGCTTCTTGTTGGCTTCTTCATCAATGGTGACGCCCAGATAGCCGAAGTACTTGGCGATAGCAGCACGAGTCTCCCGGGAGTTTTCACCGACGCCGGCGGTAAAGATGATGGCGTCAACACCGTTCATGGCAGCAACATAGGAGCCGGCAACCTTGGCGACCCAGTAATGGAACATATCCAGCGCCAGGCGTGCGCGCTCGTTACCCTCGTCAGCAGCCGCGTCCAGATCGCGGAAGTCAGAGGAGACACCAGAAACACCGAGAACGCCGGATTTCTTGTTGAGAATGTTCAGCATTTCGTCGATGTTGTAGCCGTACTTGTTCATCAAAAACTGAATGACGCCGGCGTCCAGATCACCGCAGCGGGTGCCCATGGGAAGACCGACCAGCGGAGTAAAGCCCATGGAGGTATCCACACACTTGCCGCCGTCAATGGCGCAAATGGAGGAACCGTTACCCATATGGCAGGAGATCAGCTTGAGCTCCTCAAGGGGCTTGCCCAGCAGCTCGGCGCAGCGAGAGGAAACATAGCGGTGAGAGGTGCCGTGGAAGCCGTAACGACGGATACCGTCGTTTTCGTAGTACTCATAGGGGACGGCATACATATACGCTTTGACGGGCATGGTCTGGTGGAACGCAGTATCGAACACGGCGACCATGGGAACATCGCCCATGACATCCTGGCAGGCTTTGATGCCGGTAATGTTGGCGGGGTTATGCAGGGGCGCAAAGGGGATGCATTCCTCAATGGCGGCCATGACGCTGTCA
>JAFTGE010000029.1 GCA_017458085.1 Oscillospiraceae bacterium
ACGGACGCCTGCAAAGAGGGCAAGAGCGAGATCATGAAGCCCGCCTTTACCGACAATGCGCTGATGTACGGTTATCTGAACGGCGAATACTATCACGGCTCCATCGAGGCACTGTACGGTGCGGTCGACGCCTTTGGCCCCGCGCCCGAAACCAAGGCCAGAGTCGACGTACTTTCCATCGAGGGCACCGCGGCGACTGTCCGCGTGACGCTGGAGGATTGGCACGGCCTGGCTTTCACCGACTTCCACAGCCTGATTAAGGAAGATGGGCAGTGGAAGATCCTTGCCAAGGTGTTCCACCAGTATTAAGAGAGACGGAGGGCGTGCAGATGAGCTTTATGGAGCTTGCCGCAGAGAGGTATTCCGTTCGTTCTTATTCTGCCCGTCCTGTTGAGCAGGAAAAGATCGATCAGATCCTGAAGGCGGCGCAATTGGCGCCTACGGCGGTGAACTTTCAGCCGCAGATGATCTATGTGCTGAAAAGCGAAGAGGCCATGTCAAAAATCAACCGTCTGTGCCGCTGCATTTACGGCGCGCCTATGGTTTTCCTGATTTGCAGCGACGAGCGGCGCACATGGAAAAGCCAGACCGAGCGGGGCTACAGCTCCGGCGAAATGGACTGCAGCATTGTCTGCACCCACATGATGCTGGAGGCCTGGGAGCAGGGCTTGGGCTCTGTGTGGGTGAGATTGTTCGACGTCAATGCGGTGGCGAAAGCCTTTGAACTTCCTCCCTATATCAAACCGATCTGCCTGCTTCCCGTGGGCTACGCCTCGGAAGACAGCGTCCCCTATGCCCCGTGGCATGATGTTTACAAGCCGATCGAGGCCTTCACGCAGGAGCTTTGAGCCATGAGCGATCTGCGGAATGTGCCCGGCATCGGGGCAAAGAAGGAAGCCGAGCTGATCGCGCTGGGCTATCCCACACTGGAGGCGCTCAAGGACGCCGACCCGGACGATCTGTATCTCCGGGCCTCCATTAACGAGGGGCAGACGCTGGATAAATGCGTACTGTACGCCTTCCGCTGCGCGGTGGCTTACGCGAACGATCCGGCGCCCGAGCAGGCGAAATACCGCTGGTGGTATTTCTGCGATAAAAAATAGGGGAGAAGAAAAATGACCAAAAAAATCATCATCTTAAATGGCAGCCCGCGTAAAAACGGAAACACCTCGGCGCTTACAGCGGAATTCAAGCGCGGTGCGGAGGAGGCCGGGAACACGGTCACGGAGTTTCATCTTGGCAGCATGAAGATTGGCGGCTGCCTCGGCTGCTGGCACGGCGGCAAGGATGCGGCATGTCCCTGCGTCCAGCGAGATGACATGGCGAAGATCTATCCCGTCTACCGGGAGGCGGATGTGGTTGTTCTGGCTTCGCCGCTGTATTACTGGTTTATTTCAGGCCAGTTGAAAACCGCCTTTGACCGGCTCTTTGCGGTGGCCGAATGCGATCCCAACTACCGCAATCCCAAGAAGGAGAGCGTTCTGATCATGGCGGCCGAGGGAGCCGGCTTTGAGGAGAGCGAGCATTGGTACGATCATTTGGAAAAGCATATCGGTTGGAAAAGTCTGGGCAAGGTGCTCTGCGGCTGGGTGACCCAGCCGGGGGACATCGAGGGCAAACCGGAATTGAAGCAAGCCTACGCATTGGGCCGATCAATCTGAAATGAAAAAGAAAATGCAGTCCATCATAATGGACTGCATTTTTTGGTGCGAGAGAGGAGACTTGAACTCCCACGTCGGTTGACACACGCCACTCAAACGTGCCTGTCTACCTGTTCCAGCACTCTCGCATATTTGGCCGCGACTTATGTTCCATTTAAAACCATCATCATCGGCGATGCCGCATTTAAGGCAATGGGTATTATAGCAGATTCCAGATTTTTGTCAAGGCTATAATTCCATTTTTTTGTGATTTTGCGGAAGGGCGGAGCGGGAGAGGTCCCAAAGGAGAAAGCTAAAAGTGAGCAGAAGAACGGCAATCAGGGCACGGGAGCCGTGATTCATATACAGAAGATAACGCATTTTCAGGTAAGCATGGTAGCCCAAAAGGGAGGCAAACTGCGTAAGGGGAGCCACAGCAAAGCACTGCCAGCAGGCAAAGGCGAAGACGACGGAGAGAATGTCGGCCAGGAAGAAGTAGCGGTCGTGCATGTGGGGGAGCAGGAAGGGGATGCCGACGACGAGAAGCAGCGCCACAGCCAGAAGGCCGCGGGAAGTGAGGCGGTCGCGCTTGATCAGGCAGAGCAGGAGCAGGGCAGCCATATAGGTAAAGGCCCCGACAATGCCGAGAGAGGCGGCGGACTGCGGGTCTTTTACCCGGTAGAAGATGGCGGAGATGGAAGGGGAGTTGTAGTTGAGGCCGTCGCCAATGGAGCCGGTCTGACTGGTGTAGAGAGTGAGGGTCTCAAGGAGGGGTTTTCCAAGGAGGACGGCGGGGAGGACAAGCAGGATATAGAACAGGGGAAAGAGGGCAAAGTGCCAGAGGCGGTACTTCTTTTTGAACCAGAGAACAGCCATGATGGGAAGGAGGAAGACTGCCTGAAGCTTGAAGCCGAAGGAGAGGGTAAAGCATAAAACGGAGAGGACAGGGCGGTCATCCAAAGCGAGGTAGAGGCCGAGGAGGGCGAGGGAAACATAGATACTGTCACACTGGGCCCAGAGGGAACCGTTGAGGATCACGGTGGGGAGCAGAAGGACAGTAAAGAAGCAGGCAAGAAGGGAGGCTTTGCTTTTCCTGACGGCGGAGAGAAGCTTCATGGAGGCCCAGGCCAGAAGAACATCGAAAAAGATGCTGAGCAATTTTATAAGATAGAGATCACGAATGGAGAGGTAGGAGAAGAAGCAGAGGAAATACAGATAGGGGATATTATAGTTGCCGAGGGGATAGGCGAGGGAACGGAAGCCCAGATTGTCCCGGTAGAAGGAAACCCAGTGGGTGAGAAAGTTTTGATAGTCGAGCGTTTCATAATTCAGGCAGAGGCCGCGGACGATGAAGGCGGCGGCCAGCAGCAGGAGAGAGACAAGCAGACGGCGTTTCGTATCCAGCAGGTGGGCACGCCAAAGAAGCCAGAGGGCAAACAGCGCCTCCAGCACGAGAAACAGGATCACACGCCAATCCATAGAAACAGCCTCCGGGAAAAGAAATAAAAACGGATTGCACCCGCAGGGTGTACACCACGCCAGTGTGCGCACCGGCTCGCAATGACGGCTACGGAACAGTATTATACCGCATCGATGGGGAGAAATCCACAAAAAAGAAGCCAGAGCCTGACGCCCTGACCAAAAATGAAAAATTCAAAAAATAGTGCTTGACTTCCAACCCATGCCAATGGTAGAATAACTTGCTATGTTTGCGAGGGTGGGGCACATGCACCCACTTTCATGTAAGCAAAGTATAGCATGACGAGAACGTGAAATCAACACCGACCTTAAAGAATGTATCAACAAGGCCGGGTGTTTCAAAACCGTGAAGGAGAGTGCGCCAATGCCAAAAGATGTCATGTACGGCAAGACCCTGCGCAAGAGTTTTGCCCGCACCCAGGAGATTATGGACATGCCCAATCTTCTGGAGATCCAGAAGAGTTCCTACAAGTGGTTCCTCGAAACCGGCCTGCGGGAGGTCTTCCGTGACGTGGATTCCGTCACCGACTATTCCGGCAATCTGGAGCTGAGCTTCATCGACTACTCGATGAACGAGAAGCCCAAGTACTCCGAGGAGGAGTGCAAGGCCAGAGACGCCACATACGCAGCGCCTTTGAAGGTGCGGGTGCGCCTGCGCAACAAGGAGACTGAGGAGATCAAGGAGCAGGAGATCTTCATGGGCGACTTCCCCCTGATGACCGACGGCGGCACCTTCATCATCAACGGCGCCGAGCGCGTCATCGTGTCGCAGATCGTGCGCTCTCCCGGCGTGTACTTCGACAAGATGACCGACAAGGCCATGATCAACACCTATGGCTCCACGGTGATCCCGTACCACGGCGCATGGCTGGAGTACGAGACGGACGCAAACGACGTCTTTTACGTACGCATCGATAAAAACCGCAAGCTGCCCATCACCTGGTTTCTCAAGGCCATGGGCCAGTACAAGGCGGAGCTGGACGAGAAGGGCGGCTTCAAGCCCGAGTCCTGCGCGACCTGGCTCAGCTGCGTGGCAGACCCCATGGTCGGCGCCACCACCAACGAGCGCATCCGGGAGATCTTCGGCGAGGACGAGCGCATCATCGCCACCCTGGACAAGGACACCACCGCCAGCCGCGACGAGTGCCTGATGGAGATCTACCGCAAGCTGCGTCCCGGCGACCCCCCGACGGTGGAGTCCGCCGAGAGCCTGCTGGAGGGTCTGTTCTTTGACCGCCGCCGCTATGAGATCTCCGACGTGGGCCGCTATAAGTTCAACAAGAAGCTGTCCCTGTTCCCCCGCATCGCGGGCTTTGAGCTGGCCGCCCCGGTGGCCGACCCCCTGACCGGCGAGCTGATCGCCGAGCCGGGCACTGTGCTCAGCCGCGAGAAGGCCAGAGAGATCGCCGACGCCGGCGTGGTGGACGTGCTGCTGAACGTTGAGGGTAAGCAGGTGCGCGTGTTCTCCAACGGCATGGTCAATCTCAGCCGTTACGTCGATTTCGACCCCAAGGAGGTCGGCATCAAGGAGAATGTGCGCGGTATCGTGCTCAAGCAGCTGATGGAGCAGTACCAGGGCGACGCCCTCAAGGACGCCATCCGGGAATACGCCGACGTGCTGGTTCCCAAGCACATCGTCGTCGACGACATGTTCTCCTCCGTCAACTACCTCAACTGCCTGGCCCACGGCATCGGCGAGGCCGACGACATTGACCACCTGGGCAACCGCCGTGTGCGCTGCGTGGGCGAGCTGCTGCAGAACCAGTTCCGCATCGGCTTTTCCCGCATGGAGCGCGTCATCCGCGAGCGCATGACGCTGCAGGATCTGGACATTGTCACCCCCCAGAGCCTCATTAATATCCGCCCGGTCACCGCGGCGATCAAGGAGTTTTTCGGCTCCTCCCCGCTGAGCCAGTTCATGGATCAGACCAACCCCCTGGCCGAGCTGACCCACAAGCGCCGTATGTCCGCCCTGGGCCCCGGCGGCCTGTCCCGCGAGAGAGCGAGCTTCGACGTGCGCGACGTTCACTACAGCCACTACGGTCGTCTGTGCCCCATCGAGACGCCCGAAGGCCCGAACATCGGTCTGATCAACTATCTGGCCTCCTATGCCAGAGCCAACGAGTACGGCTTCCTGGTGGCCCCCTACCGCAAGGTGGAGAAGGGCACCTGCCGCCTGACCGACCAGGTCGACTACATGACCGCCGATCAGGAGGACCAGTACATCGTGGCACAGGCCTCCGAGCCCGTGGACGAGAACGGCTGCCTCAAGAATAAGCGCATTACCTGCCGCCACCGCAACGATACCATCTCCGTCAACCGTGAGGACGTCGACTACATCGACATCAGCCCCAAGATGATGGTCTCCATCGCCACGGCCATGATCCCCTTCCTGGAGAACGACGACGCCAACCGTGCCCTGATGGGCGCGAACATGCAGCGCCAGGCCGTGCCCCTCATGACCACCCAGGCCCCCATCGTTGCCACCGGCATCGAGCACAAGTGCGCCGTTGACTCCGGCGTGTGCGTGCTGGCCGAGGGCGACGGCACCGTCACCAAGGTCGACGCCCAGCACATCACCGTGCGCTACGACGCGGGCGAGACCAAGGAATACAAGCTCATCAAGTTTGCCCGTTCCAACCAGGGCACCTGCATCAACCAGCGTCCCATCGTTTCCGCGGGCGACCGCGTGGAGAAGGGCGACGTCATGGCCGACGGCCCCAGCACCTCCAACGGCGAGATCTCCCTCGGCAAAAACATCCTGGTCGGCTACATGAACTGGGAAGGCTACAACTACGAGGACGCCATCCTGCTCAACGAGCGGCTTGTGATGGAGGACGTGTTCACCTCCCTGCACGTGGAGGAGTACGAGTGCGATTCCCGCGACACCAAGCTCGGCCCCGAGGAGATCACCCGCGACATCCCCGGCGTGGGCGACGACGCGCTCAAATATCTGGACGAGCGCGGCATCATCATGGTCGGCGCGGAAGTCACCGCGGGCGACATCCTGGTCGGCAAGGTCACCCCTAAGGGCGAGACCGACCTGACCGCGGAGGAGCGCCTGCTGCGCGCGATCTTCGGCGAGAAGGCCAGAGAGGTCCGCGATACCTCGCTCAAGGTGCCCCACGGCGAGAGCGGCATCATCGTCGACGTCAAGGTCTTCACCCGCGAAAACGGCGACGAGATGAACCCCGGCGTCAACCAGGTCGTGCGCGTGTATATCGCGCAAAAGCGCAAGATCTCCGTCGGCGACAAGATGGCGGGCCGCCACGGCAACAAGGGCGTTGTCTCCCGCATTCTGCCGCGCGAGGATATGCCTTATCTGCCCGACGGCACCCCGCTGGACATCGTCCTGAACCCCCTGGGCGTGCCCTCCCGTATGAACATCGGTCAGGTGCTGGAGGTACATCTGGGCTACGCGGCCCAGGCCCTCGGCTGGAAGGTCGCCACCCCGATCTTCAACGGCGCCAACGAGACCACCATCCGCGAAACTCTCCGCCAGGCCGGCCTGCGCGAGGACGGCAAGAGCGTCATGTACGACGGACGCACCGGCGAGAAATTCGATAACGACGTCACGGTCGGCTGGGTCTACTTCCTCAAGCTGCACCACCTGGTCGACGATAAGATCCACGCCCGTTCCACCGGCCCCTACAGCCTGGTCACCCAGCAGCCGCTGGGCGGCAAGGCTCAGTTCGGCGGCCAGCGCTTCGGCGAAATGGAGGTCTGGGCCATGGAAGCCTACGGCGCGGCCTACACCCTGCAGGAGATCCTGACGGTCAAGTCCGACGATGTGACCGGCCGCGTCAAGACCTACGAGGCCATTGTCAAGGGCAACGACATTCCGCAGCCCGGCGTGCCCGAGTCCTTCAAGGTCCTGGTCAAGGAGCTGCAGTCGCTGTGCCTGGATGTACGCGTGCTGGACAAGGACGGCCAGGAGATCGAGCTCAAGGACGACGATGACGACGATTTCATCCCCGAGCTCAAGGACGAGCTGTACCAGGCCGACGACAGCGAGCTGGAGGCCGAGGGCTACTCCATCGAGAACGTGCCCGAGGACGAGTACGGCGCGGACTTTGGAACCGACGATTATGACGAGGAGGAACTGTAATGAGCTATACACCGTTTGACGCAATTCAGATAGGCATTGCATCCCCTGAAATGATCCTCAGCTGGTCCTACGGCGAAGTCAAAAAGCCCGAGACCATCAACTACCGCACCCTCAAGCCCGAGCGCGACGGTCTGTTCTGCGAGCGCATTTTCGGACCCACCAAGGACTGGGAGTGCCACTGCGGTAAATATAAGAAGATCCGTTACAAGGGCAAGATCTGCGACCGCTGCGGCGTCGAGGTCACCAAGTCCAAGGTCAGACGCGAGCGCATGGGCCACATCGAGCTGGCCGCCCCCGTCTCCCACATCTGGTACTTCAAGGGCATCCCCAGCCGCATGGGTCTGATGCTCGACCTGACCCCGCGTATGCTGGAGAAGGTGCTGTACTTTGCCAACTATATCGTCATCGACCCCGGCTTCTCCCCGCTGGAGAAGGGCCAGATCCTCTCCGAGCGCGAGTACCGCGAGATGCGCGAGAAGTACGAGGACGACTTCAAGGCCGGTATCGGCGCGGAAGCCATCAAGGAGCTTTTGAGCCAGATCGACTGCGACAAGCTCGCCATGGAGCTGCGCGAGGAGCTCAAGACCGCGGGCGGCCAGAAGAAGGCCAAGCTGGTCAAGCGCCTCGAGGTCGTCGAGGCCTTCCGTCAGAGCGGCAACCGCCCCGAGTGGATGGTCATCGACATCCTGCCGGTCATCCCGCCTGAGATCCGCCCCATGGTCCAGCTCGACGGCGGCCGCTTCGCGACCTCCGACCTGAACGATCTGTACCGCCGCGTCATCAACCGCAACAACCGCCTCAAGAGACTTCAGCAGCTCAACGCCCCCGACATCATCGTGCGCAACGAAAAGCGTATGCTGCAGGAGGCCGTTGACGCCCTGATCGATAACGGCCGCCGCGGCCGCGCCGTCACCGGCGCCAACTCCCGCGCGCTCAAGTCTCTGAGCGATATGCTCAAGGGCAAGCAGGGCCGCTTCCGCCAGAACCTGCTGGGCAAGCGCGTCGACTACTCCGGCCGTTCGGTTATCGTGGTCGGCCCCGATCTCAAGATCTACCAGTGCGGCGTGCCCAAGGAAATGGCCATCGAGCTGTTCCGCCCCTTCGTCATGAAGAAGCTGGTCGAGGACGGCGTTGCCAACAACATCAAGTCCGCCAAGAAGATGGTCGACAAGCAGCGCACCGAGGTCTGGGACGCCCTCGAGGACGTCATCAAGGAGCACCCCGTGCTGCTCAACCGCGCGCCGACCCTGCACCGCCTGGGCATCCAGGCCTTCGAGCCGATCCTGGTCGAGGGCCGCGCCCTGCGCCTGCACCCGCTGGTCTGCACCGCCTACAACGCCGACTTCGACGGCGACCAGATGGCTATCCACGTGCCTCTGTCCGCCGAGGCCCAGGCCGAGGCCCGCATCCTCATGCTCTCGGCCAATAACCTCCTGCGCCCGCAGGACGGCCACCCCGTCACGGTTCCCACGCAGGACATGATCCTCGGCTCCTACTACCTGACCATGATGCGTATCGACGCGGCCGAGAAGGGCGCCGAGCGCCTCATCATCGACGATCCGGGTGACAGCGAGTTCGAGAGCGGCGCCATTGTTTCCGGCGACGAGATCTACAACACAAACCTCAAGCTCTCCGCCGAGGGCAAGAAGGAAATCACCTACAAGCCGACGCTCATCTACCGCGACTCCAACGAGGCCATCATGGCCTACAACGAGGGTAATGTCGGCCTGCACGCCCCCATCCGTCTGCGCGTGACCAAGACCGTCGACGGTGTGGAGACCAAGAAGATCATCACCACCACTGTGGGCCGCATCATCTTCAACGAACCCATCCCGCAGGATCTGGGCTACGTCGACCGTACCGATCCTGAGCACGCCTTTGACCACGAGATCAGCTTCCAGGTCGGCAAAAAGCAGCTGGGCGATATCATCGACCGCTGCATCCAGAAGTACGGCTTCACCATCTCCGCCGAGGTGCTTGACTCCATCAAGGCGCTGGGCTACAAGTACTCCACCAAGGGCGCAATCACCATCTCCGTCGCGGATATGACCGTGCCCTCGGCCAAGTATGAGCTGATCCACGCCACCGAGGATGAGGTCGTCAAGATCGAACGCCAGTACAAGCGCGGCTTTATCACCGACGACGAGCGTTACCGTCTGGTCGTGTCCGAGTGGGAGAAGACCACCAAGGACGTCACCGACGCGCTGTCCAACGCCCTCGACGAGTACAACCCCATCTATATGATGGCAAACTCCGGCGCCCGCGGCTCCATGAACCAGATCCGTCAGCTGGCCGGTATGCGCGGCCTGATGGCGAATACCTCCGGTAAGACCATCGAGATCCCCATCAAGTCCAACTTCCGTGAGGGCCTGTCCGTTCTGGAGTACTTCATCTCCACCAGAGGCGCCCGTAAGGGTATGGCCGATACCGCGCTGCGTACCGCAGACTCCGGTTACCTGACCCGCCGTATGGTCGACGTGTGCCAGGAGGTCATCATCCGTGAGGAAGACTGCGGCACCACCGAAGGCGTGTGGGCCGGCGCTGTGTACGACAGAGGCCAGGAGGTCGAGTCCTTCGGCACCAGCATCCACGGACGCTTCCCCGCACTGCCCATCACCGACCCCGAGACCGGCGAGCTGCTCTTTAACACCGACCACATGCTCATGCCCGAGGATGCCAAGGTGCTCGAGGCACACAACATCCACAAAGCCTATATCCGCAGCGTGCTGACCTGTGAGGCCGGCTGCGGCGTGTGCGCCAAGTGCTACGGCATCAACCTCGCGATCGGCCGCCCCGTCAACGCGGGCGAGGCCGTCGGCGTCATCGCTGCCCAGTCCATTGGCGAGCCCGGCACGCAGCTGACCATGCGTACCTTCCACACCGGCGGCGTCGCCGGCGACGATATCACCCAGGGTCTGCCCCGTGTCGAGGAGCTGTTCGAGGCGCGCAAGCCCAAGAAGATGGCGATCCTCTCCGAGACCTCCGGCACCGTCAGCATCGAAGAGGCCAAGAAGGGCGTCATGTACTCCATCACCGTCACCAACGAGGCCGAGGGCTCGACCAGCGTGTACACGGTCCCGCACTCCGCCGGTATCCTGGTGCACAACGGCGACCACGTCGACAAGGGCCAGGAGCTCACCTCCGGCGCGCTCAATCCCCACGACGTGCTCCGCATCCGCGGCGTCAACGACGACCAGTTCGGCCGCCAGGGTGTGCGCAGCTATATCACCAGCGAGGTCCAGAAGGTCTACCGCCAGCAGGGCGTTGATATCAACGACAAGCACATCGAGGTCATTGTGCGTCAGATGATGCGCAAGGTCCGCGTGGAAGAGGCAGGCGACACCGATCTGCTCTCCGGCGCCACCGTCGATATCTCCGTGTTCAAGGCGGCCAACAAGGCCATCGACGAGCGCATTGCCGCCGGGGAAACCGGTCTGCAGCACGCAACCTGCACGCAGCTGCTCATGGGTATCACCAAGGCGTCCCTCGCCACCGACAGCTGGATGTCCGCCGCGTCCTTCCAGGAGACCACCAAGGTGCTCACCGACGCCGCCATTAAGGGCAAGGTCGACCACCTCGTGGGTCTTAAAGAGAACGTCATCATCGGCAAGCTCATCCCCGCCGGCACTGGCCTTAATGTCTACCGTAATTTTGAGGCCCAGACCGATGACTCCATCGCCTCCGAAACCGAGGAGTACGTGGATCTGTCCGCGCTGGTCAGCAAGACCAACGCGCTCTGATCCCTGAAACAACGCAAGACAACCCGCCCCTTTGGGGCGGGTTGATTCATTGGTAGAGGATCGGATCAGCCGATGGTGCCGCTGATGGTCAGGACAGTGATGCCCGGCGTCGTCATCCAGCTGCCGTCGGGGTTCTGCTCAAAGGTCGCACCGGGGACGGTGATCTGTCCGGCGACGGTGGTAAAGAGCCCGGTGGCCTCGTCGTAGGTGTAGGCAGACGCAGGCAGCGTCACACCGTCCAGCGTGACGGTCAGGTTGCGGAGAATGGGATCGAAAACGTCCGTAATCACAACGCCCGCGTCCGCTCCCGCCTCACTGCCGGCATTCTGGATCACAAAGGTGTAGGTCAGCTCGTCGCAGCCGATCAGTACTGCCGGACTGACCGACTTGGCAATGGACAGCCGCGGCGCCATCAGTAGCGAGATCGTCGCCGAATCGGTCAGAGGCGTCACAATGCAGCCGCCGGTGACGGTGATGGTGTTGGTGATCTCTCCTGCCTCGCCCAGAGGCGCAAACTCCGTCACGCGAGCCTCGTAAATGAGCATGACGTTGCCCAGCGCGGGAACCGTAATGCCGCTGATCGTCAGCGGGGGACCAGCAGTGACCGTCGGCGCCGCCGCGGGAACGCCGTCTACAAAGTAAAGCAGACTGTCCGCAACAAAGGCGAGCGGATAGACGGTCTCGTCGCCGACCAGATATGCGCCCAGATCATCGGTGACGGTGATGCCGGTCATGTCGGTCGCGCCGGAATTGACGATGCTGACAGCATAGCTGACCGTGCCGTCCGGCGTGTAGCCGGCGGAGATGGCGGTCTTTGTCGCGGTAACGGTTTCGGTGATTTCACCGGTAACGATATTGGAATTGATAGAGCCGCCCGTGTAGGACAGGGTGGCCTGATTGGTAAACGTAGCCAAAATTGTACCTCCCAATGCAGAGCATGGGCGCAGAGCGCTCGCGCTCTGCCGATTGCGGGGAGCTTTGCCCCGCACTCCATTGTATGCCGCGGTGCCAAAGCGGTGCGCAACGGGAGAGGACAGCGGCCAAGACAAAATTTTTTGGAAAATTTTTTTACAAAATTTCTTGACACTTTTTGTGTATTATGCTAAAATTCACATTTGCGTGGCATAGGTGCGCCCTGTGACGCGTGAAAGGGTCGAAAGGCTTGAAAAATCAGGCGTTTTCGGCAAAACATCAACCGAAGAAAGGAGGAAAACAATGCCCACTTTTAACCAGCTGGTGAGAAAAGGCAGAGAGAAGGTTACCTACAAGTCCGCGTCCCCCGCACTGCAGAAGGGTATGAACACCCTGAAGAACAAGGAGACCGACCTGAGCGCTCCTCAGAAGAGAGGCGTCTGCACCGCAGTTCGTACCTCCACCCCCAAGAAGCCTAACTCCGCTCTGCGTAAAATCGCCCGTGTCCGTCTGACCAATGGTTACGAAGTCACCGCCTACATCCCCGGTATCGGCCATAACCTGCAGGAGCACTCCGTGGTTATGATCCGCGGCGGCCGTGTCAAGGACCTGCCTGGCGTTCGTTACCACATCATCC
>JAFTGE010000030.1 GCA_017458085.1 Oscillospiraceae bacterium
AGGGCAGAAACTCCCCGCCGTAGCTGTGCACCGCGTCCATATACAGGGCGAGCTTTTCGTCAAGATCGGCAGCACGCTCCGCCTCGGCGTAGAGACGCTCGAACTCGGACGCGTCCTCCATCAGCGGAAGCTCCTCCGTCCAGAAGAAGACGCCCTTGCGCTGCTCAATATAATTGACCTTGGGAAGCCCCGCGCGTTCCAGCTTCTTCTTGCTGTTATAGATCACACTTTGCAGCGCGTGATGGACGTTGTCCATCTCACGGTCCTCAAACAGCAGCTCCTCCAACCGGTCACGGGTAACGCCCCGCGCGCGGTTATGGATCAGGATCTGTAGAAGATAGGTAAACTGACTCTCGCTGGCCTTGGAGCCGCCGGCAATCAGCTTTCCGTTCCACGTCATGGAGAAGCCGCCCAACATACGCACATACAGCGTATCGGGCTGCGCTTCGCGCGTTCTCATGGCCGTGTCCTCCCTTCCGATAGGTTGATTTCGTTCATGCGCCGAGGCGCTTGGACATGCTCTCGTAATTGACGCAGGAGACCAGCGCCGTATCGCGGGTGATCTTCCCCTCCCGGTATAGCTTGAGCAGGCTGCCGTCCATGGTGCACATGCCGTCGGCGGCGCCGGCCTGCATAGCCGACTCCAGTTGATGGAGCTTGTCCTCGCGGATCATGTTCTGAATGGCGACGGTGGACTTCATCACCTCAAAGACCGCCAGCTGTCCGCCGTCGACAGAGGGCACCAACTGCTGGCAGACGATGCCCTTGAGAATCTGCGCCAGCTGGATCTTGACCTGCTGCTGCTGATTGGCGGGGAAGACGTCCAGAATGCGGTTGATGGTGTTGGCGGCGCTGCTGGTGTGCAAGGTGCTTAGCAGCAGCACACCGGTTTCGGCCGCGGTGATGGCGGCGGAAATGGTGTCGTAATCGCGCATCTCGCCCAGAAGGATGACATCAGGGCTTTCGCGCAGCGCCGAGCGCAGGGAGTCGAGATAGCCCGGCGTGTCGATGGAGATCTCCCGCTGGGTGACAATGGCCTTATTGTGGCGGTGGATGTACTCAATGGGGTCCTCCATGGTGATGATGTGGCAGTCCCGGCTGCGGTTGATGCGGTCGATCATGCAGGCCAGTGTTGTGGACTTGCCGGTGCCGGCGGAGCCGGTGATGAGCACAAGCCCCTTCTTGTTATCCGCAAGGGAGAGAATGCTCTCCGGAATGCCGAGCTTGACGGGGTCGGGCAGACCGAAACGGATGACACGAATGACCGCCGCCAGCGAGCCGCGCTGCCGGAAGACGTTCACACGGAAGCGCCCCAACTGGGACACGGCAAAGGAGAAGTCATCATCCGCGCCGCGGTCCAGGTTCGCCCGGTCGCGCTTGCTGATGTCATAGATGGACTCGACCAGGCGGCCGATCTCATCGGGCATGAGCATACCGGTATCCAGCCGCTCCTGCCGGCCGCCGCATTTGAAGGTCACCGGCAGGCCGGCAACCAGGAAGATATCCGCGGCGTCCGCCGCAAGAGCCTTTTGCAGTATTTCTAAAATCTCCATAGTTTCTCCTAATCTCCCAACCAGAGGTTTCCGATCAGCTCGTCCTGACTCCACTCCCGGTCATGCCGCCAGGCAACGACCGTATATTCGCCGCCGGAGGCCTTGACCCCGATGCGCAGGCGCGCGCCGGACAGCTCCAGCGTTGTCCACCAGACGCCCTGGCCATCCCACTCCATGTCCATGAGCGAGGGGTCGCTTTCATAGAGGTCGGCCAAAAATTCCTGTCCCCGGGCTTCCAGCGCATAGCGGGTCTGCACGGTCTCGGCGTATTTCTCAGCCAGGCGGCTGTCAGCCCGTGCGGTGGTAAAGCTCAAAATCGCCAGCACCGTCAGGCAAATGCTGATCACCGTCAGCAGCAGAGCCAGCGGCCCCAGCTTCACAGGTACCTGCTTCATGGCTTCACCTCCGGGAGAAAGACCGCCGTGTCCAGCCGATAGACAGGCTCGTCTGCCGGGCCGTCGCGGACAAGGATCACGCTGCTGACCAGGACGCCGCGCTCCGTATGCTTCGGCAGCCAGGTGACATCCAGCCGCAGAGGACCCGCGGGGTCGGGGTTCATGTCCGTGTCATAGAAGGCCGTCACCCCTGCGGTGTCGGTCATCGGGGAAGCGTTGCCGTTTTCGTTTAACAGCGCCGCCAGCTCCTCCACATTGTGGCTGGCTGAGACAGCCTCGGCCGCGTTTTCAGCCAGCGTCACGGCACCGGTCAGACGGCTCGCCCGGCCGCTCTGCACCTTACCCAGGCCGAAAACCTGGGTGAGGATCAGGATAATGCCGATGAACACCGTGATCATCAGCAGGGTTTCCAGATAAAAACCCGTGAGGTGCCCGTCTTTTCTCATGCATCCCTCACCTCGCTTCTCAGATGCAGGAGCACCTGCCCCTCATCCGTGCGCAGGGACAGCAGCCCCGGCGCACGCTCTTCAACAGAAAAGCTTTCCGTTGCGCCGATGACCTGCGCGCCGTCCGGGTTCAGTTCGGACGAAGCCGGTGCGTAATCCTCAATCAGCTTCCCCGCGTGCAGGTAAACGCGCAGGGCGTAGCCACTGTCCCCGTCCAGCAGGACCAGGGTCCGGCCCGCGGCGGTATCCTCGACGATCACGGCACCGGCTGTGTCATACGCCTTGACTGCGGTGGAAAGATAGCCCAGAAGCGCCCGATCACGCATATTTTCCTCCTGCCCGGTGACCGTGTTGCGGTAACTGCCCGCGCCGAAAACCACCAGCAGGAAAAAGCCCGCCAGAAACAGCGCCGCGATCCCGATCGTATACAGGCCCAGGGAGGGCGTTTGGCTTTGCTTCACGCTTACACTTCCTTTCCGGGAAGGGATGCGCTCATCCCCTCTTGCTGTTCACCCGCACCGTGGGCGGCAGGTTCGACGCGAAGGCGTCGTAAGTGACATAGAAATCCTCGGTATTGACCTGGAGCCCGTAGTTTTCCTCCAGATACCGGAGATCCGGCGGGTATACCCCCTCCACCGCGTAGCACTGACGCGCGCTGCGCAGGACCGCCGCCTGAATCGCCGCGGCGCTTTCCTCGCCCAGATCCCGTCCGGGATCGCGCAAAACGAAGAACACCACAAGCAGCACAAGCACCAGCGCCAGCAGTAGCCACCGTATATGGCCGCGTTTTTTTACAACATCCGAATACATGGCGGCACCCTTACGCGATGGCGTTCATCATGCCGATCAGCGGCAGCATCACGCTCAAGAGCGACAGCCCCACCGTAACCATCAGCACGCCCGACAGCAGCGGGTCGACAATACCCACAAGCCGGTCGACCAGGTTGCCGCAATTGGTCTCAAGTAGCTCGGTCAGGCGGCCGAGCACGTTTTCCAGACTACCGCTGCGCTCCCCGGCCAGAAGCATCCGGCCGTACACCGGCTCAAACAGCGCCTCATCATAGGCGGCCTGGGCAATGGAATGGCCCTCCTCCATGCGCCGGACGCAGCGGTGAAGCCGGTCCTCCACGCTCTTGCAGTCGGTCATGGGGATGGAATCGAGCACGGCGTCGTCCTGCATCTCCCCACTGGCGAGGAAGGTCGCCAGCGCCGAGGTAAAGCGGAACTTGCCCATATTCTCCAGGATGGCGGCGCACAGCGGAATCCGCCGCAGCAGAGCCTCCACCTTGTCGCGCCTGCCGTGGTTCCAGAGATACAGCCCGCCGAGCAGCGCCGCCGCCAAAAGCACCATCACAACCAGCGCGACCCAGCAGAAAGCATAGGCCCAGCGCACATAGCTGTAAGAGGAAGCGGAGAGGCTGCCGGTGAGGTTATTGTACACATCCGTAAAGGCGGGCAGCACCATCACCAGCATCACGGCCAGGACCGCAATGATCAGCACCAGCATGGCGGCGGGATAGGTCACCGCGTTTTTGAGCTTCTCGGAGATCGTCTTCTGCTCGGCATAATACCGGGCCAGGCGGAAGAGAATATCCTCCAGCCGACCGGAGCTTTCGCCGGCGGCAACCATGCGCAGGGCGTAATCGGGAAAAATGTCCGCGGCCTCCATCGCCTTGGCCAGGCCGCAGCCCTGATCCACCCGCTCCTTCATGACCGCAAGGCCCTGCTCCAAAACGCCGCCGGTCTGACTCTGCCCGCTCTGGAGCAAGGCGACGGCCTCGTCGGTCTGAATACCGGCCTGCACCATCATGGCCATGCTTTCGCAAAAGGCGCTGACGCCGAGATGATCCAATTTGCGTTTGCTCATTTCAGTCACCCGCTTCTATCAATAATAATACACATCGGAATAATTGCTGCCGTCACCGATGAACTTGCTGTCGGCCCCGTTGGCGGCAAAGGTCAGGTCGATCCGCACCCAGCTGTCCGCCGTGACCTCAAACTTGACGGCGACCCAGCCGGTCTGGGCCGTGTAGAACATGTTCCACGCGTGGTAAAGCTGATCCGGGGCCACATAGCCAAAGACCATCTTGGTCGGAATCCCCTGACTGCGCAGCATGGCCGCGGCGAGGGCCGCATAATCAAAGCAGATGCCCTTGCCGCTCTGCAAGGTACGGTCGGGCACGGGGAGATAACCGGACTTGACCGACGCAGCCAGCTCCCGGTCATAGGTAACGGTGGCGCAGACATAGTCATACACCGCGCCCACAAGCCCCAAGGCGTCACCCGCCGACTGCGCAAGCTCGGAAGCCTTGGCGACACAGGCCGAATCCTTTTGATAGTCCACATAGTCGCTGGGCCGGAGGAAGGGCTGGAACGCATCGGAAAGGCTGACAGAGAAGGACTGGGAAAACAGCTCGGCGTACTTGCTGTCCACCACGTTTTCCATCACCCGCAGGCGATAGGTTCCGTCCCCGCATTGCAGGGGAAAGATCGACGGCGTGCCGTCGGAGGCAAGATTATAAGTATAGGTCTGATCATCCAGGATGACCTGACATTTGAGTCGTTTTTCGGACACGGCGGAGACGGCGACATAGCCGTCGTTCACGCCGGAGAGATCCAGGCGCACCGCGTCGGAGCCCTCGGCCTGATCCGCGTGGAAGGCGGCGTCCAGAAAAGCGGGGGCAACGTAGGGCGACGCCGTCGCCGGCGTTTCCTCTGCCGCGGCGTCCTTGCCGCCAAAGAGACCTCTGAGCGCAAAAATCTGAACCGCCGACGGCGCGCTTGCCGGGGCACAGCCGCTCAACAGGAGAAGCGCCAGCGCCAGTCCCAGGCACGCTATTCGTTTATAGGACAAGGGCCAGCGCCTCCTTTCGGCGGATATGGATTCCGGCAAAGCCGTAGCGGAGAGGGTTCCTTATGCTTTCCTCGCCTGCTTGATCTTATAGAGCTCCTCGTCGGCAGAGGCAATCAGCTCCTTGTAGCCCATACCCTCGATCCAGCGGGCACAGCCGATGCTGACCTTGAGGGTATATTCCAGGCCGTCGCTCGCCGCGCGAAGCATGTCGTGGATGCTCTGGCACAGCCCGGCAACCTCCGCCTCGGTAGCTTCCAGGACAATCATAAACTCGTCACCGCCATAGCGGGCGATATAGGGACGCTTTTTATAGGGCGCGCAGGCGCGCTTGAGTACGCCCGAAACCGTAGTCAGCGCGCGGTCCCCTTCCAGGTGTCCGTAGGTGTCGTTGATCTTTTTGAAATAGTCCACATCCATCATCAGCAGATACAGCGGGCCGTCGTGAATCTTGAGCTTGTATTTCATAAAGCCGATGAGGTTTTGCCGGTTGTTGACCTGGGTCAGCTTATCAACGGAGATCTGCTGGCGGGAGGTGCCCATATACAGGCAGAGAAGCTCAATGGTGATGCTGACGCAGATAACGGGAACAGACTCGCCCACGAAGGAGAGGATCCAAGCCGCCAGAATGCACAGCGGGAAGGAACTGATCAGCGCCATGTGAGACTTCTTATTGGGGTCGGACTCATAGCGCGCAGCGCGCAGAATACGGCAGGCAAACACCGCGGAGACGATCAGCAGGAGCACCATCTGAACATGGAACATGACACAGCGCACATAGCTGCCGCTTTCGGTCAAATAAAACAGCTGATGGTTCCAGAGATTCCCGACGGCCGCCGCGATAGGCAGCAGCGCCGGCAGATGCACAAGGCGCCGGGTCTTCGGCGTTTCAAAAAGATCGCTGCCGTTCTCGGTCTCGGCATAGCCGCACCAGGCGAACACGCCGACTACCAGCGAGATGTGATAGAGCGTCTTGAAGAAATAGGACGCTTCCAACCACAGCGGCTCATAGATCCGTACGCCGTTAAAAAGCGTAAAGCAGAAGTTGGAGGCAAAGTTAACCTCAAAGCAGACAAGCACGCGCTTGAGCCACTGGTCCGTGGCGCTGTTGCTCTCGGAGCGTAACTCCCAGAACAGCAGCAGGCCAACGATGATCATACAGATCAAATAAACTTCCGCGTATAGTATTGATTCCATAGGGTTCCTCCAGCAACCGGAATTCTCCCCCGGCCTTTGTCTTATCTGGTCTCTTTCAGGGCAGCCTTGTTGCGGTACATGCGCTCATCGGCGCGCTTGAAGACATCGGCAACGCAGCTGTCCTGCCCGGCAACAAACTCCGACAGGCCGCAGGCAATCACGACCCGGCCGCTTTCCTTATTCTCCCGGTCCAGCGCCTCCAGATCGGCCAGCAGCTGGGCGCGGTTTTCATAGTCCTGCCCGCGGAGGATGGCGACGAACTCGTCCCCGCCGATACGGAAGACGGGACTGTGCTTGAAGGTGTTGCAGATGATGCGGGACGCATCCTGTATGTACCGGTCGCCGGCCGCGTGACCCTGGGTGTCGTTGACGGTCTTGAGGCCATTGAGATCGCAGACCGCCATGGCGAAGGGCTCCTGTGTGCCGGCATTGAGCCGCTCGTTCATGATGCCCTCATTTTCAACATAGGCATGCTTGCTCTTGACGCCGGTCAGCGCGTCGCGATTGGCCAGCGCACGGGCCGCGCCCAGCTCCTCCTCGCGCTTCATCTGGGCGTCAATGTTGCTGACACCAATGACGATGTGCGGGTCGGTCCTATCCTCCATCCGGGTGGCTTTCATGCTGACCCAGGTGGGCGTGCTGCCAAACATCAGGCGATAATTGATGGTGAAGATGCCGCTCTTCTCCAGCTCCGCAAGGAGGTTTTCCTTGATGATCGCGTTGCCGATCTTCTCGCGATCCTCGGGGTAGACCACGCGGAGAATATTCCGGCGGCTGGTGTTGAAAAAGTCATCGCCGCCCTTTTCAATGTTCAGCTCACGGTACTCGTCATGAGCGGAATACTCAATAAACCGGTCTGTCTCCGTGTCCACATAGTAGATGCTGAAATAGTCCTGGGATAGGGCCTCGGCAATGGAGCCGTAGGTGACGTTGGCGCGCTTGGCCTCCTCGTACTCGTTCTGCTTCTTCATCTGGGCGTCAATATCGCTCAGGCCGATGACAATATGCTTGTCATCGTCGGCCAGACGCAGAGCCTTCAGGCTGGTGTAAACCGCCGTGCCGTCAATAATCAGGCGGTAGGCAATGGAGAAGACGTGGCCGTCGGCCAGCTCGTTGAGGAGCGTCTCACGGTCAAAGGCCGCCAGCGCCTTTTCCTGATCCTCCGGCACCACCGCCATAGGGATGGAGCGCTTGCAGTCGTCAAAGAAGCCCTCGCCCATGCGCTCAAGCGTGAGGGCATGACTCGGCCCCTGGATCTTGTATTCGATGAAGCGCTCGGTCTCGGTGTTAACATAGTAGATGGTATAGTAGTCCTGGGCCAGCGCCTGGGCAATGCGGGAATAAGACACGGTCTCCTGCTGGACCTGCTCCGCCATCTGCGCGGCGACATTGGCAATGCCAATGACGATGTGGTGGTCGTCATTCTCACTGCGCACGATCTTCATGCTGTAGTAAGTGGGCGTACCGTCGATCATCAGGCGATAGACCACGGTCATGGTGCCGCGCTTTTCCAGCGCCGGGAGCAGAAGCTCCTTATTCAGCGCGTCGGAAACCTTCTGCTGGTCCTCGGGATGGACGACCTGCAGCAGATTTTCCTGCGCCTCCTGGAAGAAGTGGATCCCCTTGAGCCGTATCTCCAGATCCTCATAGTCGCCCTGGGCGGTGTAGTAGGTATAGGCGTCAGAGTTGACATCGATGTAATAAACGCTCTCGAAATCATTGGAAAGCGCCTGGGCAATGGTGATAAACTCGGAGTACCGATCCTCCGGCTCCTCGGCGTTGAGAGCATCCTGCATCTGCTCGTCAACATTGCTCAGTCCGATAACGATATGGTGGTTGCCGCGCGTCTGCGCGCTGACCGCCTTGAGGTTATAATAGGTGGGCACGCCCTCGATCACCAGTCGGTAGGTGATGGAGAAGTGCCGCCCGCCCACCAGTTGAGCCAGGAGCGTCTCCTTCTGCATGGACAGCGCCAGCCTCGTCTGATCCTCCTTATAGACCACGCGGGGAATGTTGTCCTGCGTTTCAGCAAAGAAGTCGGCGCCGCTGCGCTGGATTTGCAGATCCTCGTACTTGCCCTGGGAGCTGAACTCCACATAGTGATCGTTTTCGACGTCGACATAGTAGATGCTCTCAAAGCCCGCCGAGAGCGCGTGGGCAATCTTGCCGAGGTTCAGTTCAACCGGGGCAGGCTCCTCGCCCCCGCTTCGCCGCCCGGTCAAAAGCCCGGCGGTCACATTGAAGGTCTTGCAGCGCTCGGCAATGAAGATCTCATACTCCGGCGCGGGAATCGGCCGGGAGAAATAATAGCCCTGCACCAGGTCGCAGCCCATGGCCTTGAGCGCCAGCAGCTGCTCCTCGGTCTCGACACCCTCGGCAATGACGGGAACCGAGAGATAGTCGGCAATGTCGATGATGACCTCGAGCATGCGGGTATCCTTGCGCGCAGCAAAGGCGCTGCGGATAAAGTGCATGTCCAGCTTCAGCGCATCGATGGGCAGGGAGGAAATCATGTTCAGGGAGGAGTAGCCCGTGCCAAAATCGTCCATTTCGATCTGGAAGCCCAGCGAGCGCAGCCGGTTGACGGTTTCGATGATCTGCACCGAATCCTGGGTATAGGCCGACTCCGTGATCTCCAGCAGGAATTCACTGGGTAACAGCTCAAATTCCTCCATCAGCGCCTGGAGCGTATCGATCAGGTTCGGATCGTACAGGTCGACGCGGGAGACGTTGACCGACACGGGCACCACCAGATCAAAGCGCTGCTTCCAATCGCGGATCTGGGCCGCGGCCTCGCGCCAGACGAAGGCGTCCAGCTGCTGGATCAGGCCGTTGTTTTCAAAAAGCGGAATAAATACGCCGGGGCTGATCATGCCGAGCTTGGGATGCTTCCAGCGTACCAGCGCCTCGGCGCTGGCCAGCACAGGGATCTCGGGCCGGATGTCAAACTTGGGCTGATAAAAGACCTTGAACTGCCGCTCGGAAATCGCTTTGTGGAAGTCCTCCAACAGCTGCTCATCGTAGATCTCCGCTTCGTGCAGGGCGCTGTCATAAAAGGCAATGGTTTTGGAGAAGCTGCCGCGCACCGTGTCGGCGGCGAGCTTGGCCCGGTCAAAGCGGCGCTCGATGTCAATGCTCTTGTCGACATCGGAGTACACGCCCATGCGCAGACGCACGCGGTTGATGGCCGTCTCATCCCCGGCCAGGCCCACGGAGGCGTTCTCCAGGATCGCCTTATAGTCGTCGCGGTGCGGGCAATAGACCATAAAGGTATCGCTTTCACGGCGGCAGACGATCCCGCCGGAATCGCGCACCATCTCGCGCACCTTCTCCCCGATGCGGCGCAGCACCTGGTCGCCGTAGGCCTTGCCGTAACGCTCGTTGATCATATGGAAGTGGTTGACGTCAACAACGATGGCGTCCATGTTCATATCCTTATGGTGCTGATCGTACTGCTCGGCATAGCGATAGAAGTATTCGCGGTTATACAGCCCCGTCAGACTGTCGCGCTCGGTGCTGTTGATGATCTGCCGGTCCTCGGACAGCTCGATCGTACGGCGCACGCGGGCGGTGATCACCTCGGGCTGATTGTAGGGCTTCGGAATGAAATCGATGGCGCCGAAGCGCAGGCTCTCCACCTCCGCGCTGGCCTCCGAGGTCATGACAATCACCGGAATATGGGCCAGCTCCGGCGTGTTGCGGATATGCTTGAGCACTTCCATGCCGTTCATGTCCGGCATGAGCAGGTCAAGCAGAACCAGCGACAGGATCTCGTGATATTCTTCGATCATCTGCACGGCCTGTGTGCCGTCCGCCGCATAGATCAACTCGTAGTCCTGTGCAAGAATGTTGCCAAGAATCTCCCGGTTGATCAGCTCGTCGTCCACCACCAGAATCAGCCGTTTGCCGTTGACCGCGAAGAATTTCAGATGCTCTTTCGGCATTGCCCTCAAACTCCTTTACACACGTGCAAAATGCATATATTCTCTGCGCCGGGACAGGCATAACCCACCCCAGTGTATCAATCATCATTAAATATTATACATAAAATTGGAATGAATTCAACTGTTGGCACACAGTTTTTCTCACAGAAAAACAGCACCCGTGCTATTCCATCATAGCGCTCCATCCCTTTCAACGGCTTTTCCCATTTCTCCGTTAAGACTCTCTTGATTTGCACCCGCGATTTCCCTATAATAGAGTTGTATCAAACAGGGAGGACGCACGGAATGAACAAACAGACCTGGGAACGCGATTTTTCCGAGCGCTATGCGCGGCACGAAAACGAATTGCAACAGCTCTACCGGGAGCTGTATTCCGGCGATACAGCCGCTTACGCTTCCTTTGAGCAGATGCTCCGCCGCATGTGGCTTCAGCGGCCGGAGCCGCTGCGCGCCCTGGATCTGAGCCGCGAGGCCGATCCCCGCTGGTACAAGGGGCATGACCTGGTGGGCATGCTCATGTACGTCAGGGCCTTTGCCGGGACGCTCAACGGCGTACGGGAGCGGCTGGATTATATCCAGGATTGCGGCGTCAACTATCTGCATCTGATGCCGCTTCTCGAATCCCCCGAGGGCCGCAGCGACGGCGGCTATGCCGTTTCCGATTTCCGAAGGGTGCAGCCTGAGCTCGGCACCATGGAGGATCTGGCCGCGCTGGCGGAGGACTGCCACAGGCGCGGCATCGCCGTATGCCTCGACTTTGTGATGAACCACACCAGCGAGGATCATGCCTGGGCCAGGGCCGCCCGCGCCGGGGATTTGCAGGCGCAGAGCCGCTATTTTTTCTATGATACCTGGGACATCCCCAACCGCTTTGAGCAGAGCGTTCCCCAGGTTTTCCCCACCACCGCGCCGGGCAACTTCACCTGGTGCGAGGAAGCGGGCAAGGTGGTCATGACCACCTTCTATCCCTATCAGTGGGACTTAAACTATGCCAACCCCGCAGTCTTCAATGACATGACGGAGAACATGCTTTTCCTCTGCAACCAGGGCGTGGACATTATCCGCCTGGATGCCGTGCCCTACATTTGGAAGGAGCTTGGCACCAACTGCCGTAACCTTCCCCAGGTACATAAACTGGTGCGCATGATGCGCATGGTGTGCGAGATCGTGTGCCCCGGCACGCTCCTGCTGGGCGAGGTGGTCATGGAGCCGAGCAAGGTGGTCCCCTATTTCGGTACGGTGGAAAAGCCGGAGTGCCACCTGCTCTATAATGTCACCACCATGGCCAGCACCTGGCACACCGTGGCAACCAAGGACGTCAGGCTCCTGCAGCATCAGCTCTCACAGGTGTTCGCCCTGCCGGGAGAATACAGCTTCCTCAACTATCTGCGCTGCCACGACGACATCGGCTGGGGGCTGGACTACCCCTATCTGGCCCGCTTCGGTGTTAACGAGGTCGCCCACAAGCGCTACCTGAACGACTACCTGACCGGCAACTGGTTTGGCAGCCCCGCAAGAGGGGAACTTTACAACAACGATCCCCGCCTGGGCGACGCCCGTCTCTGCGGCACCACAGCCTCGCTTTGCGGCGTACAGGCCGCCCTGGAACAGGATAACGGCTACATGCTCGACTGGTCGCTGCGGCTGGACGTGATGCTGCACGCATACATGTTTACCCTCAGCGGCATCCCTGTGCTTTACAGCGGCGACGAGATCGCCCAGCGCAACGATAACGGCTATCATGACGACCCGCTCAAGGCCGCCGACAGCCGCTTTCTCCACCGCGGCGATCTGGATTGGCAGGCCGCCGAAAAGCGCCACGATCCCGGCACCGTGGAGGGCCGGGTCTTCACCTCGCTGCGCCGCCTCGAGGAGCTCCGCCGGGAGCACCGTGTCTTCGACGCGGGGGCCGACGTATGGCTTTTGCTGACCGGAGACGACAATGTACTTGGCATCGGCCGCTATTATAAGGGGGAAAAGCTGGCGGCCCTGTTTAACTTCTCCGACGGCGAACGCTGCGTGCCCGTCAACACACCGGGGAGCTTCCGCAATCTCCTCACCGGCCAGGCCGTTGACAAGGCCGGCGTCACCCTCTGGCCGGGAGACTTTGTATGGCTGATCTGTGCGTTTGAAACGGAGGCGCAGGCATGAACAGGAAACTGATCTTTCTGGATATCGACGGCACGCTGACCCCGCCGGGCAGCAACGATCCGCCCGCAAGCGCCGTGGACGCCATCCGCCGCGCGCAGATGGCCGGGCATTTGATCTTTCTCTGCACCGGGCGCAATCCCGATATGCTCACTCCCCTGCTGCGCTTCGGCTTTGACGGCGTGATCGCCAGCAGCGGCGGCTATGTGACGCTGGGAAACCGGGTGCTGTACGATTGCCCCATGACAGACGCACAGCGGGAGACCGCCATGCGGCTGTTTGGGGAGCAGGGCGTTTACCGCACGGTGGAGGCCCTGGACGGCAGCTTCTGCGACGAGGGATTGGCCGAGTTTCTCAGACAGAGCTCCGGCGGCAACAGCGAGCTTGTCCGCTGGCGCAAGGCGCTGGAGAAGGATCTGAACATCCGGCCCATGGCGGAATACGACGGGCGGCCGATTTATAAGGTGGTCTTCATGTGTCGGGAGTTGGAGCAGCTTGCCCCCGCCATTGAGGCCCTGGAGCAGGACTTTTTCTTCCTGGTGCAGGATATGGCTGCCGCCAACTGTCTCAACGGAGAGCTGGTCAACCGGAAGTTTGACAAGGGCAGCGGCGTCAGGCGTATTGCAGAGGCGCTGGGCGCTTCGTTGGAGGATACCATCGGCTTTGGCGACAGCATGAACGACCTGGAGATGATCCAGACCGTCGGCACCGGCGTCTGCATGGCAAACGGCAGCCCCAACCTGAAAAAATTCAGCACAATGGTCTGTCCCGCCGTGGAGGAAGACGGTCTGGCCCGGGGCTTTGAGGCGCTGGGTTTGGTGGAAAGCACCAAATTTGAAGGCTGATTTTTTACTTCAAGATTTTGAATTGTCATTGCCTTTGTTAAGAATTTATTGTATGATTGTACTGATAAAGCGGTCGCCCGTCCGGACGGCCGCTATTTGGAGAAAAGGAGAAGTTTGATTATGGCACTCGACTACCGCAAGTGCGCTGAAGAGATCTTTTCCCACCTGGGTGGAAAGGATAATATCATCAGTGCGGCACACTGCGCCACGCGCCTTCGCCTCGTGATTGCCGACAACAGCAAGATCGACACCAAAGCCCTGGAAGAGGTGGAAGGTGTCAAGGGTCTGTTTGATTCCAACGGTCAGCTGCAGCTGATCATTGGCACCGGCACCGTCAACAAGGTCTATGACGAGTTCCTCGCCGTCACCGGCCTCACCGCCGCGACCAAGGCCGACGTCAAGGCTGCCGCTGCCTCGCGCATGCCGCTCTGGAAAAAGATTCTGAAAACCCCCGGCGACGTGTTCGTCCCCATCCTGCCCGCCATTGTGGCCTCCGGCCTGATGATGGGTCTCGTGGAAGCGATTCCCAAGTTCTGGCCCGCCTTCGGTCTGAGCGACTGGTATTCCTTCCTTGACCTCGTGGCCAACACGGCCTTCGCCCTGCTGCCCGTGCTGGTGGCCATCAGCGCCGCACGCGTCTTCGGCGGCAATATCTTCCTCGGCGCCGTCATCGGCCTGATGATGGTCCATCCCGCACTCATCAACGCCTGGACCGTCGGCAATTACGCCCCCGGCGAGATTCCCACCTGGCACCTGTTCTTCTTCAACGTTCAGCAGGTCGGCTATCAGGGGCACGTCATTCCGGTCATTCTGGCAGTACTGCTGATGTCCACGGTGGAGAAATGGCTGCATAAGAAGGTGCCCGAGATGATCGACCTGTTCGTCACCCCGCTGTGCACCGTGCTGATCACCTCCTTCATCACCTTCACCATCATCGGCCCCGTCTTCTCCATCCTCGAAAACTGGGTGCTGGCCGGCGCCAAGTGGCTGGCAAGCTCCCTGTTCGGCGCGGTCGTTATGGGCGCGATCTACCCGCTGACCGTGGTTATGGGTCTGCACCACATGTACAACGTCATCGAGGCCGGCATGATCGCCCAGACCGGGCTCAACACCTGGATGCCCATCGCCTCCGCCGCAAACTTTGCCCAGTTCGGCGCCTGCCTTGCGGTGGCTCTGAAGGTCAAGAACCAGAAGACCAAGTCTGTCGCGCTGCCCTCCTCCCTCTCCGCCTCCCTCGGCATCACCGAACCCGCCATCTTCGGTATCAACTTCCGCTTCATGAAGCCCTTTATCTGCGGCATGGTCGGCGGCGCGGTCGGCTCCCTGTTCGGCGCGCTGTTCAAGCTCGGCGCCCCCGTCTACGGCGTTACCGGCATCCCCGCTATCCCCGCAGTCAATAACGTTCCCCTGTATCTGGTCGAGCTGCTCATCTCCGCCGGCGTCGCCGGTGTGCTCACCTGGATCATCTGGAAGGAGGACGCCCCCGCAAAGAAGGCCGAGTCCGCCCCCGAGGAACCCGCTGAGCCCATGCCCTCTGTTGTCCGCTGCGCCGCCGGTGAGCTGCTGCAGCCGGCCAGGGGCAAGGTCATCGCCCGCGAGGACATCCCCGACGACACCTTCGCCATGGGAATTCTCGGCGACGGCATCGGCGTTGAACCGACCGACGGCATCGTTGTCGCACCCTTCGACGGCACTGTGACCTCCGTGTTCGACACCAAGCACGCCGTCACGCTGGAGAAAAACGGTATGGAGGTTTTGATCCATATCGGCGTCAACACCGTGAACATGCAGGGCGACGGCTTCACCGCCTTTGTGTCCGAGGGCGATGAGGTCAAGGCCGGGCAGAAGCTGCTGGGCTTCGACAGCGCCAAAATCAAGGCCGCCGGTTACAGCGACTGCGTGGTCATGCTGCTGACCAACTCCGACGATCTGGAAGGCGTGGAGTGCGGTCTGAAAGAGTAATCCATTCAAATTCAATATAACTGGAGGAAGCAACATGAAATCTTTTGAGTACACCATTACCGATCCCGTGGGTATTCACGCCCGTCCCGCCGGCCTGCTGGTCAAGGAGATCAAGGGCTATTCCGGCTCCACCGTCACGCTGACCAAGGGCGACAAGTCCGTCAACGCTCTCAAGCTGATGGCCATTATGCAGATGGGCATTAAACAGGGCGACACCGTTTCCGTTTCCGTCGAAGGCGGGGACGAGGAAGCCGTGGCCGCCGCCATCGAAGCCTTCTTCAAGGCAAACCTTTGATCCAACTGATAAAGATACGGCTGCCCCGGCGACAGCCGTATCTTTCTATCTGCTATATGAAAGGAGCAACACCATGATTTCGATCCAGGGTAAGGGCGTCTCCACCGGCGTCGCCGCGGGTCCCCTTTATTTCTATCAGAGAGCAAAGAGCACCATCCGCCGCTACGAGGTCGCGGACCGCGAGGCCGAATGGGAACGCTTCAAGGCAGCGCAGGCCAAGGCGATCGATCAGCTGGGCGTGCTGGCCGAGAAAGCCAGAGCGGAAGCCGGCGACGAGGCCGCGCTGCTCTTTGAGACGCACCAGATGATGGCCGAGGATATGGACTACGAGGAGGCCATCGAGGGCTTCATCAAGGAGTCCGGCCTCAACGCCGAGGCTGCCGTCACCGACGCCGGGGCCATACAAGCCGACGCCTTCGCCGCCATGGACGACGACTACTTCAAAGCCCGCGCCGCCGACGTGAAGGATATCTCCGGCCGCATCGTGGGCATTCTCTGCGGCGTGGTGCAGGGCGGCATCGACTCCGATGTGCCCGTCGTCCTCGCTGCCGACGATCTGGCCCCCAGCGAAACCGTGCAGCTGGACAAGTCCAAGATACTGGGCTTCATCACCTCCGGCGGCTCCGGCTCCAGCCACACCGCCATCCTCGCCCGCACCATGGGCATCCCCGCTATCATCGGCGTGGGCGACCAGCTCAAGAGTGAGTACGAGGGCCGCGAGGTCATCGTAGACGGCGGCACCGGCAGCGTGGTCATCGACGCCGATGAGGAGACCCGCGAGCGCCTGATGAAAAAGCGCGCCGAGCTTATCAAGCGCCAGGAGCTGCTCAACCAGCTCAAGGGCCAGCCCAATGTCTCCAAGGATGGACACGAGGTCCGAATCTATTGCAATATCGGTAATCCCGAGGACGTGCACGCCGTGCTGGAAAACGACGGCGGCGGCATCGGCCTGTTCCGCAGTGAATTCCTGTATCTCAACTGCGACGATTATCCCACCGAGGATTACCAGTTTGAGGCGTACAAGAAGGTGCTCAGCGATATGGGCGGCAAAGAAGTCGTCATCCGCACGCTGGACATCGGCGCAGACAAGATGATCGAATATTTCCAGCTCCCCAAGGAGGAGAACCCCGCCCTCGGCAACCGCGCCCTGCGCATCTGCCTGAACCGGCCGGAGATCTTCCGCACCCAGCTGCGCGCCCTGTACCGTGCCTCCGCCTACGGTAAGCTCTCCATCATGTTCCCGATGGTCGCCTCCGTGTGGGAAGTCAAGGAGGCCAAAAAGATGTGCGAGTCCGTCAAGGCCGAGCTCACCGCCGAGGGTATCCCCTTCTCTGACGACGTGGACGTGGGCATCATGATCGAGACCCCCGCCGCTGCGGTCATCAGCGACCGGCTGGCCAAGGTGGTGGACTTTTTCTCCATCGGCACCAACGACCTGACTCAGTACACCCTGGCCTGTGACCGGCAGAACAATGACCTGGGCCGCTTCTTCAACGCCCATCATCCCGCCGTGCTGCGGCTGATCAAGCTGGTGGCGGAAAACGCCCACAAGGAGGGCATCTGGTGCGGCATCTGCGGCGAGCTGGGCGCCGATCTTGAGCTGACGGAGACCTTCCTTTCCATCGGCATTGACGAGCTGTCTGTCTCCCCGCGCTCCGTGCTGCCCCTCAGACAGAAGGTACGCGAGACCGAGGTTGCCGCTGTCAAGGAAAAATTGATCGACGACCTCATGAGCGACATGAACACCCTCTAAACCGCGAAAGGGCTGCCGCAGTCGCGCGGCAGCCCTGCCTTCTATTTGCCTATGAAGATTTGCGTTTTTTCGGATTCCCACGGCTACGCCGACAACATGATACAGGCCATCACGCGCGAGTCCCCCGCGCTGTGTTTTTTCCTGGGCGACGGTGAACGGGATCTTGCCGCCGTGCATGAACGCTTCCCATCTCTCGGAATCAACGCAGTGCGCGGAAACTGCGACCTGCGCTCTTCCCTGCCCCAATCGCTTATCTGCGCTGTGCAGGGTGTAAGGTTCTTTGCGACACACGGGCATCTGTATAACGTCAAGTATGACCCGGCCTTGCAGGAGCTGTTCGATGCCGCGGGCGATGCGGCGGTTGCGCTATTCGGCCATACGCATCGCCCATATCTGAAGCGTCGTGAGGGCATGCTACTCCTCAATCCCGGAACCGCCGGGAAGGTGCCGCGGGCAAGCTACGCTCTGCTCACCCTGTGCGGTGAAACCGTGCAGGCAGAGATCAAGTACTTTTGAGAATACTGAGCGATTAATAAATCCCCGCTTTCGGATTCCTGTATACCTGGCATCTAAAGCGGGGATGATTCTTTTTTTGATTTTATCTATCACGGGATGGGCTCGGCATCCGTCATATAGTTGGGATCATCTGTCAATGACAGACAGCGTGTTCACCATCCCACGGAACCGTGCGCCAAAGAGATCGGAGCTGTCAAAGCCGTAGTGTGCCGTGGCGATACGGCAGCCGTCGTCTGTGGGGATAATATACACCATCTGCATTTGATCCGCCGTATAGCCGCCGCCCTTGACCTCGGATGCGCCGATCCGGATGCAGCTGCCAGCACGGTCAAGCTCGGTGGCTCCCCTGTTTATTTCATAATCATTTGAAAGTTCTTCGCTGATGGCTGCGGCGACGGTTTCGGCATCCTCCGTGCTGTAGGTCACCTCAAGATAATATTCGGGGTTTTCGGGATCATCATCCCAGGCCAGAACGAAGCGTTCCCGATCCGCTTCGCTGTGCCGGACAAAGGTCTCATAGTCATAGTCCATTTCAAACCCGGCAGTCTTGTTTACGATGTGCTCGTAATAGACCGTCTGCTCCATGCCTTGAAACATGCTGATCCCTTCATAGCGTTCGCCATCCTGTCTGACATTCTCCGTCTCCGCGGCAGGAGGTACTTCGGTGTAGTGGTCGTCGGCGCCCTGTGGCTCGGCAGCGGGCAGTTCGCTTTCAGCCGGTGGGACAGTCCCGCAGCCGGCCAGCGAAAACACGAGTGCCATGAAAACCACGAATGAAAACAGTTTCTTTTTCATGTTTTCCTCCGATTCTTTATTGCGTGGAAGATTATAGTCCTATCTTGCCAGGATTTCAAGCGACTTATACAGAATTGACGGCGCAGCTTCTTGTATGTGATTATCTCCCGCTCTGACGCGCCCAGCGCAGCGAATGCGGCAAGCAGACAATCAAGATTCTGTTCCTTGCTGCTGACCGTGCATAGTAAAAGCTCTGTTTTCCATAAAGAAAAGTGCCCCTTTCCTGTATCTGCTTTAAGCATAACAGGCGGGGCACTGTTTGCACACTTCAATTATTCGGAAAAGTCTTTCCTTTTTTGGACATATCCAAAAAGGGAAAACAGACTTTTGCGGCTTAATGAAAGTGCTTTTCTGTGTACTCGACCAGGGCGTATATATATTCCTCTCTGTCTCTTTCCCGCAGTTGATGTCGAAGTATGTTTAGTTCGATGCAGCCATGATAGCATTTCCGGCCTTGCAGAAAAGGCTTGCGGCAATCGGCTAACCATTTGCAATGTCGGCATTTAAGAGGGATAAAACACCAGTAAAGGTTTTTAATCAGATACAGCGGCCACTTGTAGACCGCGTTGAAATAGGCCATCTGTTAAAAAAATCAACTTTGTAATCTGTAAAGCCTTTCCCTGTAAGTGTAAGCGTGACTGTCCAGTATGTACGAATAACAGCACCAAAAGAGTTTTGAGCATCAACATACCCTGTGACTTTCCACCTATCCCCGCCCAAATTAGTTGCGGTCATATCTGTGTATTTACAGAATTTTGCAGTGGAGGGGGATTTCAAGTTATCGGTTACGGCTTTCTCTGCACATATTTTAGCGTCGTTTGCTGATTTGTTAGAGGATGATCCACAAGCTGACAAAAAGACAGCGCATAGGATAAGCACAACCACCACAACAGAAGCTTTCCTCTTTCCTCTGAACATGACTGCACGCCACCTTTTGAAAAACTTGTATTCTAAATTGGTTTCGGATTATGGATATAGTTTTATCTTATCAGAAAGAATACAATAATGCAAGGGCGGAGGTGTTGAAATGGAAAAGTTTTCTCCAAGAAAAGCGGATAAAGAAGTTACAACGATCCGCATTCCGAAAGACGTTCTTGATGTTATTGACATGAAATCTGCCGCCTATGGCATATCCCGCAATGAGTTTATCAATCAATGTATTCTCTATGCGATAAAGAATATGGACGATGAAAAGAACTGACCGCCCTGCATTTTGGCAAGGCGGTCTTTTTCTGCGCGTTGGTCGCCGCGCATACATGGAGCAGCGAAGATAACCAAATGAACGGTCAGAGGGTGAAGCAATCCTTTACGCTTTGAGTATAGCAAACTGTGTTACGCTTGCACACTTCAAAATCAGCCTGATCATTTCAAAAAACAGGACATGGAAAAAGCACCGCTCATTGAAAAACGGTGCTTTTCTGTGCTATATCGTGTAAAGAATCAATCTAAGGGCTTCATTGTCGGGAATACGCTATGAATTACCAGAAAACAGAACATAGACATTGCATCTTGTGCTTTTGCACTCGGCGTATCACAACATCTTGTATTACATCTTGTATTTCCTGTTGCGTTGGCTTACTCGCTTTTATTTTTCTCGTTGCGGCACAACAGCCGTTTTTTTGGTACAGATTTTGGTATGGCGTTTATCCAAGCATAATCTTTCCTTGCAGGCTTGCAATCCCCTCATGCTTGCGCTTGTTTGTCAAGTCCGTGTATACGTCCATCGTGGTATCAATGCTACTATGTCCCATGATTTCTTGAATGAATTTCAGATTGACCATGTTGGATTCATTCTCGCAAAGCCGTGTACAGAATGTATGCCGCAGATTATGAACAGAAAAATGCGGCAACAATAAAGGCTCTCTGTTTTCTTCTGCCGCCTTTGCGGTTTCCTCTGCATTATAGTCTCTGCAAATCCGTTCAATACCACGATTGATACAATGCGGAGAGTATACTGTATCAAAACGATTCTTGAACACGAAGCCGGAATATCCGTCAATCGTTTCTGTATTAAAGCCCTCACAAAGCTGATATTGATACTCTGCACTTAAAGCGTCTTTGACTTCTTCAAGCATCGGAATTGTACGTGTTCCCGCTTTTGTTTTCGGCGTTGTGATGTGAAACTCACATTTTCCATCATGCGGACGATAAATCAGATTGTGGTTAATATCAATCTCCCCTGCCGAAAAATCAATATCTTCCCAGCGCAAGCCTATAATTTCACCGACCCTGCATCCCGTCCCAAGCAACACAATAAACAGTGGTTTCCAATGGATATATGTCTTTGACTTAGAAACATACTGAATAAAGGCTTTCTGTTGTTCCTCTGTCAACGCTTTCCGGCTCGGCTTGCTCCAATCTCTCCGGCTCTTAATCTCGGCCATAACGCCAGCCGTTGGATTCTTTCGGATTAAATCATCCCTGACCGCCGTTTCAAAAATGGGGTGTAGAATTGTATTGATGACCTCCATACTGTTCGGCTTAAATCCACACTCATCAATAAGAGCATTATACAAGCGTCTAATATCGCTGTACTTTATACTTGCAAGCCGTTTTTTGCCAAGCCCCTCGCTAATGTACTTCTTGTACATATACTTGTAGTTTTCCCGTGTGGATGGCTTTAGCGGCCTTTCTTGTATGTACTCTGCAAAGAAATCATTTAGCGTAGTCTTATTAGCGGTTTTTGTATCAATATCATCCTGTTTATCCCGCTCGACTTTGCTTTCCAATTCTCGCAATGAAAGAGTTTCCGGCTTCCCGTATGGGGTCTTATCATCGGGCTTTAGCCTCCAAGAATAAACGCTTTGCGCAACCCCCTTTGCATCGGTATATCTGTACTCATATAAACCGCTTTTCTTTTGGTACTCCCCTTTATAGAGCACCCTGCCTTTTTTGTCTTTTCGATGTGACATGAACTATTCCTTTCATTCTGCCACACAATACAGCGTGACTATTATACCGTACTATGTGGCACATTTCAATGTACTCTTACCAAATTTCTTACAGTTTTAATTGTTTGCGTTGTTAATCCCATAGCTACTGTTTGTTGAGTTTTTTTGAACTTAACATCTCAAAAAAATCCATGCTACCCAGTCCGATAACCATGGGATTAACATACACATTCTTTTCCTTTCCCGTCTCTGTTTTCAATTCTAAAAATGCCCACATATCAACACTTTTCGGCGTTTCCCTTAACCTGTTCAAGCTGATATAGAACACCTAAAAAAACTGTTATATATTTTCTTTGCGCTATGAAAACACAGTAGTTATTGCATCTTCATTCCCTGCCGCTAAGATTTATAGGTGTAACAATCGCATAAGCCGACCCTAATGGAACAACAAATGCCTTTCCTGTGATAATATCATCCGGCATATGTAAATCCTTAATTGTCCGACCCGCTCCGGCTCTCCACGGACAGAAAGCGCTACCGTCCATAGTTAATAACTTGTCCCTATGTTCAAGCCATAACCACAAATCCGGCTCATTCCTTTTTACCGTTTCTTTGTTAACTGCTCCGGCCTTTATCATTCCGCCCGGCGTTAGCGCTTGCCCTATTCCGTCTTTCGTCGCAAAGGTCGCCACTTGTAGCTTTTCCGTCAACAGCTTCCCAAGAAACACCTTTTGCCAGTCGGTATAGTCCTCCGGCGTTGCGCACCTATAAAACCTCGTTACAGGATTGCCGCCCTGCGCCTGTCCAATCCTTGCAAACTCAATCAGCACTCCGCCGCTATCGTCAGTTGTAGTATAAGCTTCATAGGGAGCGGAAAACCATTTGATATAATCACGCATTTCCGTATTTGGATTGTTTTCTTCCGTGCTGTCCATGAACATAAGATTATTGATGCAGTTATTCCACTTGCAAGCGTTGATATGTGCGGCCTCTTTGCCCCTATACTTTTCACGGCTCAAATAGTAATAGTCACGGATAAACCGCTTAACGCCACCTCTCATATTCTTATACTGTTCAAAATGCAAATTATAAATCAAAATAAACTTTGCAAGATTATCTAATACATATCCGTTCTTTCTGTTTGCATGATGCACAACTACGGTCGCCCTGTCCTTGCGCGGATTGTATTCGATGTTGCAATATGCAGGGCGGGAAAGCATTTCATATAATTGTGGGCTATACTCGGTGTATTCCACCTTACCGTTTTCCCTGTTTGAAAATGAGATGGCAATGTATTTTTCCCCGCTCTCTGACCGTTCAATGATTTGTACGTCACGCGCCTTTGTATGCGGCCTAATATCTCCGGCATTGTATAGGTTACTGCTCCGCAAGTCCAAAATGTTTTCTTTGACTGCTCTATCATCATATGTACAGATATTTTTCCCTCTGACTTGATTAAGCCTCAGATTGTTATATTTGGCGTACACATAATACCGAAGTGTTATCCACCGCTCTGTTTTTGATGGATAAAACTTCAAGATATATCCCTTGGCTTTCTTGTCACAAGCCATTGCTTTTGACCTGTTTATTCTGCCTATGATAGCTCTCACTATGCTTTCATTATGGTCTATAATCTCGGTATGCCCCGTTGGTACATGAACAACCGCGAAGCATGGAGCACCACAATAGACCGCATCATATATGATGTTTTTCCCGTGCTCTGATTCAAAGACCTTTTCGTTGTACTCTATTTTTAACATTTAATACCCCTGTTATTTTAGCTTTATTCTTTTAAGGTTTTTTTCTAAAACCCGTTGCGCCGCAATGGAATACAAGCCATGTCGTATAACACCCCCTTACACAACATCATCATGTTTTGCAATTCATCCAATCACACAAAAGCTGCCGCATACGCTTGTTTGGGATGTAAATATATATGGGCTCACCATCCCTTATCCTACTTCTGAAAATCCATTGAATAAGGCATGACAGCGCATACAAGTTTTCATCGGGGTATATTTCCGCTAATCCATGCTGTGCGCGTTCATCGTTCCCATCTGTGAAGAATCGCCGTATCATGGGATTGAAATACATATTGACGCAGTATGCAAGCGCCCATCTGTCACGATAGATGTTTGTTGCTTTCGCATTGCAGGGGACAAAGCAAGATAACCTTTTCTCCAAATCCTCCCGCTCTGCTTGCGGCAAAGCCCTCTCTTGCTCTGACATGACACGCATACAGGTGTAACCGCTTCCTTTTACCTTGCTTTCATAATCTCCGAAGCATGTCCACATAATGTCACCATTACAGGCTTTTGCCCCATTTGCATAACGACGGTAAAAATTATGAATGTTGGCTTTCAAACGCTTTAGCCGTTCTTCATCGTTCCGGCTGTTGTCATACCATGTTTTGGACAGCGCATTGCTCTTATAGTCATTCATGGCGGCATTATCGCAAACGTGAATCAGATTCTTGCAGTTCTTTCTAAACTCAATATCTGCGCGGGGGCTGTACTCAACAAGACTATAATTTCCGGCGTCGTTTTCAATGCTGACAGTCTCATATCTGATACCGAACAAATCAAGATAATACTTGAATGTACTCCCATCGCCCGTCCCGTTCCATTCGTTCTTTGACTGCTTGCAAGATATACGCTTGCACAGACTGCCCCGCCGCCTTTGCTGTGTCCCTTATGACCTGTCCTTCCTCTTTGGACGGACGAAGCATAATTGCATCCCTATTCTCTTGATACTTCTTTACTGCATCTTTATTGCTCATTAGTCTATTCCTCCATACTTATACAAATACAAAAATAGTATAGCATACAAGAGGCCATGAGTAAACTCACCAAAATGAACAAATGAGTAAACTCATATTTGTTGACTTTGCCATATTGAAAAATGAGTTAACTCATGTTATCATTCAATCACAACAGGACACCAAGCCAAAGCGGACGGAGTAGCCAATAGGCAAAACAAGAACGCGAGATAAGAGCGGGACAGGATAAGAAAGACTGCTTGCGAGAGTTGATAAACTTAACGCCTCCCGCCGCTTGAAAAGTCCGGAATTGAAAGGGGAGCAAAACAATGTCAAGCAAAGAAATCATTTCCAAAATCGAAGCCCTCAAAGAGTGGGAAGCACTCGCCGCCGAAGCTGCCGCCGAAATCGAAGCGCTGAAAGATACCATCAAGAAAGAGATGGACGCGCAGGGGGTCGAAGAGATGGAAGCCGGTCAGTATATCGCAAGATTCACGACCGTACTGTCCAACAGATTCGACACAACAGCCTTTAAGAAAGAGCACGGCGAAATGTACAAGATGTACACGAAGCAGACCACAAGCCGCCGCTTCTCTATCGCATGAAAAAAGCCCCTTGCGTAACAGCCGACCAAAGCACTACGCAAGAGACTTAGACGCCCCACAAGAGCGGGACGAACACAGTATAGCAAAGTCCCGCTCTTTCGTCAAATTCAAAATGAAAGAAAGGACTTCAAATCATGAAAGAAATTACAAAAACTTCCCGCCTTGCCGGACAGCTTGAAAAGCTCTTCCGTATGCTGAACGAAGACTTTTTCGATGGACAGCTTGAACAGCCCATTATCACAATTCAAAGTACGCCACGCGCGTACGGCCACTACTCTGTCTCCAAAATCTGGACAGTCAACGGAGAAGAGCAAAAGCATGAAATCAATATCGGGGCGGGAACACTCGACCGCGACCTTGAATATACGGTCGGAACACTCCTGCATGAAATGTGCCATATGTACAATGACACCGTGCTCAATGTCCAAGATTGTAGCAGGGGCGGCACATATCACAATAAGCAATTCAAAGCAACAGCAGAGGCGGTCGGCCTTATCGTTACCAAATCCGACAAATACGGATGGGCGCACACAGCACCCTCTGACGCTCTGATTGAATGGATACTTGACCACGATATAGAAGAAATCCGTATCAATCGCAACGAGCCGACCGGTATCCGTGTAGTAGGCGGCAACACCGCCGCAAGCGGCGGACTGACCCCCATCGGGAGCAATCCCAACAGTCACAGCCGTAAATACCTTTGCCCCTGTTGCGGGAACAGTGTCCGCGCCACAAAGCAAGTCAACGTGATTTGCGGGGATTGCATGGAACGCATGATTGCGGTCTAAATGTTTACTTCAATAGGCGGGGAGAAATCCCCGCCGACCATAAAACAGAAAAGAGGTTTATAAAAATGGGTAAATTTTGGCTTTATGTTTGTATCTGCGTTGCGGCTATTCTCTGTCCGCCGCTCGGTCTGATTCTTCTGTTCATCGTAGAAGGATAAGGAGGACGCTATGGAAACACTTTCTTTCTCGCAGTTCCGGCGCTATTGTGACGGTAGAGCAATCAAGCGGATTATCTACGAAACGGAAAACAACAAGCGGATAAAGGACGCTGAAAACTGCAAAATCTATGACCCACTGCATATTTGCTTTTATTTTGAAATCATCGGCTTTGTTTCTCCCGCTCCAAGGGCAAACACGATTTACCTTTCTTCCCCTGTTGGCGCTATCGGCTTGAACAATGTCCAAAAGGTAGTGCTTAACAAGTTCCCATCATGGGACGAGGCGCGGGTCTACTGCAACGGCGGCGACAGAATAACAGCATACAATCTGTTGATTGACTATTGAAAAGGGCGGGGAGCAATCCCCGCCGCTTTTCTATTCCCATACTGTACCGTAAAGGGGTTAAGGTTTTTGCAAGTTTATTTTCAAATTCCCGCAAGCTTATAGAAAGTTGTCCGTTTCATTCCGGTCATTTCCATAGCTTTCTTTGCCGTTATCTGCCCGCTCTGCCATAGCTCCATGACCTCTTTCCAGTTGTCCGGCTTTTCCGCTTTCGGTCTTCCAAACGTGACCCCTTTCGCTTTTGCCGCCGCTATGCCCTCCGTCTGTCTGCTGTGTGTCGTTTCCCGCTCCTGTTGTGCGATAGTTCCCAAGACCTCAATCAAGATATTGTTCACCATATCCCACACCCATTCTTGACCCGCTGGACAATCCATCATCGTGGTCGGCAAATCCAACACCTTAAGCCGGATTCCGTTATCTTTGAAATACTGCAATTCGTTTTTTATGTCCGCCTTGTTTCTGCTGAGACGGTCAAGCGATTTTATCACAAGCGTATCACCACGGCGCAAGAGAGCCGCCTTTAAGGCCGTGTAGCCTTTCCTGTCTAAATCCTTGCCGGATTCCTTGTCTGTGATTATGTCCCGCTCTGACGCGCCCAGCGCGGCAAATGCGGCAAGCTGACGGTCAAGATTTTGTTCTTTACTGCTGACACGCGCATAATAGAATGTTCTGTTATCCATAAAGCAAGCGCCCCTTTCCTGTGATCTGCATTAAGCATAACAGGCGGGGCGCTGTTTGCACACTTCAATTATTCGTAAAAGTCTTTCAATTTTCGAACATATCTGCAAAGTCAAAAGATATGTTTTTGGACACAGTACAGCGGCCTGTTTTCCTGTGTTCGGAAAGGTAGACTTTTGCGGCCTAATGAAAATGCTTTTCTGTGTACTCGACCAATGCGTTTAGATAATCCTCCCTATCTCTTTCCCGCCGCTGTTCTCGCAGTATGTTTAGCTCGATGCAGCCATGATAGCATTTCCGGCCTTGGAGAAAAGGCTTGCGGCAATCTGCTAACCATTTGCAATATCGGCACTTAAGAGGGATAAAGCACCAATAGAGGTCTTTAATCAGATACAGCGGCCACTTATATGTCGCGCTGAAAGTGTACATAGTTACTGTTTGCCGTTCTGATATACAATAGCCTTTATCGCTGCATTTATGCTTTCTGCAAACTTAACAGCATCGGTATAATCGGGGTCTTTCGTTGACTTCTTTTCCTCAATCAAAGGTATTTCTATCGTGGGGTCAACAGGGTCATTAAGATAAATGACAACCTTATAGGACATGATATTACTCGGTGCTGTCATTACACCAACAAGCGCTCCAACATCCCCCGCAAGAACACCGCCGACAACAGCGCGGCCTATGCCACCGGTGACCTTGCTGTCTGTCATTATCTCACAGCCTATAATCTTACGGAATGGGGCAACCTCGCGCAATCCATGATTTGAAAACGCCGCAATCTTAAGACTGATTTGGTCTATAAAAAAGCTAACATTGTGGCCTCTGTCGGGATTGATTTGCGTCGAATAATAGTTGTCGGTGTAGTTCAGTTCCTTCGCAGTGCTCCTAATACCATTAGAGGAAAGAAAATCTGCCTTTTCGTCCTGATGATTTATGACTGTGCTACTATCAGAATTAAGCTTGTCTATCAATGCCCGAAACAGGGCAACCGCAATAATGCCAAGAAAAACCAATAGCAGAATTGTCCCGATGCTCATATCAAACCCTCCGTTGTTCTTTTTTGAGATTCTAACACAATCAGCGATTTCTTTCAACACTTATAGCGTTTTATCATAACGCCTATTGTAATTGCTAAAACTGTACAATAACCACAATAAGCGTTGAGGTGAAACACAATGATTAAAGACTTACCGCAAAAGCTGAAAGCTCTGCGCGTTCAATATGGACTCTCTCAAAAACAGGTCGCTGAAAAAATCGGCGTTTCCCCGTCTATTGTTTCCGGCTACGAAACAGGAGAGCGCACCCCCAGCACGGAAATACTCTTGTCCCTTTCGTATCTGTACAATGTCAGCACGGATTATCTTTTGGGGAAACAGGCTCTTGCCCCTAATGCTCTGATTGATGTATCAAAGCTGACGGACAAGCAAAAGGCCGCGCTTGCAAGTCTGATAGAATCCATAAAGGAATAGGCAAAGAATTGACCGCCCTGCATATCGGCAAGGCGGTCTTTTCCTGCGCGTTGGTCGTCGCGCATACATGGAGCGGAGAAGATAACAGAATGAAAGGTCGGAGCGTGGCAAGTCCTTTATGCGTTGAGTGTCGGAAGCCTACCTACATCCATTTCATAAACTATCATAACTACTCATATCCTATCATTTCAGCCCCTTTTTTACAAGTCTTTTTCCACAACCTGTCATAAGCTATCATAGGAGATGTTTCATTTGATGTAAGCTGTGATGTAAGGTGTGTAAATGTACCTCATTGTGCAGCAATTTGAGATGTGCTTCCCTGCTGTTTTTTGAAGTATATGTCCAGCCCCGAAAACTCGCTCTTTTTCAGTTCCCTTGTAACATCTGCATAGATATTTAGCGTCGTAGATATGTCTTGGTGGCCGAGGGCATCCTGGATAACTTTCACGTTGACGCCAGCCTCGCACATTCTTGTTGTAAAGGTATGTCGAAGTGAGTGGCAGCTAAAATGAGGCAGCAACACCGTCGCATTTTCGTCCTTAAGGAGTTCCTCATCGTTGCAGTCCCGGATAATTCTTTGAATTGCCTTATTCAGCGTCCCTCCGTGCTGTGTCATTCCAAAACGGTTAACAAAGATGAAGTCCGTATAGCCGTCTATCGTTACCTCGCACTTGATCCCCAGCTTTTCTTGGTTATCACGCTCCATGAGAAAGGCTTCTTTTACAAAATCCAACATTGGGACTTGTCGGATACTCGCCTTTGTTTTCGGGGTATTTACATTGAAGTAGCATCCCGTCTTGTGCATCTCATCTCTGTGGCAGTAGTTTATAAGGGTGTGGTTGACATCAATAATCCCCTCGTCAAGATCAATGTCACACCACCGCAAACCGGTTACCTCCCCTACTCTCATTCCCGTTCCAAGCATAACAGCAAAAATGGGATACCAGTGAGAATAGGTGTGATTTCGTTGAAGGAAGTCAAGCAAAAGGTCTTGTTCCGGCTGGGTCAATCCTCTCCTTTTCTCTGTCTGAAAACAATGGGATTGCTTCAACTCTTTCAAAACATTGTCCGACGGATTGGAGCGAATGTAATCATCATCCACCGCCATTTCCAGCACCTGATGGAGTACCGTATGAACATTATCAATAGTCGCTGGCTGCAATCCACGTTCATCGGCAAGATGATTATAAAAGCGCTTTACGTCAGATTTTTTCAGTGTGCTTATCCTCATTTTCCCAAAGTTGGGTCTAACAAAGGTGTCATACATATATTTGTAGTTCTCAAATGTGTTGTTCTTTAGCCCTCTCTTGATCTGCTTCCAAAGGTCAAATAGATCGTTGATGGTGACATACCTTGCCTCAGCTTTGATCCCATCAGCCTTATCTTTTACGATCTGGTTTTCTTTCTCGCGCAGCTCCTCCAAGGTTTTTGCGTAGACATAGTGGCGCTTGCCCTTTTTATCCGTCCAGCAGTAATGGTATGTGCCATTTGCCCGCTGCACCTCACCTGTTTTGAGTACAACCCTCGACTTATCTTTACGTTTGGTTTGTGCCATTTGCAATTCCTCCAAAAGATTTCGACGTCGTGCTGATAATGTATCAGCACGACGCCGTTTTGTTAAATGTGCGATTATTTAATTTGCAGACTTGACAATTAGATCGAGTACATTCGGTCTAAAAACTCATCCAATGCTCTACGCTTGATCAGTCTCTTGTTTCCCACCCAAAGGACAAACGAACAATCCTCTTTATCAGATAATTCTCTCAATTTATGGCGTCCTACCCCGGAATACTCTGCCGCTTCCTCTATCGTTAAGTTGGATTTCTCCCAAATCGGCACTTCTATCTTTCTCGCCCTCTCTGTGCTCCGCTCCTCCATATACAATTAGTCTTTCACGGCCAGCTCAAAGAGTCTGCCCATTCTGCGATTACAGCAGGCGCAGGTATCCTTTTCACGCTTGCTGCCCCGGCATCTGAGCGTAAACAGCGACGCGATCCGTGACTCCTTGATGCAGGCTTTACAAATGGGCATGATGATGGGACTTTCCTTGCGATTCCGCACTCCTACGCTAACAAGCAGAGCGCCGTTGACTTCACGCATACGGGCAGCAGACAGCATCCCGATATGCTCCATAAGCCTGTCCTTGCTGATCGTTCTGATTTGCTCCGCCAGGATGATAGAGGGCGCGGTCAATCCCGCCTCGGCATCCAGATAGACATGGGTGGGCAAATTTGCCTTTTCCGGCCTGTCCGTGGTAATAGGCGCGACGATGACAGTCGTGCCGTATTGATTGCCGGTGTCGTTCTGGACGATCACAGCGGGTCGATAGCCCATCTGCTCCGATCCCAACCCAACACCAAAATCGGTGAAGTAAAGCTCACCGCGATGATATGTTCCGTTCATAGTGTATGACCTCCCTTTGAAAAAAAGCGGCCTGCAAGCCGCCTATGTAAAGGCCGGACGTGGGACAGCGTAGTTTTGAGGCGATATAAGCATATCTCGCCCTTGGCATTTGCTGTCCGTTGTCCGGCAGTTTCTATTTTCAAGCAAACCTATTTGTCCTCGACACCCCGGCTTGCTATTGGGAAGTCATCAAACGACTGGCGGCTACCAGCTCCACGGGCATCTCACCCCCGGCAGGATCGCTGTCGGCTGCCCTCATTGCCTGCGACGGTTTTATCACGCTCGGACTGTGACTGGACAGGAGTATCATTGTCCCCATTGCCTGTCATGGCCGCACCGGGAGCCGCCCGGCGCTTAATGCGGTCTGTTGTCGCTCCCTGCGGTGGGAAGGGCAAGCCGAAAACAAAGTAATGTGACTTTTCGCTGCCTCCACCCGCTGCAGATCGTCGCGCAGCCGCAAAGCTGGCTTATGCTCATCGCAATGGCAATGGGAATGTATCTGATGAATGGGTATTCGATTTTCAAGGTGCAAACCCATTCACCGCATAGCGGAAACAGGTGAGGATTTTTACGTCCTCACCTGTTTCCTAACTAATCGGGCATTTTGCAACCCATCAGCTTAAAAATTTTTTCAATTTTTTTAGGGCAGCTTTAATTGACTTTTCTACAGCTTGATGGCTGCACCCCTCCATTTCTGCAATTTGTTCATGTGTTAGTTCTCCGAAATAATAAAGAATCAGCCTACGTCTCTGTGTGATTGGCAAAAGACGGATCGCGCTATGTAGCTCCTCACATTCCATTTTGAAATTCACTATCGCATCAATCGTTTTGGGCGGGTAAAAAGCACGCTTATTCAGCGTGCTTTCTGTTAATTCGGAGTGTTCGTAGTGGTTGTCCACCGCATTTAGATGTCGTAGGTCTTCCAGTTCAAATGAATCCAGAAGGTCAAATAGTTCTTTTTTTATCTCCAAACAATGTTCTACATTTTCTCCGTCTCTAAAGCGAATATAATAATGCACATCTAAAGACTCAGCATTGTCGATAAAAATTACATAGGGGTTGTCCTTATCCTTACGCCTCTTGGGCCGCTGATCGTACTTTGGATGTTGATCATCCATGGGGAATCTCCTTTCGTTTGAATTTTCGATTTGAAATTCAAACGATGGAGGCCCCCGGCAATGCGGTGTGCTCTGTTTATCTATGCTACCTTTTTTAGCGCAATGATGAAGTTTTCCAGGTCCTACATCTTGTGAAGCGATGTCAGACACATCGACAAGTCTAAGTTGAGAAAATATACTCCCAGTCTTCTTTTTTGCCATGGCAATCTCCAGCTACACAGCAACTAAGCCAGTCTTTAACTGGTTTACTGCGTCTTGAGTTGGGGTGCTGCCATGCTATTATGTTTTATTCATTATCAATTTTCTGTCCCGATACAACAGCCTTTCTGCTCCTCAATGTATCATTGCGCAGTAGTCCATTTTCATAGAATACTATTGTTTCTAATCGAAATTTGTCAAAAAAAGAGATCGAGCAACTACTTAAATAGCAGTTGCTCGATCTCTTTGTGCTTATAATATTCTATTGAAATAACAGCATATTTTATAAGCCATATAGCTCAAAAATCATCTTTATCCGCCATGTACTTTCCCTGTTTACTGCGTGTAGATTTAGAGTTTGGGAGAAGCCGCAATCACTAATTCACCGTTTCTCTTGTAGACCTCAAACACAAGCGGATTTTCTTCGGCCCAGGACGGATCTATAGCAGCTTTTTCGGTATATTTCTCCCATAGCGTGACGAAATCCGTAAACACCAGCTTTTCGGCTTCAACTCTTACCCTTTTTGCTTCATCAAAGGTCTCATATGTACCAAGGTTATATCTTTTCCCCTTGAACCCAATCGTGGTCCTATATCTTCCACAGGAAAAACTAACGCCGCGGAAACCGCTGGTATTATCTGAACGATCTCTTGGTTTCCGTATCCATTCAATACAAGTTCCGTCCACAAAATTCAAGGTGTCTCCAATGACGCTCTGAACCTCTTTTTTTCTGCACCCACAGCTCGTTGTATTTCCACTCCGAAGCGCGTCCGCAGTTACATCTCTTTCCTCCCCACAGTCACACCGGCAGCGCCAAATGATAGATCCTTTTTTGTCTCTATCCTCCGTTGGGAAAAGCGCCGTCAGTCTGCCATATCTCTGTCCGCTTAAATCAACGTTCGAATTGACGCCCTTGTTAGATTCACAGCCACAATTCCACATGCCGTCAACTTTTAGGTTGTGCGCTGTTGCGATTCGGCTTCCCCCGCAATCGCAGGTACAATACCAGCGCACGCGCCCGTTTTTAGAAGGCTCCCTGCGAATGACGGTGAGCTTTCCAAATCTTTGCCCTGTCAGATCCTCCGCGATGCTCCCATTCCGCTTTGTGGTTTTGGGTATACAGCCACAGTTTGTAATGGTTCCGCGCTGCAGTTTCTTTGTCGAGACGTTTATGCTACCGCCGCAATCACATTTGCACTCCCATCGCCAATATCTGTCTTCTCTTTCCTGTGTACGATGCAGAGCCGTTAGATGCCCAAATTTCTTTCCTGTTAAATTAAAGTACTTTTTTCTTACGCGAGGCTCTTCCATGTCTCTCTATTATGGCGCAAAACCATCAAATGGATTCCTGTATTGCTTCATAGGCGCTTGATCCATTAGACGTTATTTCTGAATCATAGCCTAATCTCCGAATGATTTCATCTGCGCAAACTCCGTTTTCTACAAGTTTATCTACCGTTTCTTGTATTTTTTCCATAACTGCAGCTTTCTTTTCGCGCTCTTCCTTCTCTGCAATTGCCTTCTCCAATGTGGTAATTTCGCGGTTAAGTATGCGGAGTTGCTTCTTAATTTCCTTAACCCGCTGTTGCTCGACGAGAATATGCTCTTCGGTATTGCTCAACTCATCTGTCAATCGTATTTTCGCCGCCAGAACACTTTCCAGCCGCTCTGGTGCTTTCTTTTGCTTTTTTATCGTACTCTTGTTGCGAGTTCCCTTTGGTTTTGCCATTGTTGTCCTTCCTTTATTCTTTAACGTGGAAATACAGAGTATAGCCTAAGCAGGATTTCGTCCGTGCTGACCCCATTCTTCACAAGATATTTGATTTGCTTCATCGCGCGAGACTTTTCCCGAGGCAAACATTTACCACAGCACCATCGATCCCCTGTAACAAGAAAATTTCCCCTCACAAGAACTTCATTTCCACAGTCGCACCGGCAGCGCCAAAGCACACCTCCACCTTGTCGACCCTCAACAGGCTCCAAAGCAAGCAGTTTTCCATAACGTTTCCCTTGATGGTTAGTCGCCCGTTCCGCTAACATTTCACGCCGCAAACAGCCGCAGCTTGCAATACTCCCGGTTGCAAGTAATTTAGCGCTGACAAGGACTTCTTCTCCACAATCACAATGACACCGCCAAACAATGCTGCCGCCTTGTCTCTTAGCTGTCGGCTCAATTGCGACAAGCCGACCATAGCGAACACCTGTGCGATCAACGGCACGTCCACTCAATAGAGCAATATCGCAAGTAGCCGGATCATATTTTTTCAGTTTCCCACTCATGACCATTTCCCCTATGGCGCGATTTCAACGCAGTAAAAAGAAAGCAAAAACATATGTAGCAGCCTGTTGGCCGAAATTTATACGATTCTCTTTGCCACAACAACAAGCCGTCCATCAGCCGTGTGGTAGTTACAAGTGGACAGCACCAACAAATCGTCGCCATACTCTGCGCTTATCCCTGTATCATACAGGGCAGCCTGTTTGACCTCGCGGATATACTCTGTAAAAATATTTTCATCCGAGAGATCTGTATATTCATAGTATCGGAACACATTGTTCTCATTGTCATCATAGATGCGGCTAAGAAAAACCGCTATAATCTCATATTCTCGATGCTCATACAGGGTATCAAATTGAAAAACCGGATGTTCATTTCTAAACTCTTCATCCATATACTTAGGAAGCTGCCCAAACATAGTTTTGTTTTGCATATGATGCCCATAGATAATGTAATAATTTCCGTCAGCGGGACATCTGCCATCAATAAACAGAACACCGCTGCCGGAATATGAGCCATCAAATGCCCTGTTCAGATAGTAATCCGGTCTATCCGGCGAGTACATAACAGGATAGTTCACACTGGTTCCATCCATGCAGAGCCATCCAAACAAATCCGAGTTAAGCTCATATAATGGCAGGTACTGATCTAAAATGGTTTTTTGTTCTTGCTCACTCTCTGGATCGCTTTCATGCTCAAGCAATACATCTGATTCTTTTTCATTTGTCTCCAATTCTTGTCCGCGAATGATCTCCTGCGGTTCTCTCTGATTTTTGATTTCGGCTAATTCTGTAAACGCATTCTTTTCTTCTTGAGCCCGAAGCAGTTCAGTGGCTAAATGATACCCCGAAAAACAGAGGATACCGGCAAAAACCAGACCAAGTAAAGATAAGATCCATCCACGCTTCACATTATTAAACTCCTCTATGTCCGATAATTGAGCAGGAGATCACTCAAACAATGGGCGACCTCCTGTATAATTCACAAACCGTTTCATGCTTACGCATAAAAGGAGAGTTATTCTTGCTTTCTCTTTTTGATTATAATAACAGTGCTTAATCCTATTACACCGATAGCAAACAGGAGATACCAGCCAGCCAAATATGTTTCGTCACCGGTTTTGGGTCCAAATGTCCCCGCATCGAAAACGTTCCTAAAAACGGGCGACCCCGCTGCCATACCATCTCTATCAGTATAGGTAACATCCAGGATGATCTTTCTGTTTTGGGCAGATACAGTGATGGTCAGCGTATATATTTCAGAATCATAAGTGTATCGGCTATCTTTGCCAGGGATCTCCCGAATTGTATAAGTGTAGGTATTGCCTACATCATTTTCATCAAAATACATCCACCCAAACTCATAAGAGCCATGCCCCTTTTGATCCATATAGAGGGTGCCAGTAACTGTATCCGTTGTCGCACTGGCGTTCTCCGGCATAGGAGCGTCCTTCTGATTCGGAATCATAGCGAAGGTAAAGACGGAATCCTTTGGCGGTGTGCCATGTTTCGCACTCACGATCTTCTCGACAGGAGGGTCGAATTTCGCCGGTTCGGGTTTGGAATAGACGTTAACAAAGCTCGCCGTATCAAGCTTCTCATCATCTGTTCCGGTCAGCACGGTTGTCGCGCCAAGCGTCCACTCCTCATCCATAGTCACATAAACGGTCAGCGTATATACTGTCGTATCGTATGTACAGTCTTTGTTGTCGCCTGTGACCTCATAGATCGTATAGGTATAGACACCTGTATGCGAAAATTCGAGATCCAGCGTTGAAGAACCTTCGCCGATAATCTCCATGCGATATATACCGCCTTCTCCGCCTTTCGGCAGGGGAGCATTTTTAGTCTGAGCAGCGAGCTCAACGACAAAGGTATCCACAGAATCCAGTACCGGCCCTTCAAGTGTGACTCTCACCGGAACAGATGCAAGCACCGACTCCGCCCCATCGTCCGCAAAAGCCGGAACCGATAGAACAAAAAGCAACGCCAGTACCAAAATATAACTAAAAACTCTCTTGTTCATACCATTTTACCTCCTGTAAGGTTTATGTATGTCTGTTCATAGCGGTAATTACAATAGTCCTCGCATCGGTGAATTCCGAAGAGCAGGTTGACAACGTAAAGAACTGAACGGGATCACCCAGTTCCGGCATATCCTCGCTGATATAAACGGCGTTTTCGAGAATATAACGAATTACGACGTCGGGTTCTCGGTTTTGCGTAACATCGAAGATGCTGTCATCTGAGGCAGAGACAAGCAAGAGCGCAAGTACATTTAGATCGTAGACAGCGTCCGTTGTCATTAGAATACCAGTGGTGTTCTCCTGAAAGAACTTCGCATCCTTATACAGATCCAAATCGCCAAACATATTGCTGTTAGCCATATGGTGGCCGTAGACTAAATTGTAGCAATCCGAAAAATCCTCATTATTCCGACAGTCGAGAAAAATGCTGCCAGCGAGGGCAAAATGCCCATAAACATCGGTATTGATGTAGGTGAGATTCGTTTCGCCTTGAAGAATGGGATAATCAATCTTTGTCCCATCCATACTGACCCAGCCTTTGACATCCGGATTGATCGCCAGCAATTCCTCAAAGGAGGGGCCTCCCTCAGCTTCAACATCGGGCTTAAGCTCCTGCATCTGGATCATCACGTTCTGCGCCGCACTGTAGATTTGCTTATTATCCCAAAGGGCGTATGCTGAATAGGTGCCGAAAAGAATCAATACCAGGATGACCGCAAGGCTCACAAAGGAATTGACCATTCTTACACAGGTTCTGGAAAATGACATGTAACGATCAACTCCTTTCAAAGTCTTGCTCTGCCCGGCATATGGGGTCTAAGCCCCATATGCCGGGTAAATACGAAATGATTAGTCGTCCGCGTAACGACGCTTGCGAATGGCCATAATGAACAGCGCGGCAACGACCACGACTGCAATCAAAATGTAGGGAATGCTGTCGAGAGAGATACCGGTCTGGATCTCGGTTTTCTTCTCGTTGGTGATCTCCACGGTGTCCTTATCCTCAGCCTCGATGCCGCCGGAGCCGGAGCCGGTCTCCTGGTTGTCGGAGTTGGCATAGGTGGCAGTGTAGCCCTCGTCGCTGTTCAAATCTCCGGTGGTATGCTTTTCGGCCTCAACAACGGTATAGGTCACGCCAGCCGGAATGTTGGTGAAGACAGCGCTGTCGCCATGCTTGAGGGTGATCGTAGTGCTGACAGTACCGTCCTCGCCAAAGGTCAGCGTCTGCTCATCGCCGCCCGCGACACTGAACGTGATAGCGTTCCCGGCCTTTTCGCCGCCGTTGAAGGTAACGAGAATATCGAACGGCTTGGTGTTATCAGACAGGTTGCCGGTAACCTTCTTGGAAACGGTCAGCTGACCCACGCCATATTCATTGGTGAATGCAGCGTCCTCAGAAGTGGGCTCATCGCCGCCAATTTTCTGGTCCTGCTCACCGTCCTCGGTCAGAGAGAACACGGCCACATAAACCTTCAGCTCATTTTCAGTTCCGTCGCCAGCCTTCTCGTTAATGACTGTGACAACGACTTCAATCGCGGTTTCATCATAGGTGACACCAAGGGTATCTCCCTTATTCTCCGTCACGGTATACTTATACACACCCATCTTGGTGTAGTTGGGGAATTCAATCGTGATGTCCAGCCCCTTAGAGGTATCAACATCACCGACGGTAATCAAGGAAGTATCGGGGTTGTTCTTATTTGCCTCGACGGTGAAGCTCAGCGTTTCAGACGGGATCGTCTTGCCGTCACCACCGGAGACCGTGTACTCTTTTGCCACCGTGATTGCTTCGTGAGTAGCGGAGGGGGCGTCATCCGCAAAAGCGGTGACACTCAGCGCAAGCATCATAACGATAGCCAGCGCAATGGAAAGAAATTTTTTCATGTATTTTTCTCCTCTTTGATTTATTTGATCAAACCTCGGCGCTGCGGCGCTTGTTAAGCACCATCACCACACTGGCCGCAAGAACCACTGCTGCGATCAGCACATAGGGAAGGCTGTCGAGAGAAATACCGGTATCGACTTCCGTTTTCTTTTCGTTGTTGACGGTTACAGTGTCTTTATCTCCAGCCGCAATTTTCAGCTCGGAATCAGAGTTGGTATAGGTAACGGTATAGCCTTCCTCCGTGGTGGTGATGTCCTGTCCAGCAGTCGCAATGTGCTTACTGTCCTCAACAACGGTATAGGTTACACCGGCAGGGATATTGGTAAAGACGGCGCTTTGGGTACTGCTGAGCTCGACGTCGATCTCAGCCTTTCCATCGGAGAAAGAAAGAGTCTTCTCATCGCCACCCGCAACAGTATAAGTAATATCATTGGCAGCATTATCACCGCCGGTAAAGGTGACCTTGATGGTGAACTTCTTGGTGTTGCTGGCAAGGTTGCCGCTGACCTGCTTGGTTACTGTCAGCTGGCCCATTCCAAACGTATTCTTAAACTCCGAATCCTCGGTCTTTTCCGCCGAAGCGCTACCCTTATGGATAGCAACGGTGGAAGTCAACTCATCCGCTGTAGTGTCAGTGGAGCTATTGGTCACAGTTACGACCACATAGATCGGAGTGGTGTCGTAGGTCTCGCCAAGCACAGCACCTTGCTTTTCAGTAATGGTGTAAGTGTATACACCAACCTTCGTATAGGTGGGGAAGTTAATCGGGAAATCAGTTTTGAGCTCCGTGCTGCTGGTGATGGTTACCTTGTTGTCCTTGTTCTCGCCGACGGTGGGAAGTGCGCTGACACCGCCATCCACACCGGAAACCAAAGCGACATCAAACTCCAATGTCTCACCCGGGGTGGTGTTGCCGCCGTCCAGGGTGTATTCCTTGGTCACATTCACAGAATTAGGGGTAACGCTGGGGCCAGCGGGTTCGCCGTCCGCAAAAGCGGTGACGGAGAGTGCGAGCATCATGACGATAGCAAGCACAATGGAAAGAATTCTTTTCATATTCGTTTCTCCTTTGTTTCAGTCTGATCAGACCTCGGCGTTGCGGCGCTTATTGATGATCATGACGACCGCAGCAGCCAGGACGACGGCAACGATCAGAATGTAGGGCAGGCTGTCCAGCGTGATTCCGGTATCAACCTCAGCCGTCTTTGTGTTGGTGATGGTGACAGTAACGTCGCCCTTAGAAGTCATAGCAGTTGCTGTTGTAACTTCACCCGTAGTGGTGTAACCGTCACTTGAGTAATCTGCCTCGTCAACAATATAAGTTGCAGTCGCAGGAACATTAGAGAAGGTAATGGTATCGCCGTCTTTTACCTGAATCGTGACAGTGTTGTTGCTAACGGTCTGCGCATCGGTGTACTTACCACCGGTATAGGTGATCGCACTCTTAATGGACTCTCCCTCAGCAGGTGCAAAAGTGACTGTAACATCAAAGTATTTGCTCTTATCACCCATGTTTCCGCTTACAACCTTAGCGACCTTGAGTGTACCGTTTTGATAGGTGTTTGCAATCGTACCGGTCTTGTCCGCATCGGTGTTGCCGTTTTCAACGTGAACAGCCGCTACACGGATTTTGTTATCACCGTCCTGGATGACCGTGACAACAAGTTTCATGGTCTGCACGGCATCATCCTTATAATAAGTAACGCCAGAAGTCGTTCCTACAGTTTCATTGAAGGTGTAGGTATAAATGCCAACAGCTGTGTATGTTGGGAGTGTAATAGTGGCAGTTCCTTCGGTCGTGGTGCTGTTCAGTGTGATATCCGCAATTTTTTCGGGAACAGGCGCGGTCGATGTGTTAACCACGGTGCCATCAGCCAAAACACCACCGTTCTCTACATTGGTGCAAGTGAACGCGCTAAAGGTAAAGGTCTCTTCCGGCTGGGTGCCGCCGTCAGTTGCTGTATATGTCACCTTAAACGTGGCGGTAGTCGCGTCCGTATAGGTCACGGGGTCGTCGTCCGCAAATGCGGTGACACTGAGACTGAGAACCAGAACGAGTGCCAGAAGAACAGAAATCGTCTTTTTCATTCGTTTAGAACCTCCAATTATAGTTAGATCAAATGATTATGTTGTCTCGCCTTGACAGGCGAGGTAATGAAAGGAAGCGTGACCTTGTCACAGTTCTCTTCGGCGCAGGATGGTAATGACCTTACCCTGCACTTGATTGTAGGACACCGGGCCAAAGTCCCGGCTGTCCTCGGAATTGGTGCGATAATCGCCAAGGAGAAAGACATGTCCCTCCGGCACATGAAAGGGGTATTCCAGCGGTTCTCGCGCATAGGTGGGATAAATGATCTCGCCGCCCTGCACCGTTCCGTTGACGGTAAGCGTCCCGGTTTCGCTGAGATAAATATTGTCGTTCTCGTTTGCTGCAATACGTCCGATATACTGTCGGCCATCCACAGTGCAGACAACAATATCGCCTTTGCTGTACTCCTGCTGTAACCGAAAAGCAATGATGAGGTCGCCATCCTTAACAGCAGGGAACATATCTTGGCCCTTTGCTTGTGTAATTAGGAAAACATGTGAAAGCAGGAGCCACGCAACGGCGGCGATCACAACGATGCGGATGATGAGCTGAATCAGCTCCGCCCGAAACCGCACGGATTCCGTCCGCTTTGCAATGATACCCGCCGTAGTATTCGGCGCGTTGTTTCTTTTATCCGCCAGGATCACCGCCTCTCCTGTATTGCTCCTGCAGAGCGCTGATCTTGCGTGAGGCGGCCTTCTTATATTCCTCCAGAAGCGTCTCATACCGTAGGCGCTCAGCCTCCAGCGCCTTAGCATAGAGGGTATCAAGCTCACCGATCCTTTTCCAGACGGTTCGCTCATCCACTCCGCCAAAAATCCTTGGTCGGAATTTCACGCTTTTCAGCCAAGTGATGATCTCGGCCCGCTCCGCGCTCATGATCTGCTTTTCTGGCGGGGCGTTTGCCATGCCCACACCTCGCTTTTCCCGCGTTTTTTTCATTCGCGCTCACCCCCATCTCTGCTTCTCCGCCGGAGCAGGATGCCCGCGCAGCCTACCATGCACAAGGTCAGCATCAAAGCAAAGGGCAGTACGCTCAGCTCGATCCCGGTATCGGGGATCACACCCTTGTTGTTGGTAACGGTGATTGCGCCGTTCTTTTCAACAGAGTACGTTATGGTCGCCTGTGTTCCGCTTATGGTGACTACACCTTTGCTGCTTGTCACCGTATACCCATTGATGTCCGTCTCTGTCAGTGTCAGCGTCTCGCCGATCAGCACGCCGTTCAACTCATAGGTTTCGCCGTTTTTCAAGCTGAAGGACGCAGTTTTTGATACGATGGTGACACCATCGTCGCCGTAGGCAGAATAGTTTGCCGTGAACGCAAACTCTCTGTTTACGTCGCCCATATTGCCTTCCACGACTTTCGTAACCTTGACCGTGGTGGGATCGCCCCTCCAGATAGCATACAAGGTGTTCTCCAGGGGATCCCAGTTGTTATCTTTGCTGAGCTCCAGATTGTCCGCAGCAACCACCTCGTCAAAAACGAAGATGCCGAGTTTGGCCAGAGCCGCGTAATCAGAACCATATGTCTTTACTGCTGTCGTGTACGCCTGCGCCGTCATGTTTTGATCAAAGGCCCAGCCGACAAGAGTATAGCCGTCACGGACAAAGGAATTTGCCCCCTTTATCTGGAAGCTCTCATTCACCTTTACCGCCTGCGACACACTTTCCTCCGCAGCTGCATCGTTCGTCACGCCGCCGTTGCCGTTAAAGGTAACCATAGTGGCCTTGTTATTTTCGTCCACATCAAATACGGCGCGGAAAGTAATATAATAGAAGGTCTGGGAATTGCCTGCATCGTCCGTCTCAGTGCGGGTGCGGATATAGCTGGTGTCGATATCCCAGCCATCGCTGGGGAGCTTTTCGACGCTCGAAAGCGATCCATCCGTGTTGACCAAGGTCCAGTTTTTGAAGAGGAAGCCGTCTTGATAATTTGTGGGCGCTTCGGCAACGGTCGTGTGCAAATTTGTACCGTCGCGGACATAGGCCATCGGATCTACCGGAATCGTGGTCGAGGAGGTACGGTATCCATCCTCTACTTCATACTCAATATAGAAGTTATTCTCGTTGAGATTCAGCACCCACTTCGCATAGAGCTTCAAGATGCCCTTGACATTTTCATGCTCGCCGTCGTTATCACCGTAAGTATTATTCGTCCAATCCGCAGTGGTCTGGTAATTCATGTCCACGCCATTGGTATCTTTGGTCACCGGTCCGAAGGGGAACAAAGTTGTAAACTCCGGATCAATATACCAGCCGTCCAGCCTGTAACCGTTGCGGTGGGCGTTTTCCGAATTGATGTTGGCGTCGGAGACGGACTCACTGTAATTCACACGGAAGGCCAGGGCCTGGTTGTTTGCAAAGGTGACCTCGTCGTTATTGGCGTTGTCCTTTGTAGGAACCAGAACTACACGCACACGGTAGGTATCCCACTTGGCATAGGCGTTGATGTTGCTGTCCGGCATTTTGGCGTTGCTCAAATCCAGCGGAATTGTACAAGCCTGGTCCTCATACCATCCGGCAAAGAAGTAGCCATCCTTGCCGTTGGTCGGCTCATAGTACCAGCTTCCATCCGCTTTTTGACCGTAGCCGGAAATATCAGAATCATAGTACACGCCGGTCTTAATCTCTTCTGTACGACTGGTTACATTATCGCCCTCAGAAATGAAATGAATCTCATGCTGATTACGTGAATAACGTAAAAACACATTACTGTTTTCATACTTTATGCTTCCCGATGTCGTCACAGACGTCCAGGTTCCATTCGGATAAACGGTATTGCGCACCTGATATGAATGGACAGTAAACCCGGTAAAAGTCTCAGTCGGATACCATGTGCCATTATTCTGAATATCCGCCGTCGTTAGGACGTACTTTTTATCCGTATAATTCCATTCGCCTGCTTCCGTCTGAATATACAATGTCAATGTATACCCGGAATTAAAGCTTGTTTGTGTAAACGTAATCGTCGTATCTGAGAAACTACCCGGCTTATCACCGTTGTATGCCGCGAGCGGATCAAATACCGTCAGTGGCAACGGAAAATCATAACCACCATATGTCCACGTGCTATTTGCTCCGGCATCCGGCCAGTCCGAAAAGGACGATCCATACAAGCCAGAAAAGCTTGTCTCTGATGATGCCGGGTTTACTGACGAATATCGCGGGCCTTTATACTCTACATATCTAGCATCCCGCCCGGTCCCCGTGCGATAATATACAGTGTTGTGGCTGTCATTATTTCCGACTTCAGAATAGTTCCTATTACTGTAATAGTACAACTGCACGAACTCGCCGTTGTCTATTCCATATCGTCCATAAGTTGTGCTATTTCCGTAACTTATAAACTTATATGTAATCTCTTTCCGGTCGAAATAGACGTTCAATGTAGTGGTACCGTTTGCATTGACAGTCTTGCCCGTGGTATCAGATTTGGCGGTATTATACTCGAAGAAATTAAGAGCGCCCTCCGGAGTGCTGTCCGTCTTGATGTTACTTGTTTGTGTGTCCGATGTCAGCAGATTGACTGTATCGCCAGTTTTTGCATGGCGCTCAACACTCTTCACATAGTCATACTGGGTTGCGTCGGAAGCGTTCTGCTGCCAGTAGACCACATAGTAGGTGGTCTCCTTTCCTTCCCAGTGGGCGTAGACTTTGGTATCCGCCGTAAGCGGCTGTCCAAAAGTAAACTCCGTGCCGCCTTCCGCCTCCGTGTACCAGCCGAGGAAGTCATAGCCGATTCGCTCCGGGTCAGCGGGCTTCTGCGTCACGGCGCTGCCGGTCAAAAGCTGCGGCTCCGTATAGGCCACCCCACTGCCGGGGCCGCCAGCGTTGGCGTCAAAAACCAGCCAGTAGCGTCCCTGGACCTTCAAGTACAGATCAAGATGGCCATTCAGCGTATATGAGGAACCGGCTGCATATGTATTTCCGGTTGCTACGTCAATCCAGCCTTCAAAGGTTTGATCTGCCACATAGCCGCTGCCATCCATAATCGTGACGGTTCTGTCTGTATCAGAAGCGTCGGTACGCTTGACCTCTGTAGCCAGCACCGTGTCGTGTCCGCTGTCATCCTGCGACAGATAGCGGAGGTAATACGCCTTATGGAAATTGGCGTAAACATGTATCTCCTCCATATCGGTCACATTGCTCCAGTTGGTCGCTCCTAAATCCGTGTTCAGCCCATCGATGCTTTTCATATTGCTTTCGCTTGTCTCATCCGCGTTGTAGGACCAACCGATAAAGGTCTGTCCGTATTCCGTGACGAGGCCCGGATCGTACAGAGTCTGTCCTTCCTTGACGATCTCGGTTGCGAGGATCTCATTGCCGTTATGGAAGATGTACTGCAAACGCTTTGTCGTATCGACGATGGCATAAATCGAAAAGTCCTTCGTTACGAAGCTGACCTCATCCGCAGCAGGGTTTTCTTGCTGCGGTACGACTGTGGTGTTGCCTCCATCGTCCATGTGGATAACGACCGGATCATCTGCTGCGGCGACCGCCGCCGCCTTTATGGTGACATAGATCGGAATCAACGGATCAACAGGCGTCTCCTCTGTTTCATCGGTGTAGAAGCTGATATCCATAGCGACAACGCTGTCCGCCCGTGCGTCTACCGTGCTGCCGATCAATTCAAGCGTAGAGGTGCTGTACACAGGGGTGATGTCCATGATCGTGCCGGCAGGGAACGCGCCCTCCGGCGCGTAGACCGTTACGGTGACGCCGTTTTCAGCCGTGACGTCAAAACTTTGCGCGGGCAGTACCGGGACAATGATGCCTCTCGCGTAAAGAGGAGACTCCCCAGTCTGGTCAATGGCTTCGGCAGCGGATGTTTCCTCTGCTGTTTCGTAAGTCGGAAGCTCTGTGTCTTCGTCGAGCGCAATATCCGCAACAGACGGTTCCGCCGGATATACCTCAACAGACGGAAGCTCCTCAGTTTCCCCAACGGGAGCCGAAGTCTCGATCACATCAGCAGGAGCAGTGTCCTCCAAAGAGACCGCTTCTGTGGTGGCCTCCTCTGGTGAGGTTTCCTCTGCTGTGGCGGTGGAGAGTGCCTCCATTAACGGCGCTTCCTGCGCTGCTTCTGTGGTCAAAGGGGTTTCCCCCTCTGTTTCCAGCGCAACCTGGTCTGCCTCACTTGGCATCGCAGCAGCAATCTCCAGAAGCGCCTCTTCAGATGTACCCCTGTCATCGGCCGCTGCCACTCCCGTCAAGCTGAAGCCGACCATCATCACAGCAACCAGAAGCATACTCAAAAGTCTCGTGAAAGATGAATGCTTTTTGATGTGTTTTCCTCTCTTCATATTTTTGTCCTCCGATCGCTTGCTTATATCAGCGCTGCTTTCAAATTAAAGTCAGATTGCCCTTTCAAGAAGATACCTTTATTGAGGCAATGGATTATATATAAACACTTTGGCGTTTGCTTTCTTTTCCTTTTCGACATGCCACCGCTTAATCATTTCCGTCCGCAGAAGTTAAATCTTCTTCCGAATCTGCCATTCTTTTCTCATACGCCGAAGCGTTTTCCGGCGAGCTGTAATAGTAATTCAGATATTCTCCGAACAGCCTGCTCTCGGCCACTTGTCTGGCTCTTGCGGCCTCCCGGATTGTCCTATAGCTTCCCAACCCGTATCTCTTCCCCTGGAAAGTGATCTCCGCTTTCCACGAACCATTGCGCGCAGCCATAACGCCTGTATATCCACTCGTATTGTCTTTGCGGAGAATGGGATGATCGATCATTTCAATACAGGTATTATCTATATAATGTAGGGCAGGAGGATCGTGCTCCTTCTTTTTACAACCACAGCTTGCAGTATTGCCCGAAACCAGGCTGTTGTAAGGAACCTCGCACACTTTTCCGCAATCGCATTGGCATTTCCATACAACACTGCCGTGAAATCTATCTTCCGTTGGTGCTAACGCGGTCAGATACCCGAACTTTTTCCCTTCAAGGTTTTTTGCGCGGTCCCGCAATTTCATTATTTTTCCGCAGCCGCAGCTTTTTGTGCCTCCACAGAGAAGCGCATTTGTGGAAATGAGAACCTCTTTCCCACAGTCACAGCGGCAGAGCCAAAGATAACTGCTTCCTTTTTTCTCGGATGTTCGCTCCAGTGCTGTCAAGCGGCCGAAGCGCTGCCCGGACAGGTCTTTCATTCCTTGGCCTTTTCGAGAACAACCACAGCTCAAAACGCGCTTAGCGCGAATCTTGTAGGCTTCTTCTTGGACCTCGCGCCCGCAATCACAGCGGCAAAGCCAAAGTGTGCAGCCACGGCGTTTCTCACTGGTCGGCCTAATCGCTGTCAGCTTTCCAGAGCGTAGTCCCGTGATATCTTCGTACATGGTATTGTTATCTCTATTTTTTCTTGTTTTTCGGAGAAAGCCTTGTAGTACCAATCGAGGAATCCGTCGAAGAGCATTTCCTCAGCTTTCGCACGGGCTTTTACCGCATCTTGAATATCTGCGTAGAGGCCAAGACTATAGCGCTTTCGTTGGAACTGAATTCTGGCTCCCCATTTCTGCATCTGTTTGTGCCAGTAGACGCCAGTGTACCCGCTTGTGTTGCTGCGAATGACATGGGTTTTGTGATACTCCACCTGTTTTGCGGAGCTTCCATCAGCCAGCTTCAGCCGTTCTCTTGAAGCCTCTGTGTTCAAACATCCACAGCTCCGGCGCGTACCGTTCAAAAGCTGAGTTGTGTAAGAAACGATCTCCTTGCCACAGTCGCACTTGCATCGCCAGTAGCTCCCGTAGTTATTTCTGGTTTCACCAGTCGGCTCAAGACAGACAAGGCGGCCAAAACGCATACCTGTCATATCGCGTTGCCCCGGTCGCAACTTCCAACAATCCGGACAGCCCCTTGTCGTGCCGCTTCGGATTGCACGCGTACCCAGATAAACATCTGCTCCGCAATCGCACCGGCAGCGCCAAACAACAGAGCCTTGATGCCGTTCTTCTGTTTTTTCCGCAACCGTAAGTCTCCCTAATCGATAACCAATCGTGATTGGCGGTAGCGATGTCATATCGTGTGACCGCGACTTACCCATATTCCGCCTCCATAGCCACCACATAAGAAAAATTATGTGGTAAGCACCACATAAGAAAAATTATGTGGTGTACCCAACGGGAAATGGCGCTTCTCCTGGGTTTTTGCTTGTCATCGGTAGAATATAAGAGGCTATAAACGGGAATGCATTGTGTTATGTTGATCGTTTTGAATATAACCGGATGTAAAGTGATGTGCTGAAAATGAAATCCTCCGCTTTGACAGCTTCGCTGAAAATTACCTACAAATAATGCCCCGGAAGGGTTGCTTTTTACACGTTTTTATGGTATCTTATATAAGCTATTGTTGTCCAAACGGTAACAGGAATATCGAAGCACCACATAATTTTTCTTATGTGGTGCTTTTATACTACCAGTCCCAATTTTTCAATTTTTTTCCTGTGCTCAATACCTGTGGAGATGATATAGATGCGTGTTGTGTCGATCCTGCTGTGGCCAAGAATATCGGCCAGCTTTGCAATATCTTTTTCCAAGGCGTAGAATGTTCGTGCAAACAGCTTTCGCAGATTATGCGGGAAAACTTTCCCCTCCTCCACAGCGGCTTCCTTACAAAGACTTTTCATCTCCGACCAAATGTTGCTGCGATCCAGAGGGTTTCCGTTTTTTGTGCGAAAAATAACGCCAGTACTGATACCGTTGCGTTTTGCGTAGTTCAAAAGGAGCGCTTTCAACTTGCTCGGCAAGAGGATACGGCGGATTTTCCCCTTGGCGGATACTCTGACTTCTCCGCGGGACACTGCCTCGACTGTAAAATATTTCAATTCTGATACACGAATTCCGGTTCCGGCGATAGTTTGTAAAAGTAGATATAGTCTTGGACGTGATTTTGCAGCGTTCAAAAGCCGCATATACTCCTTTTTTGTCAGTTCCCGCTTCTCTGAGCAATAAACCTCGCGCTGGACTTTCAGATTCTTCACTTTGCACTCTACATGACCAACAAAGCACAGGAATCTGTTTACACTGGCCAGCATGGAATTGATACTTCTGACGGCATACCCTTTATCAATCAGCTGTTGTTTATATAGAATCACAAGTTCCTTGCAGAGCGGTTGGTCTGACAAAAAGACGAGAAATGCCCGGACATCTCGCAAATATTTTTCGCGTGTTTTTTCACTTTTCTCATCTTCAATCAACCATTTTTCAAAACGAATAACAGCATTTCCATCAATAATATTGCTTTTCATTAATCTATCCTCCACATATAAATAAGTATGATTTGGGTGATCTTCTGTGCTTGTCCACCCGCTGCTTCCATATTGCTACTAATAATATTGCCTTCAATAACAGAATAATGCAGGAGCCAAAGCAACGCTTTTGACTCCTGCATTTTTTAGTAATTAGCTAACCCGTATCCATAAATATTACTGCTGCCTACATAGTAGCGGTTTTGCAGGCACTTGTCCCCGGAATTGCCCTCAATGGTGTAGACAAAGCCGTTTTCGCACCTCTCCACGATGCCCACATGGTCGGGGCTTCCGTCCGGCTCCCAATCAAAAAAGATAATGTCTCCGGGCGACGGCTCATAGGTGCGATCCATCCAACCGGCATTATTCTGAAACCAATCCACTCCTGCACCCACGCCCTCAAAGCGTGGAATCACTCCAGCATCCAGATACCCGCATTGATCGGCGCACCAGCTCACAAAGATAGCGCACCACTCTACGCGGTAGCTCAAGCCCCACCAGCTCCAGTAAGGCTCACCGCCCTCATTGCCCACCTGCGTCAAGGCTACCTCCACGATGGCCTGATTGCCGCCCACGGTAAAGGCGCGGCCTATGGGATAGTACCGCAGCACATGAGCCGGGTACTGCTTATCTCCGTACCCATTCCAGCCCATACGCGCAGCCATCATGTCGGAAAACTCAATCGCCGCAATGGTGGAATACCCGCCGTAGTTTGCCCGCGCCCATGAGAT
>JAFTGE010000117.1 GCA_017458085.1 Oscillospiraceae bacterium
CAGCATCGTCTGCAAGGTCTTGCAGATCTGCTGAACGGCATTGACGGAAAGCGCCGCCACGGTCAGAGCCGCGGCAGACTTTGCCGCGGCGCGCAGCGCCACAAAGCGTGCCGCAAAAAACGCGATCAGCGCATAGATCAGGCCAAGCACGAAGCCGATGAACCGGAACAGATACTCGGTGGAAAACACAGACTCAAAGCCCTGCTGCTTGATGGTGTAGGGATAGGCGAAGACGTCGGGCATCTCATAAAAAACGAGCAGTCCGGCAATCAGCGCCGCAGCCGTACAGACGATCACCTCGCTGGCCTTGGGAAGCTTCCTGCGCAGCTTTCCGGCGCTGAAGACAAAAAACACGATCAGCAGCACCGTGGACGCGATGAAGATTCGCATGTTCCAGATACCCGTATGGATCAGGCTGGTGGTGTTTTTCAGATAGGACATGACCGCCGCGGCAGCGCCGCCCACAATCACGCCGACGTTCAGGAACTTCAGGCCGCCCTTCTCAAAGCGCCGCTCTACCCAGGCGTAGAGCAGGCCGATCAGAATGGCAATTACCATCAGATCCTCAGAAACCGCAATGAAATATTTCAGCATAAGCACTCCTCTTTTTCTTGCTTTCTGCGTACATCGCTGTTTTGCGTGCCGATCGGCCGCAAAACACCGGTCTGCCCGGAAAGCGCACAAAGTCGCGACACGCCGAAGCTCCTGTTCCCAAGAGCTCCGGCTTGCCGCGTACTGTTTTTACCGCGTTTTTGCCTGAACGTTCAGGCTATGTAGAACCTTCCGGTCAGGGAAGAATTACCACTCCTGGGGAACGTAGTCCCAGCCGTCGAAGTGAACAGTCAGAGGACCGTCGCCCCAGACGTCGTCGAGCAGGCCGCCCGGGCCGGTCTCGGCGTCGCTGTGGATGAGGTAGCCTTCCTCAGCGGGGCTGTGGATGGCGAAGTCGATGCTGTAGGTATCGGCCTTGTCGAGCAGGATGTTGGCGCCGTAGTGGGGGCCATCGGAAGCAGCCATGTGCATGAAGGTACCCTCGGCAGCAACAGTGCCGTCAGAAGCGGTGATCTTGTAGTCGATGGTCAGGTAGGGGATCCAGTCGCCCACGCCGTAGCCAAGGTCGTTCTCCATAGCGGAGACGTCAGCCTCGATGTGCATGTTGAAGCCCTCGGTGCCGATGGTCTGATCGCCGACCATGGGAACGGGCTGGAAGTACACAGCGTTGACATTGATGAAACCGGCCTCTTCGTCCTCGAAGATGGGGATTTCCTCAAAACCGGCATCGCCGGGAGCGTCGGCGTCAGCCTGCTCAACTTCAACAGCGGTGGTCTGCTCGGCAGCGGCGGGAGCCTCAGCAGCGGGAGCCTCAGTGGCAGCGGCAGGAGCGCTGGCGCTGCTGCCGCAAGCGGCCAGAGCGAAAACCATGACGACAGCCAGAAGCATAGCCATAACTTTTTTCATTTTGTTTTCTCCTTTTTCAAAATTTAGGGGTATTTTTTGTGTATTTCGACCCGCCCGGCCGCGGTAGCTCCGTGCGGGAAAATACCGAATGAAGGGGTAGGTGGGATCAGGCTTCGCCGGCCTTCTCCCTGGCGGCCTGGGCCACCTTGTTGTTGCGGTGGATCTGGATGGCGAAGGTCGCCACGGTGATCGCCGTCAAAATCAGCTGCGGCACGATCGTGCCCACCAGCGGGTAGATACCCAGCACGTCAAGCGTGTCATTGTAGGGGATCCAGCTGAGCCAGGCGGGGCTGGCAATGACCCACTCGAAGTTATCGAACACGCCGCCTTCAATGAGCTCCTTGATGCCGGCGCCCAGGAACGAGATGCACATAATGGCCATCAGGATACTGGTGCCAAGGAAGAAGGGTTTGAGCGGCAGGCGGATACTGACAAAGCGGATCAGGATGAACACCACGACCAGCGCGGCCACGCCCACGAGGAAGCCGGCCCACACCATGTCGGGCCGATCCTCGGCCAGCATGGGCTGGTAGAACAGGATGACCTCGGCGCCTTCACGGAAGACGGCAAGCCATGCGGTGAAGGCCAGGGCAAAGCCGCTGCCCTTTTCAGAGCCGGCGGACGCCTTGCTCTCAATGTAGCTGGTCCAGGTGGCGGACTCGGACTTGGAAACCATCCAGTTGGAGACCCAGAACAGGACGACCACAGCGGTCAGGGCTGCGATGCCCTCGATGATCTCCTGGCTCATGTGGTACTCAGCGCTGCGGGAGAGCAGCCAGTTGAGGATGGCGGCCATAATGAAGCTGCACACCACGCCGAGCACGGAGCCGATATACACGGGCACAACGCCCTTCTTGTTGCCGGATTTGACGAGGTAGGCGATGATCGCGCCGACGATCAGGATCGCTTCCAGACCCTCGCGCAGGATGATGGCAAAGCTGCCGAGGAAGATGGCCACGGAGCCGCCGGTAGTGCTGGCAGAGGTGGTAGAGACCTCAGCGACGGTCTCGGTGCTTTCGGTCGCGGCGGACGCGGCGGTGTTGAGCGCGCCCTCAGGACTGAGGATCAGCGCGTCCTCATGCAAAAAGCCCACCAGAATATCGGCCTTCTCCTGCGCGGCCTCGATGCCGTTATCCTTCTTGATTGCCTTGCGGAAGTTGGTGAAGGCCAGCTCCACCTCGCTGACACGGGCGCCGGAGATGCGGGTCATGACGTTGCGCTCAAAGCCCGTCGTCTCGTAGTAGCCCCAGTAGGTAGCCTTGGCGTAGTTGTATGCTTCATCGTTTTCGCCGTCAGCATAGAGCGCCATGGCCTTGTCTGCGACAGCCTCAATGGCGTCGGCCGCGTCGTTCCAGTTCCAGGAGCTAATGCCGTTGGCCGTGATGTACTCCTCCCAGGTCAAGGGGACGACCCGCTCCACCGCGGGCGCTTCTGCCGCGGCGGTGTTGAGTGCGCCCTCGGGACTGAGGATCAGCGCGTCCTCATGCAAAAAGCCCACCAGGATATCGGCCTTCTCCTGCGCGGCCTCGATGCCGTTATCCTTCTTGATAGCCTTGCGGAAGTTGGTGAAGGCCAGCTCCACCTCGCTGACGCGGGCGCCGGAGATACGGGTCATGACGTTGCGCTCAAAGCCCGTGGTCTCGTAGTAGCCCCAGTAGGTGGCCTTGGCATAGGTGTAGGCCGCGTCGTTCTCCCCCGCGGCATAGAGCGCCATGGCCTTGTCTGCGACAGCCTCAATGGCGTCGGCCGCGTCGTTCCAGTTCCAGGAGGTAATGCCGTTGACGGCGACGTATTCTTCCCAGGTCAGCGGGATCTCAGGTTCCTCCGCACAGGCTGGAATGGTAAACATGCTGGCAAACACCAGCAGGGTCAGTACAAAGCAAAACAGCTTTTTCAGCTTTGACATATGTGTCCTTCTTTCCGGCGCAGTTAGGTCAAGCTAACTGCACGTCAATAAAAAAGTTAGAAAACTTAACTTTTCTCTGGCTGCACCGATCAATACCCTAACTGATGTGTCTATCGGTGCTTGGCTGGAGAAATTAGCCGCCCCTAACTCATGTTCAAAAAAATAAAACCTGGAAAATTTACAGCTGGATTATAATGGCTTTTTCCTCCGTTGTCAACCTTTTCTTTTATTCTTTGTAATCATTCCGCGCCAGCGGGTATGCCGTTCGGAAATCCGCGGTCTGAAATTGCGGGTCCAGCACGTGGTCGGCAAAATCCGCCGTGCCCTTTAAGAAGCAGGCGTAGCTCTCCTCCCCCGCATCCCAGGTCGCGTCCAGCTGATAATGTTGGCCGTCCAGCTCCACCAGGTTCCAGGCATGGAAGCTGTCCTCGCTGGTGCTGCCGGTGACGATCCGCGCATTGAGTCCCGCCATGCGAAGCATCCGATACAGCAGCACGCTGTAACCCTGGCAGGTGGCCGTGTGCCACTTGAGCGCTGAATAGGCCGTCGAGCGCAGCGCCGCCGTCGGGTGCTTGACATGGACGTAATCATAGCGGACATTGGCGCAGACGTAATCATAAATCGTCTGCACCTTCTCGAAATCGGAGGTGCTTTCCTCAAAGCCGAAGCCGGCCATCAGCGCTTCGATGCGCTGCGTGACTTCTTCCTCCTGCACAAGGTATGTATAATACTGCGGGATGATCACCACGGTGTACTCATAGACGCCATCTGTTTGCACATAGCGGCTGGTGCTCTCATAACCCGCGTACTGATAGCGGATGTAGTCGCCCTCCGTCGGGTCGGAAGTCTCGGCCAGCGCCTCTTCCATCCACGCCTCCGTCAGTTCTGTCAGTTCGTTCAGGATGTTCCCGCTATAGTTGAAGCTTATTGTCAGTTGGCGGGAGTGTTCGCGAAGACCCTTCCGAATCGCCGCGACGACCTCCCGGTTATTGGGGATTCTCTGCGAGAGGGGAACTGACTTTTGTTCCCTGTTCAGGGAAACCGGCAGCAGGATTCCAGCAGCCAGCACCACGGTCGCCAGGAAAAGCCATCGCATTGTCCGATTCCGCGTTCTCATCTAATCCCTCTTTTGGTTTTATATCTTCTCTATCAGCTTCAGCGTTTCGTAATAGGCTCGTTTGCTCTCCGGGAAGACGGGCATGCAGGAGTAGCCGTGCATCATGTTCTGCACGATTTCCACATGCAGCCTGTCCCCGCTGCCGCTTTGCTCGTATGCCCGCCGATAGGTCACGGCATTCCCGGCCAGCATTTCCTCGCCAAAGTACAGATATGTCGGCGGTGCGTTCCGAAAATCGCCGTTTGCGGGCGTCAGGAGCCAGCCCGGGGTTTCGTCCCCCGGTATCAGCCGCAGCGTCATGCGAAGGTCGGCTTCGGAAAACATCGGATCTCGCTTTTCGTATTTTCGCATCTCATCCCAGTCCGCCTCGTTATCCGGCGTACCGCCCGGCGAATGCGCAATAACAAGCCCCGGCATCGGCAGGTCAAGCCCATAATGGTTGATCCAGTTGACGATCTGTAGGGCGTAATACCCGCCCATGGATACGCCGCACAGGACAATTTTTTTCGGCTCAAAGCGTTCTGTCATGCGCCGATAGATCTCCACAAGATACGCAAGCGTCTCGCGCATGGGCACCTCTGTGCAGGCGGGATAGACCGGATACCAGGTCTCGACCCCGGAGGCTGCGGCAAAGTCAATCGCCATGGAGCGCTGCGTTTTCCAGTTGTTTGTCACGCCGCCGTAGATATACAAAACCGCCTTCTCCGCATCCTTCGGTTTTTTTGGTCGAAGGATCGGGCAGGGCTTTCCCGTCCCTTCCAGAAGGCTGAAATCCACCTTGCTGCTTCTCGGCAGGGAAAAGACAAAGCGGGCATTTTCCCTTTCCGCCCTTGCTCTGCATTCCTTCAGATCGGAAAAGGAGCCTTTACCCGGCTGAATCAGCCGCAGCGCCGCCATCGCAAGTTTCCCGGATACGCTCATTATGACGCCTCCCGCCGGTGGTATTCCCGGAAGATCAGCCAGGCAAAGAGCGCGCACAGCGCCGCCCCCGCCAGCATCCAAAGCGCCAGCCTGCCCTCACCGAAGCCGATCAGCCCAAGCGCAGAGATCACCATGCCGAGAACGCCGCCGAGCACCAATGCGCCAAAGCCTCTGTACAGCCGGATCTTCGGGAGCACCCGGTCCAGCTTTTGTATCCGCTCGATTGCGAGCTCGACGATACCGACAATCATCAGCAGCGCGGGGATAACGGCAAGGATTGAAAATACCGTCCCGCCAAGCTGCAGCCGCTTGATCAGGCAGACAAGATAGATGATCCATCCGACATTGCCGGGCAGGTCATAAGCGATCCAACGGCCGTTGGAAATGTTAGATTCGTACCATTCTTCTTTCATTCTCTTATCTCCCTTGCGTTTGCTCCTTATTTCGCTTTTATCCAATAATCATTTTCTTCTCCGGTCGCTTTCCGGTTAGCGTTCTCTAACCGCCGCAGTAAAAATAAACGCTTATTCTGTTGTCATTCTCGTGCCGCGGCAGCTTTCTTCTCATAGCGCTGTTGCCATTATAGCACCATATCCCGGGAAATGCCACACCAATCTTCTATGTCCTCATGAAAAAGATTATTATGGAATATCCGGTGGTCTTGTGATAAAATGAAAGGCAGGCAGCAGCCTTTGCGGGTGCTTCCCTTCGGGGACTGTGCCGTCCATGCTGCCGGGCTTTTGCTGCTTATATAAATAGGAGGTTGACGCCAATGGGCTTGACAATTCTTTTGACTGTGATCATGATGGCGCTTTTGTTTTTGATGATCTGGTCGGCGACCCTCACCCTGCCCTATAAGGGGCTTGCCAAAAACTTTCCCAAGGATGTGCAGGAACGCCTGGAGCCGAGGCTGAACAGCCTGCCGATGAGCGCAAGACGCGTCGTCGGCTGGATCGCTCTCATCGCGATCGGCCTTTTGATGATCGGCGTTTTTGTGTGGGGCGGCCTGGATGGAATCCGCCGGGGCTACGGCTTTGGGCGGTTGTTCCTTCGCTTTCTGGTAATCGGGACTGGCGTCAAAGCCTTTGATATCATTGGCCTGGACTTTTTTCTGCTGACAAAAACGCACTTTTTCCAGCACTATTTTCCTGAGACAGAGGGCTGCGCCGGGTGGCAGGATTTCGGCTTCAACCGCCGGCAGCAGCTTGCCCAGATCATCATGCTCCCCTTTTTCTGTCTCCTGACCGCGTGGATCTTCACACTGATTGCTTAGCGGTCTGTTATAAAGCGCTAAACCGAATATAACAAGAGCACCATATGCGGCGATTTTCACCGCATATGGTGCTCTTTTTTTCACGTCGGCGCTGTCAAGGCAAGCATTCTCCCGCAGCAGGCGCGGATGAGTTCGCTGTCGTGGGTGACGACCAGAACGGTGATCCCCATGCGCTGCACCTGCCTGAGAAGCTCTGCCGTCTGCATCATGTGCCCATAGTCCAAGCCGCTGGTCGGTTCATCCAGCAGGAGGATCTCCCGCCCGGAGGCGATGGCACAGGCGATGGCAAGCCGCTGCTTCTGTCCACCCGACAGGCTTTGGGGATGGCGGTCCAGCAGGTCGTCCAAATCCAGCTGACGCAGGATCTCCACCGCTTTTTCGCGCGCGCTCTCCGTCCCCTTGGGGAGACTGATCAGCACCTCATCCAGTACACTTTCCGTAAAAAGCTGGTTTCCCGTGTCCTGCATCACCATGAAGCACAGTCTCTGCCGCGCTTTTCGGCCATAGGTCTTGCCTTTATAGCGAAGCATACCCTTGCAGCGCTTTTCCAGACCGCAGAGGCAGTTGAGAAAGCTGGTCTTGCCGATGCCGTTTGCGCCGACAATGGCGGTGATTTCCCCGGACGCGAGCGTCAGGCTGTCGATACGGATGATTTCGCGCCCGGTTCCACGGTAGGAGAAGTGAAAATCATACAGTTCGATTGCCTCGTCGCCTTCTTGAAAAGCCGGGAGGTCCAGTTTGGCCGGCGCTTCCTGTACCGTGGAGCGCAGTCCCATCGCGGCCAAGTCCGCTATCGACAGGCCGTCCTTCTCCGCACCGCGCAGCTCCCGAACGATCTGCCCATCCCGCAGGATCACGGCCCGGTCAATCAAGTCCCATAAATAGGCGATGCGGTGCTCAGCGGCAAGAATGGTCTTTCCCTGCTCCTTCCAGCGCAGGATCACATCCCGCAGGGCAAGCGTCGCCTCGTAATCCAAATTGGCGGAGGGCTCATCGAGAAGGATGATGTCAGGCTCGGCCACACTGACAGATGCACAGGCGATCTTCTGCTTTTCCCCGTCGGAGAGCCGGAAGATATTTCGGTCCATGAGCGCCTCAATATGAAGGTGCTGGACGGTCCCGTCGATACGCCGATAGATTTCCTCGGCCTGCATTCCCTTGTTTTCGCAGCCGAAGGCCAGCTCGCCGGTGGTATCCACATTGTAAAACTGGCTGCGCGGGTTTTGAAATACCGTGCCCACCAGCCGCGCGGTGTCGTAAAGCTCCCGGTTGCTGACGGACTGCCCGTCAATCAGGATCTCGCCCTGGATCTCACCGGGATAAAACTGTGGGATCAGGCCGTTGATCAGGCGCAGGATCGTCGTTTTGCCACAGCCTGAGGGTCCGGTCAGAAGGATAAACTCGCCGGTCGGAATCCTCAGGTTGACATTGCGCAGGCTGTTTTGATGCTGCGTCTCCGCGTTTTCCGAGCCATAGCGGAAGCTTACATCTTTTAGTTCTACCATAGCTTCACCCCGCAAAGCTCCAAAAGCCAGCTCGCAAACGTCGCGGCGCATAGGAGCAGCAAAATCCCGTCCTGGACCCGAAACCCGATCCGGCAGATATTAGTGCGCCGCACCGGAGAACCGAGTCCCCGTGTCAGCGCGGATGCCGAAAGCTCCTCTCCGATGCGAACGCTGGAGGTCATCATCGGCACCATCTGGTACTCCAGGACCTCTCCGGCCCGGTTGCCGCCCAGCCGGATGCCGCGCATACCCATGGCCCGCCGGATCGCGCGCCATTCCTCGACAATCGTCGGGAACAGGCGAAACATGACCGACATGGGGATGGTGATGGCCTGCGGCATATGCAGACGCTCCATCGCGGAGATAAACTCGCTGACGGTGGTCGTGGCAATGAGATATTCGCCCATGACAATGGTGACCACAAAGCGCGTCAGGATCCCGCCGCACATCAGCGCCAAAAAATTCAACACGCCATGCAGATACGGCATCACAAACAGCAGGCCGTATCCCACGCCCAGCATGAGCAGGCCGCGGAAAAAGCGCTTCCACTGCCGCTCGGCCAGGAGCATCAGAAAGGGCAGCACAGAGAGGACCCGTTTGATCGGCTCCATCATCTCACCGCCCAGGCCCCCCAGCACAAACAGGGCCAGTACGATGACCAGCGCCAGCTTTGTGCGGGGGTCGAGGAAGCTGCGGCGCTTTTCCTGCGCCGCTTCGGAGGAGTATGTCATACAATACCGGCCTTGGCGAAGTGCTTTTTCAGCAGCGCCCTGCCAAGCAGACCGCCGAGAATGCCGCAGACGAAGCAGGCGACGAGCAGAACCGGTGCCATCCACAGCGGCATCAGCTTCTCAACCGCGTCAATATAGGCCTGGCCGTAGTCCTGGCGCTGGGCGAAATAGCCCTCATAATCGGTGAACAGCGGCAGATAGTTGCCCCAGATCCACATGCTGAACACGCCGTGAGTCAAAACCGCCTTTTTTGCGCTCTTATAATCGCCGCTGCGATAGACAAGCTCAGCGAGCAGTCCGGCAACTGCGCAGGTGGCAAGCGGCCAGGGGCCCATACCGGTGAGCAGCATCATGATCCCCATGATCATTGCCATAAGGAACAGCATACCGGGCTTTTTGACCTTTGTGAGAAAGAGCATGAAGGGAATGCCGCCGAGGATCGGCACGATGACCGACAGCAAAGGCAGGAAAATAGGGATCATGCCCAGCATGGCCACCGCCATCATAATGACGAAGTAGATGGCCGAGTAGATGCCGACGTTGATAAGGTCGCGGCCCTTGAGTTTATTCTCGTTTTTGTTCATGTTAAAGCTCCCTTTCTATTCTTCTATTTAATTTTCCAGCTTGCCGCCTCCCGGCGCTCGCTGACGAAATTCCGGTACAGGCCGTCCTGTGCCATCAGTTCTCCATGTGTGCCGCGCTGGACGATTCTGCCCCGATCAACCACCAGAATTTGATCCGCGTGCTCCACGGTTTTGAGCCGGTGTGCGATCATGATGACGGTCTTTTCCCGCGTCAGCGCTTCGATGGCCTGGATGAGTTCGTTTTCGTTCTCCGGGTCGACGTTGGCGGTGGCTTCATCCAGGAAGATGACCGGTGCGTCCTTCATCATTGCCCGGGCAATGGAAATGCGTTGCTTCTCCCCTCCGGAGAGCGATGCGCCGCCCTCCCCGATCACGGTGTCATAGCCCTCGGGCAGCGCCATGATGAAGTCGTGGCAGCAGGCTTTCTTCGCTGCCGCGATCACCGCCTCCATCGGGGCTTCGGGTCTGCCGAAGCGAATGTTGTTGGCAACCGTGTCGTGGAAGAGATACACACTCTGGAACACGAAGGAGAAATTCTCCATCAGACTATCCATGTCATAGTCCCTCACGTTCTGTCCGCCGAGGGTAACGCTGCCCCCGTCCACATCCCAGAAGCGGGCCAGCAGATTGACAAGCGTTGTCTTGCCGCCGCCGGAGGGCCCAACAATGGCCGTAGTCGTCTTTTCGGGAATCGACAGATCCACGCCGTCGATGATTTTTCTTTTGTCATAGGAAAAGGCAATGCTCTCCGCCGCGATGTCCCGCGTGTCGGGCGTGATGGCCGCGCCGGAGATATCCATTTGCGGGGTGTCAAGGATCTCCTGTGCCCGATCCACGCTCACGTCCACCACCCGCAGCAGCGCCGAATAGTTTCCTGCCGATTCGAGACTGGCGTAGACGATAAAGGCGGAGATCACCATGACAACGGCAGTCAGGGCGTCCATCGTCCCCGCGCAGTAAAAGGCGCAGGACAGGGCCGCCATCGCCGTGCCGGTGAGCTTGGCGATCAGGCTTTGCAGGCTCATGAGCGGGATCAGCGCAAATTCCATGTCGGTGTTGATTTCACTGTTGGCAGCTATGGCGTCGTTGAGCTCCCGGCTCTTGCGTCCGGTCAGATGGTAGGCCTTGACCTCCGCCATGCCCTGCAAGTATTCCAGAACCTTCTCCACCAGCTTTTCATCGGCCTTGAGCTTTGTTCCCGCCAGCTTTCCCGCAGCGCTTTGCAGTCGGGTATTGGCCAGCAGAAAGAGGGCAAAGCCAATCAGCAGCGCCAGCGCAATGCGGCCATCGAAAAAGAACAGCATCACAATGATCAGCGCTGTGGTCAAAAGCCCCTCGCAGACCATCATGATCACGCGCGTGGCCACGTTTTCAAGATTCTCCATCACGTTCGTGGTGACAGAAGTGATCTGTCCCAGGCTGTTTTCATTGAAATAGCCCATGGGGAGATAACGCATGTGCTCTGCGATCTCGATGCGTTTTTTTGCGCAGGTGTCATAACCCGCCTCGGTTTGCAGCATGACGCTTTTGGATTTGATCAGCCCCGCGCCGAGGATGCTCAGCAGCATGATCCCCAGACTCAGCAAAACATCCTTCGTCTGCACCGTGCCGCGCAGCAGCGCCCGGATCATACAGGCGATGGCCGGGATCTTCAGCGCCTCAAACATGGCCTGCAGCACAGCAAGTCCGATGGACAGGCGAAACTTGTGTCGGTTCTCCTCCCCGCAGAAGGCGAAGAATCTGCGAATGATATTAAGCATTGTCCTTCACCTCCATGTGTGCCTTCCACATCGTTTCATACAGCCCGTGATGACGCAAAAGCTCCTCATGCGTGCCGCTGTCCTCGATCCGGCCGTCCTTTACGACGTAAATCTTGTCCGCGTCTGTTATGGTGGAGAGACGGTGGGCAATAACGATCAGCGTCTTGCCTCGGGTAAGCTCTGAGACCGAGCGCTGGATGACCGCCTCGTTTTCCGGGTCGGTATAGGCCGTGGCCTCGTCGAGAATCACGATGGGCGCGGCCTTGAGCATTGCGCGGGCAATGGAGATGCGCTGCCGCTCCCCGCCGGAGAGATGTCCGCCCGACGCGCCGACAAGCGTGTCATACCCATTCTCAAGGCTCAGGATAAAGTCGTGGCAGCCAGACCGTCTCGCCGCTTCCTCAACCTGGGCGTCGGTGGCCTCCGGACGGCCGAGGCGGATGTTCTCCCTTACCGTCATGTTAAACAGGTAATTGTCCTGCGAGACGAAGGCGATCTTGTCGGCATAGGCGTCCTGCGGGATGCTTCGGATATCCGTGCCGCCCAGCGAAATACTGCCGGCGTCCACGTCCCAGAGGGACGCGATCAGCCTCGCAATGGTGCTCTTGCCGCTGCCGCTGGGCCCGACGAGCGCCACGAAGCTGCCCTCCGGGATATCCATCGACACGCCGTGCAGCACCTCCTTATCCTTGTAGGAGAAGTGTACATGGTCGAGCGTCAGGCGATTGCCCTCCGGCGCGTTTCCGCTTTCCGGACGGTCCATCTCCGGCGCTTCCAGGATGCTGCGCACTTCACCGAAGATCGTGCCCATGGTGCGCAGGTCGTCCGAGTAGCTCATGAGCGTGATGAGGGGCGCGATGATCCCCACGGAGAGGATGATGACGGTGACAAAATCCTCCGGCGAGAGGCTCCCGCCCTTCACCAGCAGCCCGCCGATGGGAAGAACGCTGACCATGGTGGCCGGCATGATCACCATGGCAAAGGTCATGGGAAGGATGCTGGCCCGCATCCTGTCGATAAAGCTGTGAGAAGCTTCAAAAGCGCCGCGCACGAAGCGGTCATAGGAGCTTTTCGTCTTGCCGAAGACCTTGATGACCTGAATGCCGTGGATGTACTCTACCGCCGTATCGTTGAGCGCCTTGGTGGCAGTGACGGAGCGTTCATAAAAGCCCGCGCTTCCGACCATCATGAAGATGTAGCAGCCGAGTCCCAGCGGCACGGTGACGAGCGTGGCAAGTCCCATCCGCCAATCGACGCAAAAGATGTAAATCAGGATGATGATCGGCACCAGCAGGTTCGCCGTAAACTCCGGCACGATATGGGCCAGGGTGGTTTCAATGCTGTCGATGCGCTCGATGAGCGTGTTCTTCAAGGCGCCCGAGCTCTCCGCCAATACTGCGCCCAGCGGCATCCGGGTCAGCTTTTCCATGCAGCGCTTGCGGATCTCGCCCAGCACCGCGAAGGTGGCCTTATGGCTGGTGGCGGTGGAGAAGGCGTGAAACAGCACGCGCCCCAGCCAGAGCAGCGCCATAACAAGGCAGCGTGTCAGATAAAAAGACAGCTCCTTATTCCCCTCCATCAGCCCCCGCACGATTCCGATCACCACGAAATAAGGGGCGACGGAGAAGGCAACGCCAACGACCGCCAGCACCACTGCCAGCAGAAATTGGGGGCGGTGCGCTCCCGCCTGCCCCAGCACCCACGCCATGGGCGACGGGGCTTTTTTCTTTTCCATAAGCAAATCTCCTTCCTCTTTTGTTAGCTAACAAACCCAAGTTAGCGTTAGCTAACCCTCAAACAAACCCATCGCCTATCCCCACAAAGAGGATAGGCGGTGCGATTTTTTTCCAATTGTTTAAAAACCCATGATCTGCTTCCAGCCCGGCATAAAAAAGGCTTCCACCATTTCCAGGCATTTCAGCGCGTCTTCCATGGGATAATCATGGATCACCGGTTCAAACATGGCCGTGGTGTAAGCGGTGAGCAGCAGATGCAGCTCCTTTGGGCTGATGTCCCTGACCGCGTACCCTCGTGCTTTCAGATCGGGCAGGAACTCCTGCATCAACTGCTGGTGATCCTCCACCAGATCATGAAGGAAGTTCTCGTATTTTGTCCCCTGCGCCTTGGATAGAAGGAGCCTGTAATCGGCCATATTGGGATAGATGAGGTCGCGCATCATGTCGATCTCCGTATCCTGCCAGAGATTACCGCCCTCGCGCACGGCGCTGACAGAGCGGGTCGTGTGAGCGTCCAGCCAGGCGTTCATCCGCTCGACAGCCGGCGCTACCAGCTGATCAAACAGATCCTCCTTATCCCGGCAATGCCGGTAGATCCCTGCGGCCGTCATGCCGACCCGCTCGCCGATCCGCCGCATAGAGGCGTTTTCAAAGCCGTACTCCATAAATTCTTCCCGCGCGGCGGCCATGATTCTGATGTGATTGGCGGTCTTATCTCGCGGCATGGTGCGACTCCAAAGCTCGTAATCGTTGTTAGCTAACGCTAATTAAAATAACAGATGTTGATTTTCCTGTCAAGAAAAAACTGTGCCGCCGGCTTGACAGATCCTGCGCGCGGATTATGTGCCTTACGCGGCACAGCTCTGCCGACAGTCTTTTCGTTTGCAGTCATGCTGCGCGGCTATCCTATAGATTCGTCGCCGGTGAGTTTAGCTGTTCGCCGTGACGGAACCTGCGTAAATCAAGAACCATTTCTCTTTTCTTGCCTTGCGAGAAAAGAGAAACGGTTCTTGAACTCCAAAGAGAAAAGCGCGCTTAAACGCGGGTATCATTAGCAAAGACGATCCATATCACCCGCGGATACCAAGCAGGGCATTTGTCTGGTACAGCTCTATACCTGACCACCGCTGTTTCCGCGCAGGGCTTCGCTGCGCTCGCGGCGCTGTCTGGACAAGTGACCAGCCAGCGGCGCGACCGAAGGGAGCCTTCCGCGGACGGTTTCGCGGGCAGGTATAGACACAGATCAGACCGGTACTACGTACGACGATCGCGATGACCAGCCTATGTCCTGCAACCACGTTCAGCGCGTTTAGCGCCCTTTTCTTTCTGGAGCCGGGCGCGAACCATCTTTCTTTTCGCGCAAGATCGAAAAGAAAGATGGTGGGCGCATTTTCGCACAACATGTCTTGCAAACACGTGATTTGAGTGGCGACTAATCTATACCTTTTTGCTCCATTGAGCGCGCAATTTATCTTACCGAGTACTATAGTTTTACATAATGTTTCTTGACTTATCTCCTGGATTATAGTAAATTTCCCTTACTTGACAACAAAGAAGGGAAACTCAATATGAAAAACAGGAATCTGCGCGGCGTACCTGCTCTGCTGCTGGCTGTCGTAATGACGCTTGTTCTATGTGCCTGCAGCGGAAAAGGTGAACCCGCGGCGCCTTCGGCGGCGGGGACTCCCGCGCGTACCGTCGTCACAGCTGCCCCCACGGTCGAACCCACAGCCGAACCCACAGCCGAACCTACGCCCGCTCCTACGCCGGAGCCTGTGGTTGGCGAGCTTCTCACCGATGATGACGGCGACGGCATCATAAACTACAGATTCAACTATAAGGGCGCAACGGTCTACGCCATGATTGTTCTCGATCCGAATCGTGTTTATGTCGGCACCGCTCTGCCCGAACCCAGCGAATGGGGCGGCTACGGCCTCACCCTTGATGAAATGGCCGATCAGTACGGTGCAATTGCCGGGATCAATGCCGGCGGATTTCTGGATGAAGGCGGCGGCGGAAACGGCTGGCCCCCCAGCGGCATTACCTACAGCCGCGGCAACATCTTCAGTACGCTGCAATACGGGCCGATTGCCGGTCTTGACGGCGATGACCACATGTGGGTTGGTTATTATGATTACGAGGACTGCGAAGTGATCGGCATCCGCGACGCAGTCTGCTTCGGTCCTGCGCTTATCTATGACGGTATCAAAGCCGACCCGTCCACCCTTGACAGCGGCATCGGCGCCAGGACCGCAATCGGTCAGCGTGAGGATGGCGCGGTTGTCATGGTTGTCATCGACGGTCGCCAGGGCTATAGCATCGGCGTGACCTTTGAAGACTGTATCGACATCATGGCGGACAAATTCGGCTGCGTCAACGCCGCCAACATGGACGGCGGCAACTCCAGCTGCATGTATTTTGACGGACGAGCCGTAAACCGTTCCGCCAACCAGGCCGCCGGAACCCGGTATTTGCCGGATGCGTGGCTCGTTGACGCTCTCCCGGATAACTATATCAGGCCCGCGGGCGTCGCGGATCATATTGTTCTCCCCGACAATCCGCTCGGTGAGGAGAAGGAATACGCGTCCACGTGCGATCAGGAGACCAGCGCTCAAATGTATGAATTTGCCTGTGTGTTTGCGGAAGCTTATTACGGCTACTTTGGCACGCAGAACGCCGACTATTACTACCCCACCCTTCTCCAGTATGTCGCACAGGACTGTGACCTGCGCACCCGTGTCGATCTTGCTCTCATGGACAGAATGTGGGTCAACACCTGGCGTACGAACGCCGAAAACATCGTGTTAAACGGGGCCTACGCAAACGGTGACGGCACCTATGACATTGTAATTACCTCGGATATATACGAATACTCCGATTACTGGAGCTATGAAGCGCCCGGCACCACCCTGCGGATCACAGTCGTCGAGGCCCCGGACACGGCCTACGGCTATCTTGCGCTCGCAACATTCTGATTTTACGGCAGGCGTCCCAACCGTCGGGTACGCTTGCCAAACGAAAAAGGCTTGATTTTCTAAATCAAGCCTTTTTTCGTTAAACAGCGTATCATTGACCTGGAAAAAGCGTGCCTGTAAATCCCTTACAGGCACGCTGAAGCGATCTGGTAACCCTTATAATTGATATCTGATATCTTCGCCTATTCTCGGTTTATCTTAAAGGAATATCCAATTAGGAACGCAAGCTGATCACGCCGACTATACCAAAGCAGAAACAGCACAGAACGTTGTGCTCTAAAATGTCATAAGATGAAACAGGCGCGGCGCGCCGGATGATTAACTGGAAGTGATGTTATGAATAATTCAAGTCTCCCCATCGGTGTGAAGAGATATAATGGCAATACACCGGTAGAAAGTATAGACGTTGATTCTCGCGGCGGCTGTAATTGCAACAATTCCTGCAATGTATGCTGCCCGGGTCCTCCCGGTCCGCAGGGTCCGGTTGGCCCAAGGGGTCCTGCCGGGCCTCAGGGCCCCACTGGTGCAACCGGACCTGCCGGTCCGCGCGGGTTACCGGGTCCTCAAGGTCCTGCCGGGCCTCAGGGCCCCACTGGTGCAACCGGGCCTGCCGGTCCACGCGGGTTAACAGGCCCTCAAGGTCCTGCCGGACCGCAGGGTCCTGTCGGCGAAACCGGCCCTGCCGGGCCGCAAGGAGAACCCGGTCCTGCCGGAGGTCCCCCCGGTCCCCAAGGACCGGTAGGTCCTCAAGGCCCTGCCGGTGAAACTGGTCCTGCCGGACCGCAGGGTCCCATCGGCGCTACCGGGCCTGTCGGACCGCAGGGTCCTGCCGGTGAAGCCGGGCCCGCCGGACCGCAGGGTCCCATCGGCG
>JAFTGE010000118.1 GCA_017458085.1 Oscillospiraceae bacterium
GCTGAATCTGCTCATGGTCAACGTGCTGCATGTAAATGTGTACGTCTCCACCATCGTCGTCGGCGTGGTGGTCGTCGTCGGCAACTATGTGCTGAGCAAGCTCTTTGTGTTTAAAAAGAAATAAGCCTCTCATGAGACGAAAAAACGGCTTCCGGTCGGAAGCCGTTTTCTTATTCTTCGGTTTTGTCATCCTTCTTTTTCGGTTCCCCCGCCGCGTGGCGGAAGGCCAGCCAGGTGCTCGACAGGCCCAGCGTCCCGGCCGTGCCCACCAGGGCCATCTCATAGCTGAAGGGCAGCAGATGCCGCGCCAGCACGATCACCGCCAAAAACGCCACATCAAGCACCGTGCGCGTCAGGAAGACGGCAAAGACGCGCTGGGTGTTGCCGCCGGCCACCGTTTTTTTCAGCAGGAGATTGTTCAGCAGCGCGCCCAGGCCGCCCCAGACTACGCCCGCCAGAATGCCGATCACATAGTTCATGATTCCGCCTCCCCGGTGTTTTTTCAAATTTTAACACAAAAGAAAGCCTTTGCCAAGGCATACTTTCCGTTCCGGCACGGCCAGAATTTAACGCGCGTTTTTTCGCCGTCAATGCAGATACTAACATCGCCCCGGAAAAATCAATCGGAAAGGAACGATCGTCATGAGTCCCAAAGAATTGCTTTATATCGAAGACGCGCTGGGTCATACGCAGTTTATGATCAAGCAGTGCAACGAGGCGGCCAAGGAGCTGTCCGACCCCATCCTGCGCCAGCAGGCCCAGCAGCTGGCCGCCGGTAACCAGCGCCTATTCGACAGCTTCTACGGTCTGGTATAAGGAGGAAACACCGATGAACGATAAGGAAATCATGGAGAATATGCTCCTCACCGCCAAGGGCGTCTGCGACCTGTATATGCACGGCTCCGTGGAGTCGTCCACGCCCAATGTCCACCAGGCCTTCAACACCGCCCTCAACGACGCCATCACCATGCAGAGCGGCATCTACACCGCCATGACCAACCACGGCTGGTACCCCACCGAGCAGGCCGAGTCCCAGCAGATCCAGCAGGTCAAGCAGAAGTACAGCTGCTGCTAAATTGTGAAAGGGGCTGTCTCAAAATACACTCCCTTCTGTCATTCCGAGCAAAAACGACCGCTTTCGCGGTCGTTTTTGCGTGGGAATCCGTCTCTTACAGAGGGAAAACGGATTGCCACAGCCCCTTGCGGGGCTTCGCAATGACGGGATCGGACGTTTTGAGACAGCCCCTCTTGATTTTACTTCTTTGCGTCGCGGGCAGACTTTGCAACCACGCCGGACAGGGCCACCAGCGCAATGACGTTGGGGATGACCATGATGTTATTGAACATATCCGTCAGCTCCCAGACCAGGTCGTTTGAGAGGCAGGAGCCCAGGAAGATAAAGCAGAGGGCCAGCACCGAGTAGACCGGCACAGCCTTTTTGCCAAAGAGATACTGCACGTTCACCTTGCCGAAGAAATTCCAGGACAGGATCGTGGAGAAGGCAAAGAACAGCAGGCAGACCGCCACAAAGATGCCGCCGAGACCGCTGCCCATGATGGAGCCGAAGGCCAGCTGGGCCATATTGGTCTTGCTGATGCCGTCGGCCGCGCCGGAGGCAAGGACACCGTTACCGGCATAGAGGGTGGAGATAACGACGAGGGCGGTCATGGTGAGGACCACAAAGGTGTCGATAAAGAGGCCGACCATCGCGACCACGCCCTGATCGTGGGGCTTGGCGACGTTTGCCATGGCGTGGGCGTGCGGCGTGGAGCCCATACCGGCCTCGTTGGAGAACAGACCGCGCTTGACGCCCTGGCTGATGGCGGTCTTGAGGGCGTAGCCGATGCTGCCGCCGATGAGCGCGTTGGGGACGAAGGCATACTTGAAGATCATGCCGATGGCCTCGGGGACGAAGCGGATGCGGGCGATGAGCACCACAAGGCCGCCCACAAAGTAGAGAACCGCCATCACGGGGACAAGCTTCTCGGTGACGGAGGCAATGCGCTGGATGCCGCCGATGAAGATCAGCGCCGCCACCGCGGTCACAACAAGGCCGACGACCCAGCTGGGCACGCCGATGGCGTTCTGCACGGTCTCACCGATGGAGTTGGACTGCACCATGCTGCCCATGAAGCCCAGCGCGAGAATGATCGCCACGGCGAAGAAGCCCGCCAGGAAGGTGCCGAAGCCGTTGGGGAAGGCGCGCTTGATGTAATAGACAGGGCCGCCGTGGATATTGCCCTCGGCGTCGGTGACGCGGGTCTCCTGGGCCAGGACCGCCTCGGAGTAGATGGTCGCCATGCCGAAAAAGGCGATGATCCACATCCAGAAGATCGCGCCGGGGCCGCCGATGAGGATCGCACCGCAGGCGCCGACGATATTGCCGGTGCCGATCTGGGCGGCGATGGCCGTGGCGAGCGCCTGGAAGGAGCTCAGGCCGCTTTTCTGTTTGCCGCCGCGCAGGGAGAACTCCCCAAAGAAGCGGCGCCACCCCTCCTTGAAGCAGCGCACCTGGACAAACTTCGTCTTCACAGAGAAGAAGATGCCCGCGCCCACCAGCAGGACGATCAGAATGTAGTCGGAAAGATAGCTGTTAATGGTCTGCACGATGTTTAGCATGGGATGTACCCTCCTGAAAAAGAAAAAAGTTGCTGACAAATCTCAGCAACTCTGGAAAGGACACGCGCGGGGAGACCCCTGGCGTTTCATGCTCTGTCCTTTGGCCTGAGAGATTCGGTCTTGCGACCTTGCACCTTCGGCACCCGCGTCAAGCGGGATTCTCCAGAGTTCCTCCACTTCCAGTCTGCAATCGATCCTGAAAGCTTCAACGGATATGAACTTGTAAGCGGGACTACTATAGCATAGCAGTCCCGCCATTGCAAGCTTTTTTTACATAAAAATTCACTTTTCACAGGAAGGACAGCCAATCGTCGTCCGTGGGCATCATGAAGGGCAGGTCCTCGGTCGGTTCGGCCGGGGCAGGCTCGGCAGCAGGCTGCTCTGTCGGGGCAGGCGCGCTCTGCGGCGGCGGCGTCTGAGGAGGCGGCGCGCTCCAGTCTTCGGCCGGAAGCGGCTCGGGCGCGGCGGGTTCTGACGACGCGCCGGAGCTCCCGCTGCGGAAATAGGCCAGACCTTGCAGCGCCGCGGTACAGCCGACCTCGCCGTTGTGCAGGTACACCAGATCCAGCATGCCCTCGGTCACAGGGGCTGCGCCGGGATTGAGATCGGCGTTGACCATCGCCAGCCAGTCATAGAGATCGAGGAAGGTATAGCTCAGATCATGGACAAAGGCCGGGGTGTTCGGCGCGGTCTCAAAGCGGATATCCTCCGAGCGGCAACGCAGCAGCTGACGGGCAAACCAGGCCATATTGGCCGCGGTCATATTGGTGTCCATACTGTCAGCCAGAATGCCCGCCACGGCGGGGATATTCGGGACGCTCCCCAGATTCAGAAACTGATCGGCGGCAGCCTTCAGGAAGTCGTGCTGGACATTGATGCGGTCGAGGTCGCCGTTCACATAGCCGCTGCGATAGCGGCAGAGCCACATGGCCTGCTCACCGTTTAAGAGCTGATAGCCCGGCTGCAGGTCAATCACCGGGCCGCCGTCGTAATACATCCGCTCGGGCACATCATACCAGATGCCGCCCAAAGCATCCACCGTTTGCTGGAAGGCATTCAGATCAATGACGGCGTAGCAGTCCACATCAAAGCCCGTCAGCTTCCGGACATGGCGGCGCAGGGCCTCGCTGCCGACGCCGCCGTTGTTGACCGCACCCCAGTAAACACTGTTGAGCTTGCGGATGGGCGTGTCGACGTTGATGCAGGTGTCGCGCGGGATGCTGACAAAATTGGCGGTATGGCGCACCGTGTCGAGCTTGCCGACCATGATGGTGTCGGTATTGCCGGTGCCGTCGTCACTGCCGGCAAACAGGAAGGTATAGACCCCATCCTGCCGCGCTGTGGCAAAGGCCGTGCCGGGGTCCGGGGTCGGACTGGGCCGGGCGGTTTCCCCGGCGCGGGACGGTGTTCCCGGCGCGATCTCACTCAACACATTGGGCTCCGCGCTTTGCGCAGGCGGCCGCTCCCACAGCATGTACAGGCTTATAACGCCCAGAATCGCAGCTACGGCGCCGCCTCCAACGGAAAGCCACAGTCGGAGGCGCTTTGCTTTCTTATCCATAATATCCCTTTCCGTTCGTATGATAGTCTACAGGGAAGTATGGCCGGGAGAAAGGGAAAATATACGCAGGAGAGAAAATGTCACAAAGATTTTACGGGGAAGCGATTTTCTTTCGTGATATTTATACGAAATGTCAGAGCGCGGTCAAAAGGCCATTGACTTTAGCCGTTAAAAGTGCTAAAGTCATGCCATCACCTAAGGAGACAACGACATGACCAACTTCCGTTTTGCAGGTGCATACCGTTATTACTTTTACTTTTATGGAAGTAAGAGCGGTTTGTGCTGCAAGGAAAGCTTCGGTCAGGATTTGAGATAAAGGTTCATCCCAATTCCGCCAAGCGCCGCACAGACTGCCAGTCTGTGCGGCGCTTTTTATTGGGGTGCTGCTGAAAGCCGCTTGCTAGCCGCGGTTTCCCGCAGGCCCCTGTCTCCCGGGAGGATATTCCCAAAGAAAAACGCAAACAATCAGCAAAGGAGAAAATGAAAATGAAAAAGGTACTTGCTCTCATCTGTGTTCTGGCCATGGTCTTCTGTCTGGCCGCCTGCGGCAGCAGCTCGTCCTCCACCGCCGCACCTGCCACCGCCGCGCCCGCGGCCGCAGCCCCCGCCGAACCCGCCGCCGCGGACGACAGCATCGTCATCGGCATCTGCCAGCTGGTCCAGCACCCGGCCCTTGACGCCGCCACGGAAGGCTTCAAGGACGCCGTCACCGCCGCCCTCGGCGACAAGGTCACCTTCCTGGAGCAGAACGGTTCCGGCGACTCCGCCGCCTGCGCCACCATCTGCAACCAGTTCGTAAGCGAAGAGGTCGACCTCATCATGGCCAACGCTACCCCCGCCCTGCAGGCCGCCGCTTCCGCCACCAACTCCATCCCCATCCTGGGCACCTCCGTCACCGACTACGGCTCCGCCCTGGGCATTGACAACTGGACCGGCGTCACCGGCACCAACATCTCCGGCACCTCGGACCTTGCCCCCCTGGACGGCCAGGCCCAGATCATTCAGGAGCTCTTCCCCGACGCCAAGACCGTGGGTCTGGTCTACTGCTCCGGCGAGGCCAACTCCCTCTTCCAGATCGACAGCATCGAGCCCATGATCCAGGCCCTCGGCTTCGAGACCGTGCGCTTCAGCTTCGCTGACTCCAACGACGTGTCCGCCGTCATCACCAACGCCTGCGGCGAATGCGACGTGCTCTACATCCCCACCGACAACACCGCCGCCTCCTGCACCGAGGCCATCAACAACGTGGCCCTGAACGCCGGCACCCCCATCGTCTGCGGTGAGGAGGGCATCTGCGCCGGCTGCGGCGTGGCCACCCTGTCCATCGACTACTACGATCTCGGCACCGCCACCGGCGAGATGGCCGTTGACATTCTGACCGGCGGCGCCGACGTCTCCGCCATGGAGGTCCGCTTCGCGCCCCAGTTCACCAAGGAATTCAACGCCGATCTCTGCACCGCCCTCGGCATCAACGTTCCCGACGACTACGTCGCCATCGGATAAGCTGCAACAAATAAAGAAAAACAGGAGAAAGTAATCATGTCTGTGTCTGCCTATTTCGCATCGCTGAGCCTGCTGAAGCTGGCCAAGGCTGTTCCCGGGGGCATTGCCCAGGGACTGATATGGGGTCTGATGGCCCTGGGAGTCTTTATTACCTTCCGGCTGCTGGACGCGGCCGACCTGACGGTGGACGGCTCCTTTACCCTTGGCGGCGCGGTCACGGTGATGCTGATCATAGGCGGATGCCCCGCGTGGCTGGCCGTGCTGTGCGCGGTCGGCGCGGGGATCCTGGCGGGACTGGTCACGGGTCTGCTGCATGTCAAGCTCGGCATTCCCGTGATCCTCGCCGGTATTCTGACGCAGTTTTCCCTGTACTCCATTAACCTGCACGTGATGGGCATGGCCGCCAACAAGGCGCTGAGCGTGGATAAGTACAATCTGCTGCTCTCCTCCCGCGCCATTCCCTCCGCCATTGTGACGTCCCTGATCATCGCGGTGGCCCTGGTCTCGATCTTCTACTGGTACTTTGGCACCGAGCAGGGCAGCGCCATCCGCTGCACCGGCGCCAATCCCGCCATGGCCAGCGCCCTCGGCATCAACATCGGCGTGATGAAGATCATCGCCCTGTCCCTCTCCAACGGCATTGTCGCCCTGTCCGGCGCACTCATGAGCCAGTACCAGGGCTTCGCGGATATCAACATGGGCCGCGGCGCCATCGTGATCGGTCTGGCCGCTGTGATCATCGGCGAGGCGCTTGGCCACGCGCTGCTGGGCAAGCGGCTCAACTTCTGGGGCACGATGGCCTTCACGGTCATCGGCGGCGTGGTGTACTATCTGGTGGTGGTCATCGTGCTGTGGCTGCGCCTCAACTCCAACGATCTCAAGCTGATCACCGCGATCATCGTGGCGCTGTTTTTGGCGCTGCCATATCTGAGGGAGCAGAAACGCAGCTCCTTCCAGAAACTGAGAGCGAAGGAGGGCCAGCCCCATGCTTAAACTTGAAAACATCTCCAAAACCTTTAACCAGGGCACTGTCAACGAAAAGAAAGCCCTGCGCGGCGTTTCGCTGCACCTGGCCCCCGGCGACTATGTGACCGTCATCGGCTCCAATGGCGCCGGAAAATCCACCATGCTCAACGCCGTGGCCGGCGTCTGGCCCGTGGATGAGGGCCGCATTATCCTCGACGGCGAGGATGTCACCGCCAAGCCCGAACACAAGCGCGCTACAAACATCGGGCGCGTGTTCCAGGACCCCATGATGGGCACCGCCGCCAATATGTGGGTGGAGGAAAACCTGGATCTGGCAATGCTGCGCGGCGAAAGACGCGGTCTGCGCTGGGCCGTGACCAAGCAGGACCGGGAGTTCTTCCGCGAACAGCTCAAGACGCTTGGACTGGGACTGGAGGACCGTATGACCACGAAGGTGGGCATGCTCTCCGGCGGTCAGCGCCAGGCGCTGACCCTGCTGATGGCCTCGATGAAGAAGCCAAAGCTCCTGCTGCTGGACGAGCACACCGCCGCCCTGGATCCGGCCACCGCAGCCAAGGTACTGGAAATCACCGACCGCATCGTTGACGAGCACAAGCTCACCACCCTGATGATCACGCACAACATGAAGGACGCCATCCGTCACGGCAACCGCCTGATCATGATGAACCAGGGCCAGATCATCCTGGACATCAGCGGCGAGGAAAAAAAGAGCCTGACCAAGCAGGATCTGATGGACATGTTCGCCAAGACCGCCGGCACCACCCTCGATTCCGACGAGGCGCTGCTGACAAAATAACACAGAAAAACAGAACCCACGCACGGCAATCGCTGTGCGTGGGTTCTGTTTTGGGAGATGACCACAGGATGATCGGCGGGGATATTACGTGTTGGCCACGATGAAGCTGCGTAAATGCGCCCCCCTATCTTTCTTTTCGTTCTTGCACGAAAAGAAAGACAGCGCCGCGCCCGGTGTAAGAAAGAAAAGGGCGCTAAACGCGCTGAACGTGGTTGCAGGACATAGGCTGGTCATCGCGATCGTCGTACGTGGTGCCGGTCTAGTCCATGTCTATACCTGCCCGCGACGCCGTCCGCGGACGGCTCCCTTCGATCGCGCCGCTGGCTGGTCACTTGTCCAGACACGCAGCGCCGCGAGCGAAGCGAAGCCTTGCGCGGAAACAGCGGTGGTCAGGTATAGAGTTGTACCGGAAAATGCCCTGCTTAGTATCCGCGGGCAGTATGGATAGTTTCTGTATATGATAGCCGCGTTTAAGCGCACTTTTCTCTTGGGTCTTGATTTAAGCAGGTTCCGTCACGGCGAACAGCTAAGTTCCACCGGCGACCATCCCTTGCTTTCAGATCCCCTTCCGATACAGCATATACGAATAGGCCATCGGGACCAGTACCATCACCGTCAGCGGGATCAGAAAGGCCGCAAGGCTCCAGCCGATAAAGCTCATGACCACAAAGTACAGCCCGCCGATCACCCACACAAAGCCGCCGAGACGGTGGGTGCGGTTCCAGTTTTCCTCGCTGTTGAGGGCCCAGGGGGTCTTGATGCCCATGGTATAGCTCTGCTTGGTCTTGGGCAGGTAGTTGCCGATGATGATAAACAGTAGCCCCATAAAAATGCCCAGAACCCGATCCACCCGCAGTTCATAGCCGAGGCCCCGGCCCAGCGTCATTCCGCTTGCCAGCAGCGACACCACCGGAACGATCCACAGAGTGACGTTGACGAGCTTCTCGCTCATGTTCTCCCGCTTGGGGTCGGCCTTCAGCGCCCAGGGCAGAAACAGATTCACCGCCAGCAGAATGCCCGGCAGACCGAACACCGCAAAAGCCCGGCTGGAAAAGCCGTCAGCTTCGCCGTTTATGTTCCAGTGGGTCGCCATCGTCTCCGGCAGGCGGTTATACACCAGCGCCCCCACAATCAAAGGCAACAGGCACACGACGCTTGTCAGCACACGCGTTTTCTTATCGATCTTCATGCGCGTTCTCCCCTTTCAGCGCCTGAATCCACAGCAGCACTTCCTCCAGCACCGAGGCGTTCAGACTGTAATAGATAAAGTTCTTCTCCCGGCTCTCGAACACAAGGCCGGCTTTTTTCAGCTGCGACAGGTGATAGGACACCGTGGCGCCGGTCATATCAAAGCGCCCGGCAATGTCCCCCGCCGTCATGCGTCCACCCTTGAGCAGGTTCAAAATCTCCCGCCGCACCGGATCGGACAGCGCTTTCATGGTTTCGCTGAAGCCCATGACACATCCCCTCTATTTAGAATATTTTCTAAATAAATAGTAACACGGGCTTTGTTCGCTGTCAACAGGTATTTAGAAAATTTTCTAAATACCTGCGCAGAGAAAACCACACGGTTGCCCGTGTGGTTTACATAATATTTTCTTTTCCAATTCAAAAGAATGATAACAAAGCGCAGGTCCGGGGACGCAGGCTCACTCCCCCGCGTACTCCCGGATAAAGGCGCTCATCTCGGCAATATAGCGCTCCGGCTCACGGCCAAAGGAGCTGATGTGCGCCGCACCCATGTAGGATGAGCGCAGCTTTTTGCTGCCGCAGGCACTGTACACCTTATCCAGGTTCTCATAGGGCACCAGCTCGTCAGCCGTGCCGTGGATGAACAGCACCGGCACACGGTTGTTTTCCAGCCCCCGGCTCAACGGATAGCGCACCGGGAAGCCCTTGAACAGCCGACAGTACGCCGAGAGCACCGACGTAAAGAAGTGCCGGAAGGGAAGCTTCGGCAGCATCAGCGTGGTCGAGTGCTCCAGCTGATCGAACAGGTTTTCATACCCGCAGTCCTCCACCGCGCACACCACGTTCTCCGGCAGCTTTTCGCCCAGGGCCGCCATCACCGACGCACCGCCCATCGACCAGCCGTACAGCACGACCTTTCCGCCGGGCTTGCGCGCGTTGATGCAGTCGATCCATTTGACAATGTCCAGCCGCTCCCGATAGCCCATGGTGAAGTACTCGCCCTCGCTCAGGCTGTGGGCGCGCTCATAAATCAGCAGCGCGTTATACCCCCGCGCCGCCATACGGCCGGCAATGCCGCTCAGCTCCTCCGGGCCGCCCTGATAGCCATGGCAGAAAAGAATGGTGGTCTTGCCGCCCTGGTCGTAAAACCAGCCGCGGAGCTTGAGGCCGTCAAAGGATTCCACCTCCACCGCCTGCCGGTCGGCCCGGTGGAAATAGTCCCAGTCGCGGATCATGACCACGGGGGCGGTATCATCCGTCCACTCATAGTCCTTGTCCCAGCGCTTGAAGGTAAAAAGGAAGAAATAGCGCCCGGTGAAAACCAGCAGAACCAGCAGGAGCAGCACCGCTACAACAATCCAGATCATGGTCTCTCCCCTCGGTCAGAGCTTCAGATTCTTCTCATAGGTGCTGATGACGGCGTCCATCACCGCACCACGGAAGCCCCGCTCCTCCAGCACACGCACGCCCTGGATGGTGGTGCCGCCGGGAGAGCAGACCGCGTCCTTGAGCGCGCCCGGGTGCCGCCCGCTCTCCAGGACCAGCGCCGCCGAGCCAAGCAGCATCTGCGCGGCCATCTCCTGCGCCTGCTTTCTCGGCAGGCCGCAGGCAACGCCGCCGTCGGCCAGGGCCTCGATAAACAGATCGGCAAAGGCCGGGCCGCTGCCCGAAACCGCGGAGCCCGCGTCAATGAGCCGCTCCTCCAGCTTGAGAAAACGCCCCGCCCCGGCCATAGCCGCGACAAAAGCCGCTTCCTCCGCCGCCGTCACTGCGGTCGAGCAGCTATAGAGGATCATCCCCTGTCCGATGGCGGCCGGGGTATTGGGCATGATGCGGATGACGGGATAGTCCCCGTCCAGGGCCGTGAGCAGGCGCTCGATCGATACGCCCGCCATCATGGTCACCAGCACAAGGCGGCTCCCCCGCGCCTTGAGCAGCGGGGCAAGCTCCCCCGCCATGGCGGGGAGCATCTGGGGCTTGACGCCGAGAAAGAGGTAATCCGCGCCCGCGACGACGCCGGCGCAGTCGGTCACCGTACCGCCGATCTCACCGGCCAGGGCCTCGGCCTTGGCACGCGTGCGGTTATACAGCAGGAGGCTGTTGTTCCCCTTGGCGGCGGCTTTCGCCAGCGCACCGCCCATGTTGCCGGTGCCGATAAATCCAATGACAGGCATGTGTATCCCTCCAAATCGTTTCTGTGTCCACTTTTGATTATAACGACTCCCGCCCCCGCATGCAAGAGGATTTCTCCTTTTGCGTACGGGGGCGGGACTTTCTTCTCTGTTACACGCGCTCCACCGCCACGATCAGCAGGCGGTTATCATGCATGCCGTCAATGCAGGTGGAAAGCGTAAGGATATGACTGTCCGCGTCGACCGCGACATCGTCCAGCAGAAGCTTCTCCCCGCCGGCGCTTTGCAGCGACTGCAGAAAGGCCGTACAGTCGGCCGCGTTATCATCCTTGAACACATCCGTAATATACCGGTCGTCATAAACCACCACGGCGAAAATGTCATAGGCATGCTGCTGCGTGGGGGTATAGACATTGATCTCACGGTGTTCGGCCAGGTATGACGCGTCACGGAAGCTCTTGAGCGAGCCGAAAAAGCTGCCGTCACGCATGTTGTGGCCGTAGATCACCGTGTTAAAAGTATCGAAATTCTGCCCCTCCATGGTGTTGGTATAGAGCGAACCGGGATACCCGGATTCTCCGTCAATGGTGATGTTCAGATAATAGTTGTCCGTGGTGGGGTGCTGGAGAATGGGATAGCGAATGTCCGTGGCCGGGATATCGAGCAGGGCAATGACGTGACCGTTGCGTGCCTGAAGCTCTGCCAGCTCCGTCGGCGCCGCATAGGGCTCCGGCGTGGGTTCGGGGCTGGGCGTCGGGGTCGGCACGGGTGTGGGGACCGGGGTCGGCGCCGCTGTAACCGCCGGGGTCGGTGACGGCTCCTCCGCGTAGACCGACATGCCGATCATCGAGTGGGCAATCGACACCACCGAAAGACACATCACCACCACGCACAGGGCGATCACCACCGCCTGGAACACCTTATTGTCAATGAGATTCTTCATGCTCTTCCTCCTCGCGGTTTTCACCGCACACTCCGGGAGTGTAGAGGTATTATAGCACAGGTCTCCCAAAAATTACAATAGAGTTACAAAATATTTTCAAATAATTTTCTTTCCTCGTTCATTGTTGCTTCGTGCATGGATAAGCTCCATTTCAAAGTCCTGCTTGTTTTTTTGTTCGATGGTTTGGAGAATCATGCCGGTGAAGAAAGACTGAATCGCCGCAATGACGACGAAGCCACATGAGATCAGCGTAGGAATTCTTGGCACCAGTCCCGTTTTCGCGTACTCGACCAGAATTGGCAGGAAAAAAATGGCCGAAATCACCAGCAAAAGCAGCGCGACAGTGCTGTAAAAGGCCTGCGGCCGGTAGGTACGGAAAAGTCGCCAGATCGTCCGCAGCACCTTAAAGCCGTCGGAGTATGTATTTAGCTTGGACTCGCTACCTTCGGGACGATCTCGGTAATCAATAATCACATTTGAGACCATCAGGTTCTTCTCAATAGCGTGGACGCTCATTTCCGTCTCAATCTCAAAGCCATGGGAGAGCACCGGAAACGTCTTTACGAATTGACGACTGAACGCGCGATAACCGGTCATGATATCGCGGATATTGGACTTGAACATTGTGTTTATCCCAAAGCGGACAAGCACATTGCCAAAATTATGAAAGGGCCGCTTATTTTCTTCAAAGTAGGTAGAGGTAAGACGGTCGCCCACCACCATGTCGCACTGCCCCTCCAGAACCAGTCGGATCATCTCGGGCGCTTTCTCTGCCGGGTAGGTGTCATCGCCGTCGGCCATTACATAACACTCCGCGTCGATTTCCCGGAACATGCGGCGGATAACATTTCCTTTCCCCTGCTGACGCTCCCGCCGCACAATGGCTCCCGCCTCCGCCGCAATCCTCGCCGTTTCATCGGTGGAGTTATTGTCGTAGACGTAGACATGGCTGTTCTCCGGGAGCACCGCGAGAAAATCGGACACCACCTTTTGAATTGTCTGTGCCTCATTATAGCACGGCACCAACACGGCTACTTTGTCCATTTTGTTTCTCCTTTTCGCAGGAAGCAAGAATCACCCAGGGTAAATACAGCAGCAACGGGTACTGATAGCGGCAGTAGTATCCGTTACACGGGGAGGCCAGACAAATCAGCATGACTACAAAAGGCGGGAGCAGAAGGCTTAGCGCTTTATAGCGCTTGCTGTACAGTAGCCAGACCGCCCAGATCAACAGAATCCAGGTGACGACGCCCGCCGTGTTGATTAGGGAAAAAGGCGGCGTATTCATCACCGTGTCCCGAGTCGCCTCATACAGCGTGCGCACATGTTCCAGCCGCTGCGGATGGTAAAAATTCGCTCCAACCTGCTTGTTTGTCACATCCATACATTTTTCACTCCAGCTGTATGAATAGGAATCGAAGAGGCGCTCCGGATAAAGATATTCGTAATAATTCGCCACCCAAGCAGCCATGTATGTATATGGACGCTTCATACCCATGGAAAGCCAAGTTTTGAAATATGCCTTTGCCTCATCAAGAGACAGCTGTTCAGCAAAGCTGAACTTTATAGGGTCTGATAGCCATGGTAGATAATTGTCCCCCATTTCCTTTAGGTTGTCAAAATAAAAGACTCGGAGTATTACTGCTTCTTCCTCTGCTGTAATCTCATCCCCATATGTATAAACATACCTCGCCGTCTGCTGAACCGGGATGCTCAGCATCTCCCGTTTGCTCCCCGCTTTGATGCCCAGCGCCGGAACGACAACATGCGTCATGGTTACGCTGATTACAAGCGCGCCCAACAGAGTAGCAGTGTATTGTCGACGCAGGCCACGATCAACGATGGCAAGGATCAAAAGTGTGATACCGACGACGTAAATGCCATCGTTTCTGAAAAAGAGGACGCCCAGAGCAGCCGCTGCAAGCACCAGTCCATTTTTCCGGTTCCAACCATTTTTCTGAATACAGAACAGCGCCTGTCCCATGAGGATTAAAAAGGCCGCATAATACACATCCTTGGATATGAGAAACATATAGTTCACGATCCGTGGACAGATACTGTAGAACACAAGAAGTCCAACGCACCATCTCCAATGAATTCCCGCCTCCTCAATGAGAAGCTTGATTCCCAAAGACAGCGCAAACAAGGCAAAGGCAAGCTGGGCCAGGGAGAATAGAAAAACCGCCGCATTCCAGGAGTGAAAGAGCGTCATCCCAGCCTTCAGCGTGAAGGTCAGCAGCCAAACATAAGCCAGAGGATGGTGTGTCGTCAGCTCCGACACACCAAAGCCCTGCCGGACCATTTGCGGCACATCGCCCATAAAGATGGCAGGATAGGAGACAATGATATAAGGCAGGTAGGCCAGGAAAAGTGCGATAAAGGAAAACGTCCAGGGGCGGACGTAGATCCAGCGCGCGATCCTTTTGTCCGAATCTCCATCCCTTTTCCGCGTCAGTCCGCGGCCTTGGTCAAGTATGGCAAAAAGAATTCGCAATCCATAGAAGGCTGTGATGAAGAACCCCACCAAGCCAAAGCATGATTTAACAATGCTTTCGGTATTCAAGAACAAGGTAGCGAAGCTACCGCCCTGCGAAATAGTGAAGCCCAGCACACAAGCACATGCAAACAGGGCGGCCAGAACAATGCAGTAGTTGCGCATTCTTTTTCCTGTCACAGGCGGAAAATGCTCCTTGCTCCACGCGTATATGACCGGCAGCGCGCAGCTCATCAAACAGATCCAAAGATCTCTCTGTGTTTTAAAAAAACATATCCCAAAAACAGCTAACACGCATACCGCGACGGTTTTTCCAGTAATTCTTTCTCTCATCTTATCCTCCAATATGCTGCCATTTAACATCTCAGCATACAGGCAAATCAGCAGCATGTTCCTTACCGTTTGGTAGAATCATACCACATTTTCACATCATTAGCAAGTATCTTTCAAATTCTAACGAAATAATTGCAAGATTCCGTATACTTAAAAAGAGGTGATTTCTGTGATAGGAGAACGCTTGGCCGAAATAAGGAAGGATCACGGCGATACGCAGAGATCGCTCGCGGAAAAATTGAACGTCGTTCACTTCACCGTCTCCAGCTGGGAGCAGGGAAAAAGTGAGCCAAATCATGAAATGTTGGTCAAAATCTGTCGGCTTTACCATGTTTCTTCCGACTACCTGCTTGGATTGTCCGATGTCGATCCCGCCTACGTACGCAGCAAAATTGACGCACTCTGCAGCGAGGATCAGGCGTTTCTCAAGGAAGTTGAGACCTTCCTGCGCTGGCGCCGCAGCCGTACGAAGCCGCTCCGATAAAGAAGCCCGCTGTTCCTCCGGCGCGCCGTCTGTAGCACCGGGATATTGAAGGCGCCGCCCCCTACAAGCAGATTCGTTTCTTTCGCTTTGGCAACTTATGCAGCAGCACACTGGACGAAAAGGGGCTGCCTCAAAGCGCAAACAACCCCGTCAATCCGAGAAAAAATGGCCGCAAATGCGGCCATTTTTTCTCGGATTGACAAATTTGGACTTTATCTACACATTAAAATCCCCGAAAGGAAAACCTTTCGGGGATTTTGATTTGTTTTATGAACGTCTTACGCCTTGCGGACGGAGTCGATGTGACGGGTGAGGTCGAGCATCTTGTTGCTAAAGCCCCACTCGTTGTCGTACCAGGCGACAAGCTTGACAAAGTTGCCGTTCAGGGCAATGCCGGCCTGGGCGTCGAAGATGGAGGTGTGCGCGTCGGTACGGAAGTCAGAGGAGACGACCTCATCATCCACATACTCAAGGATGCCCTTCATGGGACCCTCGGCGGCAGCCTTCATAGCAGCGCAGATCTCATCATAGGTGGCGGCCTTCTCGAGGCGGACGGTCAGGTCAACAACGGACACGTCCGGAGCGGGAATACGCATGGACATACCGGTGAGCTTGCCGTTGAGCTCGGGGATAACCTTGCCGACAGCCTTGGCAGCGCCGGTGGAGGAGGGGATGATGTTGTTGTAGATGGAACGGGCGCCGCGCAGATCCTTCTTCTTGGGGAAGCCGTCAACGATGGCCTGGGTAGCGGTGGAGGCGTGGACGGTGGTCATGAGGCCTTCGATAATGCCGAAGTTATCATTGACGACCTTGGCCATGGGAGCCAGGCAGTTGGTGGTGCAGGAAGCGTTGGAAACAAACTGCATATCGGCGGTGTACTTGTCGAGGTTGACGCCGCAGACGAACATCGGAGTGTCGTCCTTCGCGGGGCCGGACATGACAACGACCTTGGCGCCGGCGTCAATGTGAGCCTGAGCCTTCTCCTTGGTCAGGTACACGCCGGTGCACTCGAGCACGTACTCGACACCCAGCTCACCCCAGGGGATGAGGGTAGCGTCGCGGTAGCTCTTGTCGGAGAGGACCTTGACGGTCTTGCCGTTGACGGTGACAGTGCTGTCCTCGTCATTGCCGACGACTTCACCGTCGAAACGGCCGTGGACAGAGTCGTACTTTACGCAGTATGCGATGTGGCTTGCGGGATGGCCGGGAGCGTTGATGGCGACGACCTCGATATCGTCCGACTTGATAGCAGCGCGGAAGGCGAGGGAGCCGATACGGCCGAAGCCATTGATGCCAACTTTAATCATGTGTTATATCCTCCATTAAAATAAAGTACTATATAGATGGCGTCTCCGTTTGCGTCCGAAACGAAAACCGCTTTCATAGCTTCCCCATAATAACATATACTATTGTCAAAAATCAAGCACTCAACGCCCTTATTATTCCCCAAAAAGTGCCGAATTTTTTCATCATTCGCGGTTTTTTTCACCGGGATTATTGTTCATTTTGTCCAGACTTGCTATAATATTGAAATCAGAAAAAAGCTTCAGGGAGGTTTCCGCCATGATTCAGATTTCCGCCGAGCTGCTTGCTCTTTCCTCCGAACCCGCTCTGCTCTCCCGAAACGGGAAGGTCCTATTCGCCAACGCCGCGGCCTGCCGTCTGCTGGGCCAGGATTGTACCGGAAAGCCCCTGCATGCGGTTTTGGGAAAGGAAATCGCAGGCGTGCAGGCTTCTTCCTTTGTCGGAGAAGTCGTTGTCGCCGGGCAGAAGCTCCTTCTGCGCGTCAATTCCTGCGACGGGACGCGGGCCTTTTTCCTTTCTGTCTGCCAGCCGGTCGACGAGGGTGTCAACGACGCCTTCCTGTTTTATCTGCGCAGCAGCCTGATGGACATCAATCTCTCGCTGTCGGTACTGCGCACCCGTCTGGAGGCAGCTCGCAACACCGAGCCGCTGGAGACTGTACGTGCGCTTTCCCGAAGTTTCTTCCGCCTCAACCGCGTGCTCATCAACGCGACTGTCGTGCGCGACGTCGAGGGAAACGATATCTGCTTCCAGCCGCAGCCGACGGACCTTTCCGCCCTGCTTCACGCCGTGGCCGACTCGGTGAGCCTGTACTTCCCCGCCTTTTCCCTGCAGGTGCAGGCGCCGGAGTCCCTTGTTATCCCCGCCGACAGCACACTCCTGAGATGCCTACTGTTCAATCTCATCTCAAACTGCATCCGCCACGCCGACGGCTGCCAGAACATCAGCCTGAACCTGCGCGATACCGGTGAGCGCGTTCTGCTCTCCGTTTCCGACGACGGCCGCGGCATCCCGCCCGAGGCCATGCCGTACGTTTTTGAACGCTATCGCCACGGATTTGAGTTGAAGGACGCCGGGGCCGGCGTGGGCCTGGGCCTGACCGCGTCGCGGGAGATTGCCCACCTGCACGGCGGCACCTTGCTGCTTGAAAGCCGGGAGGGCTTGGGGACGGCGGTGCGCGTATCGCTGAGCAAAAACCCGCGGCCGATCCATCCGCTGCTTGAAGCGCGGCACGCCTATGTTTCGGAGCTGGACGATCTGACAACAGGGCTGGCTGACTGCCTGCCGGACTACTGCTTCGGCGAACAGTTTATGGATTGAAAAGAGGCTGTCTCAAAACGCCTGATCCCGTCATTGCGAAGCCCCGCAAGGGGCTGTGGTGTACACCCTGCGGGTGTGTTTGCCCCGCGGGTACAATCCGTTTTCCCTCTGTAAGAGACGGATTCCCACGCAAAAATGGCCGCATATGCGGCCATTTTTGCTCGGAATGACAGGCGGCTGGTTTCCGTTTTGAGACAGCCTCTTATATTCATTGTCAGTATTCGTAGATGCCGCCGCCGATGAATTCGCGCACCAGCGAGTCGCCGGGTACGATCGACGCGTCAATGTCGCCAAACAGCTGCAGCGCCGGGAGCACCTGGCGCAGCTCCTCAAAGCGCTCGATCCCCTCGGGGACGGACTGGAACAGCTTGGTGGCCGTCTGGTTATACACCGCAGGCTCGTAGGCCAGAGAGGTGTCAAAGCGGAAGTCCGCCTTCTCCTTGAAGGGGGAAATATACAGCCGCTCACCCCGGCGGACATTGGCCCACATGGTCATGGTCTCCTGCGGATCGGAGCCGCGGAAGTTATAATCGCGCACCAGGCGGCGCACCAGACGGAACCACGTCCGCTTGAAGACCACGCTGCCCCCAAACTCCACGTCGCTGCGGGCAGAGACATAGAGCTTGAATGCCTCCGGGTGCAGGTCGGTGATCATGCCGTTGAGCGCATGGATGCCCTCAAAAATGACAACCTCGTCCGCCTTGAGCTTGAGGGACTTGGACGGCTCCTGCACACGCATGCGGCGGGCAAACTCGTACTTGGGCACATAGATGCGCCTGCCCTCGGAGAGCATGGAAAAGTGTCGATTCAAAAGCTCCATATCCAGGCACAGCGGGGATTCGAGATCCAGCTCCCCGTCGTCGGTGCGCGGGGTGGTATGGTCAATGGTCTTGAAATAATCGTCCATGGCCACATAGTGGGAGGCAACGCCCCGGCGCTCCAGCTCCTCGGCGATCTTCATGGAAGTGGTAGTCTTGCCCGAGCCGGAGGGACCCGACAGCAGGACAATCGGACTGTTCTTCCGGTTGGCAATGATGCGCTCGGCAGCCTCGGCCACGCGGCTCATATACACAGCGTCGCACTCGGCCATAAACTCCTTGGGGTCGGCCACGGTTCTGAAATTGATATCGGTCAGCTGGTAGGCCATGGGATCACTCCTTTAAAAAATCAGTATAGAAAGCGACGATCTTCTCTTTTTCCCGGCAGGTCTCGTCAATCTGGGCAATGTACTCCTGCGGGTACTTGGGGGCCATGAGGCGGATGTTCCGCCCGGCGTCGGGACGGATCAGCTTGGTGGAACCGCCGCCGCCCATGGCCAGGATGCTGCGCAGCTCCTCCATAATGCAGATGTTATACAGGTTGACCGTATCGTCCTTTTCCCAGCCCACATTCTCAAAGCCGCCGGACATGAACTTCTGACGGTACAGATAATACGGCGCATAGCCCACCGCGGTCAGCCGGGAGCCGGCATAATCCAGCATCGCCGCCACCTCCCGCGCACCGGGTACGGGCGTTTCCTCCACGGTGATGCGCGAGCCCTTCTTGCGCGCCAGCGTATGGATCGTGATATTCTCCGCGCCCAGAGTGAGCACCTTTTCCAGGGTGTTGCGAAAGCCGGCGGTATTGTCCCCGGGCAGTCCCGCGATCAGATCCATGTTCACCGCAAAGCCGCCCACCGCGCGCACCTTATCCAGCGCGGTCACAATGTCGGCCGCGGTATGACGCCGCCCGATCAGCTCCAGCACCCGGTCGCTCATGGTCTGGGGGTTGACGCTGAGCCGGTCGACCCCGTGCGCGCGCAGCACCCGCAGCTTTTCCTCCGTAATGGTGTCGGGCCGCCCGGCCTCTACCGTGTACTCCCGCAGCGCCGAGAGGTCAAACTGCTCTTCCAGCACGGTGCACAGGCGGTCCAGCTGCCCGGCGGAGAGCGTCGTAGGCGTTCCGCCGCCCATGTAGACGGAAACAGGCCGGAGGCCGAGCGTGCGCACCGCCTCGGCTGTGGCGGCGATCTCGCGCTCCAGCGCCTCCAGGAAAGGCGCAATGAGCTTCATGCTCTTTTCCACCGACTGGCTGACAAAGCTGCAATACGCGCAGCGTGTGGGACAGAAGGGTATGCCCACATACAGGCACACGTCCTTGTCGCCCAGGGAAGCCTCCGCCCGCATAGTCTGCCGCGTAGTGGCAAGGCACAGGGCAGCACGCTCAGGACTGACGTCATAGTCAGAGATGAAGCGGCGCACCGCCGTCTTCTCGTCCAGACCCCCGGCAATCAGCCCCGCCAGAAGCTTGCCTGGCCGCACCCCGGTCAGCGCGCCCCAGGCAGGCTTGGATACGCCCGCACGCAGCGCGGCCTTGTAGATGGCGTTTTTGATCAGACGCTGGCAGACACGGTCAACAGCGAGCGCATCCGGCATGGTGCCGTTATCGGCACGGGCGGCCCCGCGGAAGCTTGAGCGCCCCTGTACCAGCAGGCAGCTGGCGCTGGTCACAGCCTCGCCGCGGCTCAGGCGGATCTCCATGCGGTTGCCAGCCGGCGCCCCCGCCGGATACTCGGGCCGCTCCTCCGGGAACAGGGTCAGCAGCATCTGCTCCACGGCATATTTATATTCGTGTCCGTACAGGTAAAGCCTCATGACGCTCCGACTCTCCGATAAGCTTCTGATGTAGATGTTTATTATACCAGAATCCAGCCCCGATAGCAATGCTCAAAAGCGGCGATTTATCCGTTCCACCCAGAGGCTCGAAATTCCCTCCAGCCCGCATGACAGGCGGGAAGACGAAAATTTTTATAAAATTTTCGCTTGTCAATTATCCCCTTTTTGTTGTATTATATAGGTGTAAGTAATAATATAGGGGATTTGTGTGATGTTTTCGGTCGGAGATAAAATCATATACGGAGAAAACGGCGTCTGTACCGTTGCAAAGATCGGCCCGCTGGAGATGAGCGGCGCCAGTGCGGACAAGCTCTATTATTATCTGGAGCCTCTGGTCGGCACCGGCGTATACTACACGCCGGTGGACTCCGGCGCCTTCATGCGCCCGGTGATCAGCCGCGATGAGGCCGAGGCGCTGATCCTTGCCATTCCCTCCATCGCCCCCGCCATTTGCCATGACAACCGCTTCAACCATGTCGATGCTTTTTACAAGGAGCTGTTCCGGCAGCACAGCTGCGAGGCGCTGGTTGCCATCGTCAAGGGCCTGCACGAACGCATGAGCGAGAAGAAAACCAAGAGCAGCCGCGCCGAAATCACCATGAAGCGCGCCAAGGACATTCTGCACGGTGAGCTCTCCATCGCCCTGGATATGGACCTGGGCGAAGTGGAGTCCTATATCGCAGACCGCCTTAAAGCTGCGGCTGAATGACACCGACATAAGACTGACCCCCGCGGACTTTTCCGCGGGGGTCAGTCTTATGTCGCGACGCCGAAAACTCAGCGAAGGTATTTCTTGATCGCTTCGGGGCATTTCTCCCGGTCGGAGCTCATGGAGATCACAAAGTCGATCTTCTCCCGCTCGGCAAAGGCGTCGAGCCAGGCGATGAAATCGACCAGCGCGGCCTCCTCGCGGTTATTGACCAAGCCGTAGAAATTGTCGACGAAGAAATGCGTAATGTCGTAGTTGCCGGCATGGATACCGGAGATAAAGCCCTTGAGCAGCTCATAGCTGCCGATGCCGTAGCTGCCGGCGTCAATGAGGCGGGCCTGATAGGGAATGTCGTAGGTAAGCTTGCGCTCCTTCTCAATGACGACCACATCGCCGGTCCCCTCGACGACGGCCTTACACACGAGACCCACCAGCTCCTTCGTCTTGCCGGAACCCTTCAGACCCATGATAATGCTGACCATAACGATCACACTCCTTAGATTGAAAATTGGTGAAGCTTTCTTAGCTTTAGCTTACCATCTTTCCCGCCGACGCGCAAGAGTCCAGTTGTAAACCGCAGGTAAATTTTTTCACTGGCTGGACAGTTCTCTATGCCTTTGTATAAGATCGTTTGCCCATTGTCATTGGTTCCTGAAATCGCGCTCCATTCCGCCCTTTCTTTGTTGACGGAACCGAAAAGCTATGCTAAAATTCAGACAGTATTTGTGCAATACGACCGTATCAGAAATATTGAAAAGAGGTGTGCTGCTTGAAGGATCTAAAGCATTTGATCTACTTTGAGAATCTGCTTCAGGACGCGCAGAACGAGCTGGTCACCAAGGCCGTGGACGAAGGTATGTACGCGTTGGGTTACAACTGCTACTACGTTCCGGAGACGCTGCTGAACCTGCCCGGCTGCTTCTCCTCGCGTCTGAGAGCCCCCCGCTGTGTATCCACCGATGTGGCCGGATACTACATGACCAACCGCACATGTCCCTATGCCCGCTCGATTCTGGAACGCGCGATCGAGGGTGGGTATAACTACCTCAACGCCCTGTTCGGCTCGGAGTCCTGCGCAACCATGGAGCGTATGGAGGAGCACTTTGCGCTGCTCAAGCCGGTCAAGAACGACAAGTTCTTCACCACCATCATCGACCCGCCGATGAAGGGCGACGAAAACAATCTCACGTACTACAAGGTGCAGCTGCGCACCAAGGTGCTCGAGCCTCTGCACGAGCACTACGGCATCGACATCTCCGAGGACGCGCTGCGCGCCGCCATCGATGACCACAACGAGATCAGCCGCGTCATCACCGCCATCGGTGAGCACCGCAAGGCCGACAATCCCAACATCACCGGCTATGAGTTCCACGTGATGCAGCTGGTCAGCCAGGTATGTCCCCACACCATGATCCTGCCCTATCTGCAGGAGACGCTGGAGGAACTGGAAACGCGTGAGCCGGAGCCGAAGTTCCCCTTCCGCGCCCGCGTCGCCCTGGTCGGCTCGGAGATCGACGATCCGGAGTTTACCAAGCTCATCGAAACCTGCGGCGCCATGGTCGTGGCCGACCGCTACTGCTATGGCAGCTTCCCCAGCCGTGAGCAGATCGAGATCCGTGACGGCGAGAGCGCCTTTGACGCCATCTGCCGCCACTACCTGCACTGGAACCAGTGCCCGCGCTTCATGGACGGCATGAAGATCGACCAGCGCCACCATGAGGTGGAGCGCCTGATCCGGGAGTTCAAGGCGGACGGCGTGATCTTCGAGAACATGAAGTTCTGCGAATTCTGGAGCTATGAAAAGGTCCTGTCCAACCACATCTTCACCAATGAGCTGCACATCCCCTGCTGCACCATTGAAAAGGAATACGCCCTCGGCGCCGTCGGCCAGCTGCGCACCCGCTTCCAGGCCTTTATCGAGTCGCTGGAGATCAAGCAGATTCAGGGAGGGAAATGAGAATGAAAGCTACCGATAAACTCATCGCCGCCATTGACAAGAAGCTTGAACGCTTCGATCCCCTGTGGCAGGCCGAAAACGGCACCGGCGGCCTCAGAAGCCGCTACTACGACAAGACCGGCGTCGCCAAATGGCGCGAGTGGCGCGGCGTGAAGGATACCTTCTACGATTACACCCAGTGGATCAACAACCTGGTCTCGATGGCCGGGATGGTCGCCTCGGCGCCCGTCCCCATTCTCAAGGGCTTTTGGGAGTACCGCTGGATGGGCTCGTACCTCGGCACCTTCATGTTCATCGACCGCCTGTTTGAGGGCTACCGCGGCACCGAGCTGCGCATCGCCCACCAGAACATGCACGCCATCGTGCAGAGTCTGACCAAGCGCATCGCGTTTATCCTGTCCAATGACCGCCGTCTGGGCGGCGGCCCCGACACCGACAAGATCATCCCCCACGACGAGACCATTACGCCGCTGTTCCTCAAGGGCTTCAAGGACCTTTATCCCGTACCCATGCAGACGCTGCCGGAGTTCATCATCTGCGACATCGACCAGCACATTGAGCCCTATTACATCGACGTGGCCGAGTCCTTCGGCCTGCCCGCCGACGTCTGCTCCCGCTGCGCGGCGGAGACCGGCGTGGCTCTGGACGACGCGCTCCCCCTGGTGGGCAAGATCATGCTCTCCACCAACATGCCCTGCAACGCCTCCGAGGCGACCTCCATGTTCCAGCGCCGCCGCATCGGTCTGCCCGACAACCCCATCACCCTGGCCATGCAGCACCAGGAAAAGGAGGCCATCCCCTACTCCCGCAAGGAGCTGGAGAACGCGCTGGCCTTCGTGGAGGAGCATTACGGCGTCAAGTACGACTGGAACGAGCTGTTCAAGTACGCCACGCTCATGAACGAGCAGAACACCATTGAGCTTGAAAAGTGGGATCTGTTCAAGACCCCCTATTCTCCCCTCTCCGGCATTGCGGAATCTCTGTACCGGCTGTACTCCTGGCAGTCCGCCAACGGCACCGACCCCTACTTCAACAAGGTCGACCGCAAGGTCATCGAGATCATGCGCAAGTGCTACGAGGACAAGTACCTCCCCTTCGGCGGCAAAACCCGCCACCGCGCCTTCCTGTGGGGGCCCTCGGCCGTGTACTACACCGACTTCCCCACCTGGACGCAGAACTGCTGGGGCATCACGATCGTGCTGAACATGGACTCTACCATGGGCTACAACATGATCGACACCACCGATCCCGACAAGGCCATGGACGACCTGACCGCCTTCACACAGCGCGCCTGCATGCGTCACCACGCCGTCGGCGGCTGGGAGAACATCAACGCCGTCTGGGAGTGGGCCAAGAACTTCAACTGCGATATGGTGCTCATGAACGACAACATCGCCTGCAAGGGTATGCTGGGCGTGCATGCGGTGATGGAAGAACAGGCCCGCGATCTCGGTCTCCACTTCATCTTCATCGAGCATGACCTGGAGGACAGCCGCACTGTTTCCCGTCAGGACATGCGCAACTGCGTCAACAACTACATGTCCGTCGTCCTCAATGAGAAGCCGCTTGACCCCACGCTCCTTGAGTTTGACGATTCCCAGGCATTTTAAGAAAGGCGGAAGAAGCTATGAAGAAAGTATTCGCATTTCTGCTGAAGCTGATCGGCAAGCTGCTGCTCATCGCGCTGATCGCATTCGTCGCCACCTTTACCCTGTACATCACCAACGGCGAGAACAAGCTGATCTACTACGTGGTGCGTCCCTTCCTCAACAAGCATTACGACGCCCAGGTCCGCGACCGCCGCATCGTATAGCATTCATCAGGATAAGACAACAGAAAAGATACCCCGTACCCAAAGAAGGTACGGGGTATCTTTTCTGTAGCTCCCACCCTCCGCGGCAATGTCGCCGGTCTTGGCGACGCTGCGCGGCGGGTGGTTTTTTTGTCGGCGCTCAGGCGCCGAAGTAGTTGATAATGTGGCGGGGGCAGATATCCGCGCAGTGGCCGCACTGGACACACTTGCTGGTATCGACCTGAGCCAGGAAGTCCTTGACAACGATCGCGTCGGCAGGGCACTCACGCTGGCACTTCATGCAGCCGATGCAGCCGAAGTCGCACATCTTCATGACCTTGGCGCCCTTGTCCTTGTTGCCGCAGGCGGGCATGATCTTCTGCTTCTCGGGAATCAGCTTGACGATGCTCTTGGGGCAGGTGTCCACACAGGCGCCGCAGCCGACACACTTGGAGCGGTCAACCTTGGCAACGCCGTCGACAATGTGCATGGCGTCAAACTGGCAGGCGCGCACACAGTTGCCGAGACCGACGCAGGCGAAGGTACATGTCTTGTTGCTCTTGCCGCCAAAGAGCATGGCAGCCTGGCAATCCTGGGGGCCGGTGTAGTTAAAGCGCAGCTCCGCATGACCCTCGGTGCCGGAGCAGGGCACGAAGGCGACCATTTTCTCAGCCGCTTCATTGCTGGCACCCATGATCTCGGCCACCTTGGCCGCGGTCTCTGCGCCGCCGGCAACGCAGCGGTTGCAGGGAGCCTCGCCGCGGGCGACCGCAGCGGCATAGCCGTCACAGCCGGGGTAGCCGCAGCCGCCGCAGTTGGCGCCGGCCAGAACCTCACGCACAGCGGCCTGCTTGGGGTCGACCTCAACATGGAAGATCTTGGAGGCGAAGGCCAGCAGCGCGCCGAAAATGCCGCCCAGCACGCCGAGAACCACGATAGAAAGAAGTATAGTTTTCATCAATTATACCTCCTCAGACAGGGATGGACATGCCGCTGAAGCCCATGAAGGCCAGGGCCACCAGCGCGGCGGAAACCAGGCAGATGGCAAAGCCCTGGAAGCACTCGGGGTAGTCGGCGAATTCCACGCGCTCACGCACGCTGGCAAACAGCACGATGGCGAGCATGAAGCCGAGGCCGCCGGTGACACCGTAGACCAGAGACTCGATGAAATTGTACTTGTTCTGCACGTTCAGCAGCACCACGCCCAGCACCGCGCAGTTGGTGGTGATCAGGGGCAGGTAGATGCCGAGGGCGGAGTACAGGGAGGGGACGGACTTCTTCAGGAACATCTCGACAAACTGGACCAGCGCCGCGATGACCAGGATGAAGGCCAGCGTCTGAAGGAACTCAAGGCCCAGCGCCACGAGGATGTACTCATTGATGACCCAGCAGATGGCGGAGGCAAGACCCATGACGAAGACGACGGCCAGGCCCATACCGACGGCGGTGTCGACCTTGTTGGAGCAGCCGAGGAAGGGGCAGCAGCCCAGGAACTGGGAGAAGATGAAGTTGTTGATCAGAATGGCGCCGAGAGAGATGGTAATGATACTGCTAAGCATTATTCCTCAACCTCCTTCTCTATCTCAGCGGCGGCTTTTTCGGCCGCTTCCTTTTTCTTTGCTGACTTCTTGAGCGCGTACTGCATCACAGCCATCAGGCAGCCCAGCGTAAGGAAGCCGCCAAAGGGCAGGGACAGAATGGACGCGCCGTAGGTTTCGGGGAAGATCTGGATGCCGCCGCCCGTACCGTCGAGGGTGAGGCGGAAGCCGTTGGCCACGTCGATCAGGCCGCCGCCGAAACGGCCGGCGCCCAGAAGCTCACGCACCACACACATGATGATCAGCACGCAGGTGTAGCCCAGGCCCTGGAACACGCCGTCAAAGAAGGAGGGGCCGATGGGCATCTTCTGACAGAAAGCCTCGGCACGGCCGATGATGATACAGTTGACGACGATCAGCGGGATGAACACGCCCAGCGCCTCGCTCAGCGCGGGAACGAAAGCCTGCAGCAGCAGGTCGACGATGGTAACAAAGGTTGCGATAACAACCACGAAGATCGCCAGACGGATCTCGTCAGGGATGATCTTGCGGATCGCAGAGATAACAACGTTGCAGCAGGTGAGGATGATCAAAACGGACAGGCCCATGCCGATGCCGTTGAACAGCGTGGTCGTGATGGCCATGGTAGCGCACATGCCGATCTGCTGAACAAGGACAGGGTTATTGGTGATGAGGCCTTCCTTGAACTGTTTCTTGATATTCATTCAGCCAACCCTCCTTAACCCAGAGATTTGACGACACGGATCGACTCCGCGACGGCGCCGGTGATGGCGCGGGAGGTGATCGTCGCGCCGGTGAGGGCGTCGATGCTGCCGCCGGACTTGCTGAGGGCGATGTTCTCGTCCTCGCCGACGAACTGGGCGCGGAACTTCACGCCGACCTCGCCGGTGCTGGCGGCGTTGGCGCCGAGGCCGGAGGTCTCGGAATGCTCGATCACGGAGATGCCGGTGCACTTGTAATCGTTATCCACGCCGACGGCCAGGGTGATGTTGCCCTGCGCGCCGGAGAAGGTGGAGGTGACCACGTAACCGGCGTCGTTGGTGGCGTGATTGACGGAGTTGACCGTCGGGAAGGCGGCCGAGTCGAAGCCGACCTCCTCATAGCCGTCGGCCTTCATGACGGCGGAGAACGCCTCAACGGTTTTGGCCTGCTGCTGCGCGTCGATGCGGCGGTAGGTCAGCTCGTTGACGACGCCCAAAGCGCCGGCCGCAATAGCACAAACCAGGAACAGAACGAGGGTGAGTTTAAGAATCTTATTCATTACACAGCCTCCTTCTTCGCAGCCTTCTTGGCCGCTTTCTCGGCGGCGATGTCTTCCTTGGTGACACCGAACTGGTGACGGTGGAAGCCCTTGTCAATGGCCCAGGTGCACAGGTTCATGATCAGGATGGCGTAGGAGACGCCTTCGGGGAAGCCGCCGAAGTAACGGATCAGCATGGTGATGGCGCCGATGCCGAAGCCGTAGAGGATCTGGCCCTTGAAGGTGACGGGGCTGGTGGTGTAGTCGGTGGCCATGAAGAAGCCGTTGAGAATGATGCCGCCGGTAAAGAGGTTATAGAGCATCCAGCCGCCGCGGTCCAGCGTACCATAGCCAAAGACCAGGGAGAGGATGGCGACGGTGCCGAGGAAGGACAGCGGAATGCGCCAGCGGATGACCTTGCGGTAGACCAGATACAGGCCGCCCAGGATCAGCAGCAGCGCGCTCACCTCACCCAGGGCACCGGCGGTGGTGCCGAGGAAGATGGCCTTCAGGGAGTAGTACTTAGGCATGGCAGCCTCGCCGTACATATAGCTCAGCGGCGTGGCCATGGTGACAGCGTCCACAGTGCCCTTGAGGGCGCGGGGAACAGAATAGGTGCCCATGATGGAGGCGTAGGACGCCATCAGGAAGGCACGACCGGCCAGAGCGGGGTTGAGGAAGTTCTTGCCGATGCCGCCGTAGAGCTGCTTGACAACCACGATGGCGAAGAACACGCCGATCACGGGGACCCACCAGGGTGTGGAGGGAGGCAGCGTCATGGACAGCATCAGGCCGGTGACGACGGCGGAAAGGTCGTCGATGGTCTGTTCCTTCTTGAGGAGCTTGCGGTAGCCCCACTCGAAGAAGACGGCGGAAGCGCAGGAGACGAGCATCAGCACCAGGGCGTTGATGCCAAACTGGTAGACGGCCCAAACAGCGGCAGGCATCAGCGCGATGATCACGTCCAGCATGATGCGCTGGGTGTCACGGTTGGTCTTTACCTGGGGCTGGTAGGCGACGTCAAAGACGATTCTTTCTTTCTTTTCGCTCATTTCGCGGCCTCCTTTGCAGCAGCCTCCGCCTCGGCCTTGGCCTTCTCCTTGGCGGCTTTCTGCTGGAACATGATCTTTGCGGTCTTGAAGGCGTGGGTCAGCGGCATACGGGCGGGGCAGTTGAAGGAGCAGCTGCCGCACTCAAAGCAGTCAGTAATGTGGTACTTGGCCATCATCTCGAAGTCCCGCTTGGTGTAGTACATGTACATGAACAGGGGCTCCAGATTCATGGGACATACCGTCAGACACTTGCCGCAGTGGATGCAGGTGGGATTGTCCACATGCCTATCCTCATCCTCGGTGAAGAACAGCACGCCCGCGGTACCCTTGACATTGACCGCCTCCAGCGTGGTGGCGCAGATACCCATCATGGGGCCGCCGAGGACGATCTTGCGCGGTGTCTTGACAAAGCCGCCGCACTGCTCGGCAATGTGCTCGAAGGAGGTGCCGACCCTGGTCAGTCCGTTGACGGGCGCAGCCAGGGCGCTGCCGCCGTATGTAACGATACGCTCAATGACGCTCTTGCCCTCGTAGCAGGCCTGATAGATCGCGTAGGCGGTACGGGTGCTGACGACGTTGCAGCCGACGCCAGAGGGCAGTCCGCCGGGCTTGACCTCACGGTTGGTGATGGCCTTGACCTGCATCTTTTCGCCGCCCTGGGGGTACTTGACATTTTCGGGCACGATCTCAATGCCGTACTGGGCGGGATTGAGGGAGTTGAGCAGGTCGATGGCGTCCTGCTTATTCTTCTCAATGCCATAGTAGGCCTTCTCGACGCCCTGGGCAATGCGGACCAGCTCAATACCCTTGAGCAGCTGTTCGGGGAAGTTGAGCATGGTCAGGTGGTCGCCGTTGAGGTAGGGCTCGCACTCAGCGCCGTTGATAATCAGCGTATCAACCTTGCCGATACCGCCGCGGATCTTCAGCGCCGTGGGGAACATGGCGCCGCCCATGCCGACCACGCCCGCCTCGCGGATACGCGTCAGAATGGCCTCGGGGTCCTTGAGCTGCTCCTCGGTCAGGGGTTCCATCAGTTCGGGCGTATCCTGGAAGTCGTTCTCAATCACGACCGCGGGGATCAGATCGCCCAGGGGATGGGGTCTGGGTTCAATGGCCACGACCTTGCCGGAGACGGAGGCGTGAACCGGTGCGGACACAGGGGCCGGATTTTCACCGATCTTCTGGTACATCTTCACATAGTCGCCCACCTGAACCAGGGGTTTGCAGGGCGCGCCAATGTGCTGTGCCATGGGAATGACCACCTGTTTCGGCGGTGCGATCACGGTCACCGGGATCTCCGGAGACTTCATGTAATCGGGATGAACACCGCCTCTGAACTTGTAGGACATTAGCTTCACCTCGTTATTTTTACGTGGTATTTCTCGACTCTGCCATTTTATCATAAACAGGCAAGCCGTGTCTACGGCTTTTCTCTGGTTTTTTGTCAAAATCGCATGATAAGTTTGTCACAAGCACGCCCGTTTTCGGGAATTTGTTGTAATTCTGACGAATGACGCAGCGGGCATACCTTCCTTTTTTTGTAAATTTTGCAGATGCCCTCCCTGACCCATCCTATTCCCACAACGCAGCGGACATGCCATCGAAGCCGGGCAAAACAGCAGGGCGCTCCCAACGGAGCGCCCTGCTGTTTACAGGAAATTTAATCCATGGCCCCCTTGATCAGGGCCAGAAGCTCGTCATAGCTTTCGCAGGCCGGAATTTCCGGGTGCTGCCTGCGGATGCTTTCGGGCGCACGGAAAAGGAAGCCGGCCTTGCTGGCCTGGATCATGGCCAGGTCGTTGAAGCTGTCACCGCTGGCGATGGTCTCATAGCCCACCGACTGGAAGGCCCGCACGGTGGAAAGCTTGGTTTCCTTGCAGCGCAGGCGAAAATCCGTAACCATGCCGTCGGAATCGATCACCAGTTCGTTGCAGAAAAGCGTGGGCCAGCCGAGCTTTTTCATCAGCGGCTGGGCAAACTGCGTGAAGGTATCGCTGATAATGACCGCCTGGGTCAGGCTGCGCAGCTCGTCCAGAAATTCCCTGGCGCCGGGCAGCGGATCGATGGTGGCAATGGTATCCTGGATCTCCTTCAGGCCAAGCCCGTGCTCCTTCAAAATGCCGAGCCGCCAGCGCATGAGCTTGTCATAATCCGGCTCGTCGCGGGTGGTACGGCGCAGCTCGGGAATACCGGAGGCCTCGGCAAAGGCGATCCAGATCTCGGGAACCAGAACGCCTTCCAGGTCCAAACAGGTAATATACATAAGAAAACCTTCCTTTATATGTTATGTGGTTCTAAAACAGTTAAAACACAAAGAGCGGTCTTTGTCAAGGGCTGTGCCGGGTATTGACGGACACTTTAAAATCATGTAAAATAATTTAAACTTTTTTACTTTCTGACCGCCAAGGGAGGTAGGTTCCTATGAAGATCGGCGCGTTGGAGCTGCTGGTCATCTTTATCGTGGCCCTGCTGGTCATCGGGCCGGATAAGCTGCCCCAGTACGCCCGCAAATTCGGCGTTGCCCTGCGGGAGTTTCGGAAGGCCTCCGCCGATGTGACCCAGGAGATCCGCGAGAGCGTCATCGATCCCCTGGAGGAAGCGCAAAAGCCTCTGCGTGAGGCGATGGAGCCGCTGGAGGAGCTGGACAAGGACATCCGCGGCAACATCAAGAGCGTGGAGAAGGATCTGAAAAACATCGGAAAGGGCGAGAAAAAGGACGCAGCCAAGGCCGCCGGGACGGAGCCTGCGCTTGAGAGCAAGCCCGCGCCGGAGACAGAAGCAGCGCAATCCTCCCCGGAGACAGACGCCCCCCGGGAGGAAACCATAATAACAGAAAATAACGGAGGAGAATCAACATGAGACTCGGAACGCAGGAACTGATCATTATTCTGATCGTCGTCATCATTATCTTTGGGCCCACCCAGATCCCCAAGCTGACCAAGATGTTCGGCAAGAGCGTCAAGAATTTTAAGGACGGCATGGAAGAGGGCGACAAGGAGAAGACGAGCAAGGCCTCGGATGAAGACAAGGACTAAGCAGAAAAGAAATCAGCAGGAAACCGCAAATCCCAACGGGAGCATGCCCCTGTCCGGGCATCTGAAGGAGCTGCGCCGACGGGTGCTGATCTGTGTGCTGGTGCTGCTTGCCGGGGTCATCATCTGTCTGAGCTTTTCCCCGCAGCTGGTGACGGCGCTGACGGACATGGGAAAGGCATATAATTACGTTTTTGTGTACATCGCGCCGCAGGAGCTGCTGCTGGTATACATGAACGTGGCGCTGCTGGGCGGCGTGATCCTCGCCTTCCCGGTGATCGCCTATCACGCCTACGCCTTTTGCAGCCCCGGCTTGAGCCGGAAGGAACGTATGTTTACCCTCGGGGCGCTGCTGGCCGGCACGCTGTGCTTTCTTATCGGCGTGGCCTTCGCGCGTTGGATCAGTCTTCCCTTCATGCTGCGTTTTCTGATCCAGTTTACCTTTGAGGTGGACGTGTCCGCCTCCATCAGCATCGACCAATATGTGAGCTTTCTGCTGACGGTGTTTGTGATCTTCGGCCTGGTCTTTGAGCTGCCGGTGATCTCCGTGCTGCTGACGGGTCTGGGCCTGATCAGGGCCGAATGGCTGGTCAAAGGCCGCAAAGTTGTGATCGTTCTGATCTTTGTGATCGCCGCGATCATCACGCCGCCCGACGTGGTCTCCCAGATCATGGTGGCAATTCCCATGATCGGCTTGTATGAGCTGAGCATCGTTTTGTGCCGTGTCTTCGGACGGAAAAAGGACGCCGAAGCAGAGGCATAAGGCATAACCCCGGCGAATACCTATTTCAAATATATAACAAAACAGGAGGATCTTATGGCAAAGAAAGAGCTATCCCGCAGAGAGTTCCTCAAGGGCATGGCCGCAGGCGCCGTTGGCGTGGCCGCGGTTGGCGTACTGCCCGGCTGCGGGGACTATGTCCTGCAAGACAGCAAGGCCGCTGCAGCGGCTGAGGAAGCGAAGGTCGCGGCCATCGCCGCGGCCAAGGAAGCCGCGGCCGCAGGCGGCACGCCCATCTACACTCCCGGCACCTATACCGCCAGCGCCAAGGGCATCAACGGCGACGTCACCGTCACCATGACCTTTGACGAGTTTTCCATTACCGACGCCAAGATCGACGTCTCCGGCGAGACCCCGGACATCGGCGGCGCCATCGGCGGCCAGATGGAGCAGGCGATCCTCGTCGGCCAGACCGCCGACGTTGACGCCGTCACCGGCGCCAGCATCACCAGCGACGCCATCCGCACCGCCGCCGCCGACTGTATCGCCCAGGCCAGCGGCAAGGAGGTCGTCCTCACCGAGCGCGACGAGGGCGGCAGCGCCGATTGGCTGGGCACCGCCCCAGAAATCGCGGAGAGCGATATCACCGAAGAGCTCAGCACCGAGGTTCTGGTGGTCGGCTGCGGCACCGGCGGCTGGATCGCCGCCATGACCGCCGCGGAGGAGGGCTCCAAGGTCCTCGTCGTGGAGAAGGCCGAGACCCCCACCAAGATCAAGGAGGACATCGGCTCCATCAACTCCAAGCTCCAGCTGGAGGCTTTCAAGACCTTCCCTGAGTTTGAGATCAACAAGACCGAGGCTTTGCAGGAGATCGTCCGCTACGCCAGCGGTTACGTCGACAGCGATCTGGTCAAGGTCTGGATCGACAACTCCGGCGAGCTGGTCGACTGGCTGACCGATATCCTCGAGGGCACCGGCCACTGGTACATGAGTCTGGAAGGCGGCATCGGCAATCAGGAGCACCCCGAGCGCGACAAGGCCTTCGCCACCGGCCACAGCCCCCATCCCGTGGAGGGCAAGCCCGACGAGGTCACCCTCAACACCGACATGCAGGAGTTTGTTGAGACCCGCGGCGGCGAGATCCGCTGCAACACCAGCCTGGTCAAGCTGGAGCAGGATGCCTCCGGCAAGGTCACCGGCATCATCGCCCAGGACACCAATGACGAGCACTACATCCGCATCAAGGCCAGCAAGGGCGTGATCATGGCCACCGGCGGCTACGCCAGCAATACCGCCATGATGCTGGCCCTGCAGCCGCAGACCATGAAGATGAAGATCAACGTGCCCATGGGCTCCAAGTCCGACGGCGCCGGCATCAAGGCCATGCTCTGGGCCGGCGGCGAGATGGACCCCTGCCACGCTTCCATGATGTTCAACCGCTGCTCCTGCCTGCCCACCGAGACCGCCGGCTACAAGACCAACGGCAAGTGGTTCTGGTTCGGCGAGCAGCCCTTCCTCAAGGTAAACCTCAACGGCAAGCGCTTCTGCAACGAGTCCGGCCCCTATGAGTTCATGCTGCACTCCATGTACATGCAGCCCAACCACACCTACTGCGACATCTTCGACGCCAACAACAAGCAGTACTGCGAGCAGTTTGACGAGGTCGGCTGCTGCCGTCTGTTCCCGTTTGACAACGGCGCGCTCTCCAACCGCGGCTACGACGCCACCTGGAAGGAAATGACCGAGGGCGAGAACTCTCACCTGGCTCTTGGCTACCTGCAGAAGGCCGACACGCTCGAGGAGCTGGCCGAGAAGCTGAACATCCCGGTGGATAACTTCGTTGAGTCCGTCAAGCGCTACAACGAGCTGTGCTATAAGGGCGTGGACGAGGACTACGGCAAGGGTCCCCACCGCATGACGCCGGTGGACACCGCCCCCTTCTACGGTATCCGCACCGGTGCCTGGCACCTGACTACGCTGGACGGCTGCCGCATCAACACCGACATGCAGGTCATCCGTGAGGACGGCACCCCCATCGAGGGCCTGTACGCCACCGGCGACTGCACCGGCGGCTTCTTCGCCAACAACTACCCCAACCTCTTTACGGGCCTTGCCTGCGGCCGCACCATGACCTTCGGCCGCCGCGCCGCCAAGAACGTGTCCAAGCGCTGAAAATCGGTTCTACATAAGAAAAGCTCCTGCCAGCCGGCAGGAGCTTTTCTTATCCCAGGGCGACGTCAAGCACCATCATCAGCACAAAGCCGCCCACAAAGCCAAAGGCACCGCCACGGCCCGCGGCCTGAGGGACAAGCTCATGGACGGTGACATAGAGCATCGCCCCGGCGGAAAAGGCCAGCAGCCAGGGCATCAGCGGATGCACCGCCGTTGCCGCCAGCACCGCCAGCATGCCGAACACCGGCTCCACCGCGCCGGAGGCTACGCCGTAAAGAAAGGCGCGGCGACGGCTCATGCCCTGCTGTCTCAAGGGCAGGGACACCGCCGCCCCCTCCGGAAAATTCTGCACGCCGATGCCGAGCGCCAGCGCCATGGCGGAAGCCAGCCCCTCCCCATCAACTGCCAGCGCAAAGGCCAGCCCCACAGCCATCCCCTCGGGGATGTTGTGTAAGGTGATGGCGGAAAAGAGCATGCTGCGCCTCTCCCCCTGTCGGACAGGCAGCAGATCCAACAGCGAGAGAAACAGCGCCCCGAGTATCAGTCCCAGCGCTGCGGGAAGCCAGCCGGGTAAGCGCCCCTCCGCCGCCGTCTGCTCAATGGCAGGCAGCAGCAGGCTCCACACCGCGGCGGCGGTCATGACGCCCCCGGCAAAGCCCAGCAGTGCCCGCTGGGACAACAGGCGCGGCTCGCGGACAAAGAAGAACACCAGCGCCGCGCCGAGGCTGGTCATCAGAAAAATAAACTGCGTCCCGGCCAGGGCCCGGAGATAAACAGAAGCCATAAAAGCAACGCCTCCTGAACCAGTATAAGCAGGAGGCGTTATTTATGTGACAGTTTTTACCCTCTGCCGGGGTCGATCTGGCCGATGCCCTCGGCGTAGTAGCTCTCCTCGTGATAGGGGCGCTCGCCGCTGTCACGGATCTCCAGCTCGCGGGCAATGTGCTCCAGGGTTTCCAGATCGGAGGTGCCGGTGACCTGGACAAGCCAGCCCTTTTCCCCGTTAAACAGCAGGACAAAGCTTGCCTTGTCATAGGCCCAGCGCAGGGTGCAGCCGGTATAATCGCTGGTCAGCTCAATGACGTGCCAGTCGTCCCAATCCTCTTCTTTGGCAACGGTGACCTCACCGTTGATGACGGTGCGGTGATTGTTCCGCACAACGCCGGCCGAGACGATGTAGGGGATATCCGCGTCCCGGCCCTGGTCAGAGAGATAGGTGGCCCAGCCCTCGGCATCCGTATAGCCGAAGTCGGCCTCGCTCGGCAGATACCAGCAGCGAAACTCCGGCTGGTTGGACGTCTCCGCCGGGCCGTCAAAGCTCAGCACCATCCCGGCATCGGGGAAGCTGATCTTTTGATCCTCCAGCACCTTGCCGTTTTCATCCTCCAGATACCAGCGGCCGCTGAC
>JAFTGE010000119.1 GCA_017458085.1 Oscillospiraceae bacterium
GGAAGGTCAGCGCATAGTTGACGGTCGGATTGCCCTCGTGATCCCAGAGCGCGGAGGCAAACGCCGCGCGGGAAACAGCCGCTGTATCGGTCGGGTTTGCCGCCTGTACAGGAATGATTGACAGGCAAAGTGTCAGCGTAAGGATGACGCCAAAAATGCCTCGCTTGGTTGACTTCATGATATATGTCCTCCTTTTTTCTTATGATTACTCCGGCAATTCAGCAATTGCAGGAGTAATTCAGCCATATTTCGCAGCTGCTCCGTGAGAGGCGCGCAAACCTCTTGATCGGGTGCAGGCAAACCAAACCGCGCGCTATGCCTATGCGCGGCAAATGCCCGCCGCCCGCTTTTTGATACTATTCAGCCTCGATGAATGTCATCGTGCAATAGTTCTCCGTGTTTTTCCTGAGCCGGAGCAGCGCGAAAACTTGTAGGACAAACAAGATGACCAACGCGATCATCCCGATTATGATACCGATGGACAGCATTTCATTGTCCGTACTATTCAAAAAATTGTTGTTTATGACACAGGCGTCATATACAGTATGGATGATCAGGGGGCTCAGGAACGCAAGCGGGTATTCCCGCCGGGACGAGCCCTTGCCTGTCAATTTGTAGTATCTCGCCAAGCCCAGATGCTTGGCCATAAGGATCCCGATCACCATGTGAGCCGCCACCAGCAGGATGCGTACGACGGAGGAGGCAATGGTTCCGGAACCGTATATGAATTCCTCGGGAACGGTAAATCCAAATCCTACCGCCGCGCCAACCAGGATATACTCATAAACATTCCGGATTCTTGCACGGAAGATCCGGAGTACGAGAAGCATCATCAGGAGCTTGGCCGTCTCCTCCGGCAGTCCGGCTGAAGCAAATGCCGAGAATAGGCTGCTAACGACGAGGGAATGATGTTCGGCGGAATAGCCGGCGGCCGCCGCGATCGCTCCATTCAATATGAAAAAAGCAAATGAGACCGGCAGGGAGATCACGCCGAGGAAAACAGGGGTGACCGCCTGGGCTTTCCCGATTTGCGCGGGCGTTTCCCGTATGATCATTCTCCGATAGAGAAATCCCAGTACGATGATGGATAATGCCAGATGAACCAGTGCCATAATTGTGTTCTCCTTAAAAAATTATATCGCTGGATTTTAAGTGCCTTGAATTATAGCAAGCCGAACATAACAATATATAGGGGACGTTTCAGAATGAAACCCCTTTTTTTGTGTCTTCTCTTGTGCTTTGACCGCGTGACGAATATACTTTTATCATAGAAGAGGGAGGAGTGTGTACGCCATGATGAAGCCGTTTGGAGAGACGCTGCGCCGTCTCAGGATGGAAAAAGGACTGTCTCAGCAGCAGTTGGCGGACAGGCTTCATGTAGAACGCTCCACCTTCTCCAACTGGGAGGCCGGCCGGCGTATGCCTGACGCGGCCATGGTTTCCCAAATCGCTGAGGTTCTGGGCGTGGACGCCGCCGTTCTTCTGTCAGCGGCAGAGGACCCCGATGAATCCCCGAACGTCCTGCTGCTCGACGACGAAGACATCATCCTTGACGGGGCGATGCCCGTTTTGCGGAAGGCTCTGCCGGGGGCAATGGTTTTTGGCTTTACAAAGCCGTCGCAGGCCGTGGAGTTTGTCCGCAACCATCCGGTGGCGCTTGCATTTTTGGATATCGAATTGGGAAGGGTCAGCGGTCTGGACATTTGCAGGGAGCTCATACGCTTAAGACCGCGCGTCAACGTGGTCTATCTCACCGCGTATCGGGAGTATTCCTTCGACGCATGGGCCACCGGCGCCAGCGGCTTTCTGCTGAAGCCGCTGGACGCGGAGGCGGTGCGCGGGCAGCTTCTCCATCTGCGCTATCCCGTGGGAGGGCTGCTGTGATGGAGTGGTTGAATTCTTTGGCATATGCGGCGGCAATCTTGTTCGGAGTATTCGGACTGATTTTAAGCTATATCGCCCGTGACCTTGACCGGTGGCCGAGACGGCTGTGCATCGCTATCTTCTCCACGGCGGTGGCCAGCGCGGCGCTTGAAGTGCTGGCGGGGAGCGTTTACCCTTTTTCTCCGCCGTTTTATTGGGTGATCAATCTCGTCAATACGCTGACCCCTCCGCTCTCATCCCTGCTGGTGTTTGCCTATTTCCTCGACTGCTGCGGAGAGGACTTCCGCAGGAGCAAGGTCATGCGCGTCCTATGGGCGCTGGGCGCAGCGATGGCGGTGGCCGGAATTGCGGCGAAGCTGAGCGGAGAGGTCGATGCCGCGCCGGGGGGTGCGGTCCGGATTGGATTTTGGCTTGTCCTGTCTCTTTTGCTGAGTCTGATGATCGCGGCTGTCTGCTTCGCCGCGTTGATCCGAAGGCGGAAAAAGCTGACGAATGTGCAGCGCGTCATGTTTTGTGTCTGCTTCCTCGCTTCGGCATGGCTCGAAGTCATTCTGGTGGAGCTGTATCTGATGGCCGGGTTGGTCCGGCGCTATCTGGAGCAAAAGGAGGAGACGGTGCGGCAGCGGACCCAGGTGGCCGTTCTGCAAATGCGCCCCCATTTCATCCACAATACGCTCATGAGCATCTATTACCTCTGCGCGCAGGACCCCCAAAAAGCGCAGCAGGTCATTCTGGATTTTTCACGCTATCTGCAAAGCAACTTCACCGCCATTGCGCAGGAGGGCACGATCCCCTTTTCGGAGGAATTGGAGCACACCAGGGCATATCTCGCGGTGGAGCAGGCGCGTTATCAGGGGCACTTGTTCGTGGAGTTTGACACGCCAAACACGTTTTTCCGCATCCCTGCATTGACGCTCCAGCCCATTGTGGAAAACGCCGTCAAGCATGGCCTGGACCCGGATCTGGAACCGCTGTACGTCACCGTCACCACGGAGGACACGGACAATGGCGTTCGCCTTACCGTGGAGGACACCGGCCCCGGTTATGCCCCGTCCGATGCGGACGCGCCCCACTTTGCCCTCGATAATATCCGCGAGCGGCTGAAAACCATGTGCGGCGGCACGCTAGAGATCGAGCCGCGAGAAGCGGGAGGAACAAAGGTGACGATTTTTGTACCCAGACATGAAAAATGACCTTGCGACACCGAGGAGAAAGATACAGAAATTTTGTGTGTCATTTCTTTTTCCGCGGCGTAATCCAGCCATATTTCGCGGTTGCCCCGCAAGGGGCGAGCGAAATGGCGATAAAAATCTTATTACTTCGGCTGCACAGTCCCACATATTTCAA
>JAFTGE010000120.1 GCA_017458085.1 Oscillospiraceae bacterium
ACGGGTACGCCCGCCGCGCCGCAGAGCCGGAGCACCTCGGCCACGGCCTCCGTGCTGTCGGCGACCGCCACGGCCTCGGGCAGGCAGGGGGCGCCGGGATATTCGTCGCGCGCATAGTCAGCGCCGATGTCCTCCCCGGTCACGACCGCGGCGCACACCGCGGAAAGATTCTGAAGAAGCTCGCTTGTCACAGTCTGATATGCCATAGGAATAACCTCCTGTCAATGAAATAGAATACCGGTTACTTACTTCCGCTCGGAGCGGTCGCCGCCCATAGAAGCCATCTGCTTTTCGCTCAGGCCGGGGACGGTCATGGTAAACACCTCGTTGACATAGGTGTAATCAAAGTAGCCCATGCGGCCCAGGGGCTTGATCTTCAAAAAGTCGATCCGGCCGTCGGGGGTGAGCACCTCGTCGGCAATATGCACCTCGACCACGCGGGCGATGACCATGTCGATGATGCCGCGGTTGCTCTTGCTGGGGAAGTGGATGGTCTGCACATATTCGCACTCGAACTGGATGGGGGACTCGGCCACGCGCTTGACGGGGACCTGGATACTGTCGGCCTTGGTCAGCCCGGCCAGCTCAAACTCGTCGACGCCTTCGACGGGCGCGCCGGTGATGTTCATCTGCTCCCGCAGCGCGTAGGGAACGATGTTGTAGACGAAGCTGCCGACCTCCTCAATGTTGTTGAGGGTGTCCTTGCGGTGGGAATTTTCCTCGGAGCCGCCGTGCTGGAAGGAGACCATGACCATGGGGGGATCAAAGCTGAGATTGTTGAACTGGCTAAAGGGGGCAAGATTGTCGCGGCCGTCCTTGCTGACGGTGGAGATCCAGGCGATGGGGCGGGGGCCGACACAGGCCTTGAAGGGGTCGGATTTCAAGCCGTGGTTGTTCAGCGTGGTGTTGTAATGCATCGGAGTACCTCCTGAAAAATGAACCGTTTGATCATCGGCATGCGCATATACGCTTCCATGTGAATACTATAACAAAGCTTTTCTTCTGTTAAAAGGTACGAAATGCTGGAATATCGAAAAAAACAAAACGCCGGAATTTGTCCAAATCGGACAACTCCGGCGTCATCCGGCGGAAAGACACCGCGCTTTGAGACAGCCCCTTCTATATCGATACACGATAACAGACGCTGCGGAAGCGCCCGCGCAGCAAAACGGGAGGGCCAAGGCCCTCCCGTTTGAAAGTGAGAAAGATTATGCCTGCTCCTCCTCGTGCGCGCTCTGCTGCGCGGCAAGCTCACGCGCCTTGCGCTCCTTGGCTCGGCGGGGGTTGCGGTAGACGACAATGATCCCCACGCCCAGCAAGATCACGAACGCCGCCACCAGGCAGATGATGCGCAGCAGCGGGCTCTGCCCGGTCATCAGCACCGCGATAAAGCCCAGTATGGCGGAGATGCCGTAGAGCACGGCCACGGCCTGCTTCTGGCTCAGACCCGAGGCCAGCAGCCGGTGGTGAAAATGGCCCTTGTCGGCGTGGAAGGGGCTCTGCCCATGGAGCACACGGCGGAAGAAGGCGAAGATCGTGTCGGCCAGGGGCACAGCCAGGGCCAGCAGCGGGACAAAGAAGGTGATGATCGCATGGAGCTTGAACATGCCCATGATGGACACGCAGGAGAGCACAAAGCCCAGAAACTGCGAGCCGACGTCACCCATGAAGATCTTGGCGGGATTGAGGTTGAAGGGCATGAAGCCGAGGCAGGCGCCGAACAGCGCGCCGAGGATGACGGTGACGACCGGCTCGGCCACGATCATGGACACGAACAGCATCGTCAGGCAGCTGATCGCGGACACGCCGACGGCCAGCCCATCCAACCCGTCGATGAGGTTGACGGCGTTGGTGCAGCCGACGATCCACAGAATGGTCAGCGGGTAGGACAGATAGCCCACCTCGATATAGGTCTGCTCGGCGTAGATGTTGAGCGTGGAGACAGCGTCAAAGACGATGCCGCTGCGGATGACCACCAGCGCCGCCACGATCTGGCCGAGAAGCTTGATCCAGGGCTTGAGGGAGACGATGTCGTCCACGCCGCCCATGACCGCGATGATCAGCGCGCCGATGAGCAGACCGTTGACCTTTTCGGACACCGGCACGAAAAACAGCACCGACACCATGAAGCCCACAAAGATGGCCAGGCCGCCCATGCGGGGAATGGGGTGGTCATGCACCCGCCGGTCATCCCGGGGCACGTCGATGGCGCCGACCTTCTCGGCAAAGCGCTTGACCGGCGGCGTCATCAGGAAGCTGACCAGCAGCGACACCGCAAAGGCCATCAGCAGCGACGGCCAATGAGTAAAATCAGAAATCATTACAGGAACTCCTGCCTTCTAAACGTTCAGAACGGCTTTTCAACCAGTCCGATCTTCTTATAAACCTTGCGCAGGGTCTTGCGGGCGACAAAGCTGGCGCGCTGGGCGCCGTCGGTGTACACCTGCTGGAGGTAGGCTTTGTCTGCGATCATGCGCTCGGCCTCCTCGCGGATGGGGCGCAGGGTCTCGATGACGGCCTCGCCCACGGTGGGCTTGAAGGCGCCGTAGCCCAGTCCGTCAAACTCCTTCTCGATCTCATCGTAGCGCTTGCCGGTGACAGAGGAGTAGATGTTCATGAGGTTTGCCACGCCGGGCTTGTTTTCGGGGTCGTAGCGGACGCAGTGCTCGGTGTCGGAGTCGGTGACGGCGCGCTTGAACTTGCGGGCGATGTCCTCGGGCTTATCCAGCAGGAACACGCAGCCCTGGGGATCGGACTTCGACATCTTGCCGGTCGGATTGCCGAGGCTCATGATCCGCGCACCCACCTTGGGGATGTAGGGTTCGGGCACCTTGAAGGTCTCGCCGTAGAGGTTGTTGAAGCGCACGGCCACGTCGCGCGTCAGCTCACAGTGCTGCTTCTGATCCTCGCCCACGGGGACGTAGTCGGCCTGGTAGAGCAGGATGTCCGCCGCCATGAGAGCGGGGTAGGTGAACAGGCCGCCGTTGATGTTGTCGGCGTTCTTGGCGCTCTTGTCCTTGAACTGGGTCATGCGGCTGAGCTCGCCAAACATGGTGTAGCAGTTGAGGACCCAGCCCAGCTCCGCGTGTTCGTGCACATGGCTCTGCAAAAACAGGGTGTTCTTCTCCGGGTCGAGGCCGCAGGCGATGTACTGCGCCAGCTGCGCGGTGGAGCGGCGGCGCAGCTCCTTGGGGTCCTGCCGCACGGTCAGCGTGTGCAGGTCGGCCATGAAATAAAAGCAGTCAAACTGATCCGGCAGCTCGGCCCAGTTTTTCACCGCGCCCAGATAGTTGCCCAGGTGCAGGTCACCCGAGGGCTGGATGCCGGAGAGCATGACTTTTTTGGGCGTATTTTCGTTCTCCATATGGAAATCCTCCTCATATTCATAAGGAATCGACAAATTCTGAAACCGTGTCTTCTTATTGTACCAAAAGAACTTGTGCTTGACAACTGCCAATTTGCAAAATAATATAGGGAATGTATTATTTTCATAGAAAAAACGGAGCTGCCGCGGCGGTTCCGACGGAGGAAATCAAATGAAAGACGCAGCATGGTTTGAGGAAATGGAACGGCGCATTCCCACCGGCGAGGTGCGCACGCGCTTTGCTCCCTCTCCCACCGGCTATATGCACGTGGGCAACCTGCGCACGGCGCTTTATACCTACCTGATTGCCCGCCACGATCAGGGCAAGTTCATCCTGCGCATTGAGGATACGGACCAGGGCCGTCTGGTCGAGGGCGCGGTGGACGTGATTTACAAGACCATGGCCGAGTGCCACCTGGAGCATGATGAGGGTCCTGATGTCGGCGGCCCCGTGGCGCCCTATGTGCAGACGGAGCGCAGACCCCTGTATAAGGAGTATGCGGAGCTTTTGATGGAGCGGGGCCACGCCTACCGCTGCTTCTGCGAAAAGACCGAGTCCCAGGAGGATTCCGGCGACTTTGGCCGCGGGGACGATCCCTGCCGCGCCATGGCGCGCGCCGAATCCGACCGCCGCGCGGCGGCCGGGGAGCCGTATGTTATTCGCCAGCGCATTCCCCACGAGGGAACCACCACCTTCCACGACGAGAGCTATGGCGACATTACCGTGGAAAATTCCACGCTGGACGACCAGGTGCTCTTAAAGCGCGACGGTCTGCCCACCTATAACTTCGCCAATGTCGTCGACGACCATCTCATGGGCATCACCCACGTGGTGCGCGGCAGCGAGTATCTCAGCTCCGCGCCCAAGTATAACCTGCTCTATGAGGGCTTCGGCTGGCCCATCCCCAAGTATGTCCACTGCTCGCCCGTCATGCGCGATCAGCACAACAAGATGTCCAAGCGCCACGGCGACCCCTCCTATGAGGATCTGATCGCCCAGGGCTTTCTGACCGACGCGGTCATCAACTATGTCACGCTCTTGGGCTGGAGTCCCCGCGGCGAGCAGGAGATCTTCTCCCTGGACGAGCTCAAGCAGGTCTTTGACATCGCCGGCATCTCCAAGTCCCCGGCCATCTTTGACATTGAAAAGCTCCGCTACTTCAACAGCGCCTATATCCGCGCCATGAGCCCCGAGGACTTTGCGAAGGTGGCCGAGCCCTATATCCGCCAGACCGTCACCGATCCCGCCTACGACGCCGCGGCCATCGCCGCGCTTTTGCAGCAGCGCACCGAGGTGCTCACCGAGATTCCCGAGAAGGTCGATTTCTTCGACGCGCTGCCCGACTACGATGTGGAGCTCTTTGTCCACAAGAAGTCCAAGTCCGACAAGGCGTCTTCCAAGGCCATGCTGGAGGCGATCCTCCCCGTCTTTGAGGCCCTGCCCGCCTGGGAGGATGAGGCCATCATGAACGCCATGGTCACCCTGGCCGAGAGCCTGGGCGTCAAGAACGCCAAGGTCATGTGGCCTGTGCGCATCGCCGCGGCGGGCAAGGCCGTCACGCCCGGCGGCGCGGTGGAAATCTGCCGTATCCTCGGGAAGGACGAGACACTGCGCCGTCTGCGCGTGGGTCTGGAAAAGCTGGGATAATCCGCATAAAAATAATTTCCCCTTTTTCGGAAAAGCTAATCCGAAAAGGGGGATTTTTATGTCCATCAAATTCAAACGTCTGCTTGTCATCTATACTGCCGCGGCGCTGGTGGCGCTGGGGGCGGTTTCTTATGTGGCGGAGGCGCATCTGAACGACTACCGGCGGGCCGCCGATTACAGCGCTGCCCGCGCTTTTGAGGAGGCGGTCACCGCCGTGGACGCCTTGAGTCTTTCGCTGAAAAAGCTGGACTATGTCACCGACCCTGCCCTGGGCAAGAGTCTCTGCGCCGCGGCCAGGGCCCAGGCGCTGGCGGGGGAGACGGCCCTGTCTGTGCTGCCCTTCGCCACGCAGGAGCTGGAGCAGCTGTCGGGCTTTCTCAACCGGGCCGGGGACTATGCGGGCAGCCTGTGTGCGCTGCCGGAAGAAAGCCTGCCGGACAGCGACCGGGAGCATCTGGCCGAGTTGAGCGCCGCCGCCGCGGACTTTGCCGAGCAGCTGCGCGGGATGCAGAGCCAGCTCCATGACGGCAGCATCGCCATGGACAGCCGGGAGGTGCTGCTGCAAAACGTCGGCACGGACGCTCGCGATAAGCTCTCCGCCCGGCTGCTGGGCTATGAGGGGGACTTTGACGCCCCGGCGGAATTCGACTACGAGGGGCAGTTCAGTCCCGCGGCCGCCGCCGGGCGCGGCTCCCTCACCGAGGCCGAGAGCCGCGCCGTCGCCGCCAAAGCCGCCGGCGTGGAGGAGCGGGAGCTGCGCGAGGTTTTCACGGTCGAGGGACCGGAGGGCCGCCGGTGCTACAGCGCGGCGGGTATGCTCATCGGCGTCAGCTCCCGCGGCCTGGAATATACCGCCCGGTCGCGCCTGATCGGGGAGAGCCTGATCTCGGAGGAAAAGGCGCGGGATAAGGCCGAGCAGTTTTTGGAGACCAACGGCTATACCGATCTTCAGCTGTGTGAAAGCGGGGGAAGCGAGACGCTCGCGGTTTTCTCCTTCGCACCTGTGCAGGACGAGGCCCTGCGGCTGGATGACGCCGTGCGCATTTCCGTGGCCATGGACGACGGCAGCATCTATTCGATGGACGCGACGCGCTACGATCCCGAGCCGGTGGAGGTCAGCTGGGAGACGGAGGAGGACGCGGCGGCCCAGACGCTGCCGGAGGAGCTGACGCTGGATGAGAGCCGCCGCGTCATCATCCACAGTCCCGGCGGGCATCCCATGGCCTGCTATCTGCTGCGCTGTACCGGGCCGGAGGGGGAGAGCGTCACCGTCTATGTCGACGCCGCCACGGGACGCCAGTGCAAGATCGAGCTGGGATAATGGAAGAATAGTCGCCAATGTGCCCTTCCGCGCGTTTTCTCTTTTCGGTTGATACCCACCTGTTCACAGCATTTAAGCTGCGTAAATGCGCCCCCATCTTCTTTTCGATCTTGCGCGAAAAGAAGATGGTCCGCGCCCGGGCCAGAAGAAAAGCGCGCTAAACGCGCTGAACGTGGTTGCAGAACATGGGCTGGTCATCGCGATCGTCGTACATTGTGCTGGTCTAGTCAGTGTCTATAGGTTTCTGCGAAGCCGTCCGCGCAAGGGCTTCGCTTCGCTCGCGGTGAACAGCTGTACTCTCCGCCGCCTCATAACCAAAAAATATACACCGCCGGCTAAACTGTATAGTCGGCGGCTTTTTGCGCCCTTGGAGAGGCTTCCAAAAATATCCGTGCTATTTTGTGCAATGTGTAAAAAGAGACTGAAAAAACCGCATATTTTTTAATCGTTAAGGAATTGACAATGTACCGAAAAAGGCCTATACTCTGCGGTGTAGAGGCCTCCCGCGTTCTGCGGGCGGAGCCTGCCCGGAAAAGCTGGTTAAACTTTTAATTACGCTTGAATCCTGGCGCATATTCGGGTATCATGAAGAAAAGTGTGCCCCTTATTTTTTCAGCATTTTTAATAACGAAAAGGGAGGTGTGCCAATGTCGTTTGAAGCAATCAGCAGTATCGCGCAGGCGGAGGCGCAGGCCAAGGCCGAGCTTGCCGGCGCCCAGGCGCGGGCCAAGCAGATGGCGGCCGACGCGGAGAGCGCCGGTAAGCTTGCGGTCGACGCCGCCTGTGCCAAAGCCGAGGCAGAGCTCAAGGAGCTTGCCCGCCAGGTCAATGAAAAGGCAAAGGGTCAGGCCGAGTGTCTTTCCGATGAGCTGGAAAATGAAAAAGCGGCCCTGCGCGCCCGGGCGGAAAACCGTCTCCAGGACGCCGCGGCGCTTGTTGTGGAAAGGATAGTGAACAGCTGAGATGGCCATTTTACAGATGAAAAAGCTGCGCCTTCTGGCTGTTCGCGCCAGTAAGGACGAGCTGCTGCGGGAGCTGATCCGGCACGGCTGCGTCGAGTTTTCCGAGCTGGAGGGGGAGCTGGAGGGCCTGGAGGCGGCGTCCGCGCTGCACCGGGAGAGCGGCGATGTGGCCGCGCTCAAGGCCAAGCACAATACCCTCGTCCACGCGGTGGAGCTGCTCGACCGCTATGCGCCGAAGAAGACCAAGCTCCTGTCGGCCAAGCCTGAGCTGGAGGACCGCGTCCTCTTGGACGATACGGGACTCGGCGGGGCGCTGAAAACGGCGGAGGCCATCGAGGGCTACGACAACCGCATCAAGCGCATCAGCGCCGAGGAAAGCCGTCAGCGCGGCATCATCGAATCTCTGCAGCCCTGGCTGGGGCTGGACCTGCCCCTCAACACCGAGGGGACCGAGCGCACCAGTGTGCTCTACGGCTCGCTGCCGGCGCGCATTGCCTTTGCGGATGTCAGCGCCGCTGTCGAGGCGGTCCACGAGGAGGCCGAGCTCTTCCAGATCAATGAAGATCCCAAGCAGCGCTACGTGCTGCTGGTCTGCCTCCGGGAGCAGCTGGGCGCCATGCAGGACGTCCTGCGCGGCTTCGGCTTTACGGCCTCGACATTGACGAGTATGAACGGCACCGCCCGCGAATGCCAGGTCAACGCCGAGCAGAGTCTCAAGGAGCTGGCCGCGGAGAAGGAAAACTGCGTCCGCTACATCACGGACGACGCGGTACATAGAGACGAGCTCAAGCTCGCCGCCGACCGGGTCAGTGTGAAGATCTCCCTGGCCGAGGCCGAGGACAAGCTCTACGGCACCGACTCCGTCGTGGTGATGGAGGGCTGGATTCCCGCCGAGTGCGAGAGTGAGCTTGCCGAGGTGTTCGACCGCTTCGGCTGCGCCTGGGAGACGGTCGATCCCACGGAGGACGAGTATCCCGAGGTTCCCGTCAAGCTCAAAAACAACAAATTCACCAATGCCCTGAACATGGTGACCAACATGTATTCTCTGCCGGCCTACGGCAGCCTGGACCCCAACCCGCTGATGGCGCCGTTCTTCATCCTGTTTTACGGGCTGATGATGGCGGATATGGGCTACGGCCTGATCATGATCCTGGCGGCGCTGGTGGCCATGAAGAAGATCAAGCCCCGCGCGGGCAGCCTCTCCTTCTGCCAGCTGCTGCTCTACGGCGGCATCTCCACCTTCGTCATGGGCGCGCTGACCGGCGGCTTCTTCGGTGACGCGCTGGAGCAGATCGGCCGCATCCTCGGCAAGCCCGAGGGCTGGGGCGTTCTGCCGGCGCTGTTCTCGCCGCTCAAGGACACGGTGTACGTGCTCATCGGCTCGATGGTCCTGGGTCTGATCCACCTGAACACCGGCATGGTCATCAACTTCGTCAAGAAGGCCAAACGCGGCCAACTGGCCGATGGGATCTGGGAAGAAGGCGCCCTGTGGGTGACGCTCCTCGGCATCATCCTCTACGTGCTCAAGGTCGGCAATATCGGCGGCTACCCGGTGGTGCTGATCGTCGGCATCGTGATGGTGTTCTACGGCGGCAGCCGCGGCGCCAAGGGCTTCGGCAAGGTGACGAGCCTGTTCGGTACGCTCTATAACACGGCCACCGGCTGGTTTGGCGATATCCTGTCCTACTCGCGTATCATGGCCCTGATGCTGGCCGGCTCGGTCATCGCCACGGTCTTCAACACCATCGGCGCCATTGCGAACAATCTGGTGTTCTTCTTCGTGATCTTCCTCATCGGTCACGCGCTGAACTTCGGCCTGAACCTCCTGGGCTGCTATGTCCACGATTTGAGGCTTCAGTGTCTGGAGTACTTTGGAAAATTCTATGAGGACGGGGGCAAGCCCTTCCAGCCTCTGGATATCAAAACCAAATACTATAATGTTGCGGAATAAAAATTAGGAGGAAATTATTATGGAATTCTTGTTTGCACATTCTGGCCTTGCCATCGGCCTTCTGGGTGCGGGTCTGGCCGCGTGCCTGGCGGGCGCCGGCTCCGGCGTCGGCACCGGTATCGCGGGTGAAGCGGGCGCCGGTCTTGTCACCGAGGACCCCAGCAAGTTCGGTAAGGTCATGATCCTTCAGGTTATCCCCGGCACCCAGGGTCTGTACGGCCTGGTCGTGTTCTTCGTGGCCGTCATGCAGATGGGCCTGCTGGACGGCACGGCTGCCAACCTGAGCTTTGTGCAGGGCTGCCGTTACTTCGCGGCCTGCCTGCCCATCGGCATCGGCGGTCTGGTCTCCGCCATCGCGCAGGGCAAAGTCGCCGCCGCCTCCGTCAACCTCCTCGCCAAGAACCCCGACCACTGGGCCAAGGGCATGATCCTCTGCATCACGGTCGAGTTCTACGCCATCCTCTCCCTGCTGGCCTCCATGATCATGCTGCTCCAGATCAGCGCCTGATTGACGCTGCAAAGCAGAAATACATCGGATTGGAGATTTTTGCATGAAAGGCACTGAAAAGATCATCGCACATATTCAGGCTGACGCCGCGGCTCAGGCCGATGCGATTCTCGCCCAGGCCGAGCAGCAGTGCACCGAAATCCGCCAGCGCTATGAGCAGAAGGCCAAGGAAGCCTATGCCGAGAAGATCCGCGTCGGCGTCAAGGCCAACCAGGACCGGCTGGAGAGCATGGAGCGCCTGACGCGCATGGAGGGCCGCAAGGCCATCCTCGCTCTCAAGCAGGACATGGTTTCCAAGAGCTTTGACGCGGCCGTTGAAAAGCTGGTGAACCTGCCGGAGGCGCAGTATGTGGCGCTGCTGGCCAAGCTCGCTGCCGAGGCCGCCGTCACCAAGGACGAGGAAGTGGTCCTCAACGAGCGGGACCGCGCCGCCGTGGGCGAGGCCGTGGTCAAGGCCGCCAATGAAAAGCTCTCGGACGGGAAGCTGACGCTCTCCGACGCGACCGGCGATTTTAAGGGCGGGCTGATCCTGCGCCGCGGAAGCATCGAGGTCAACTGCACGGCGGAGCTTCTGGTGGAGCTGTGCCGGGGCGAGATGTCGGCCGCGCTTGCCAAGGTTCTCTTTGAATGAGTCCCGACCAAGGGAGGGAAGAAATTGCCTAACAAAAAAGAAGCGTATCTGTGCGTATCGGCCATGCTTCGTGCCAGAGAGCCGAAGCTTTTGAATAACGACCGGGCCGAGCGCATGCTGGATGCCGCCTCCTATGAAGACGCAGCCAAGATCCTCACCGACTGCGGCTACCCGGACATGTCCCAGATGAGCGCCGCCGAGGTCGAGCAGACCCTGGCCGAGCGCCGCTCCGCCATCTTTGACGAACTGGGCAAGCTCGCCCCGGATAAGGAGCTTGTGGACCTGTTCAAGCTCAAGTATGACTACCACAACGCCAAGACCATCCTCAAGGCCGAGGCGATGGGCAGCGACCCCAAGCCGCTGTTATCGGATTCGGGCCGCATCCCCGGTCTCAAGCTGCTGGAGATCTATAACGAGGACAAGCGCATTTTGATGCCGGAGAAGCTGGCAAACGCCATGGCCGAGGCCAAGGCGGTTTTGGCCCGCAGCTCCAACCCGCAGCTGAGCGATTTTGTCCTGGACAAGGCGTATTTTGACGAGGTACGCGCCGCCGCCAGGAAGGTGGACAGCGCTTTCCTCAAGGGCTACGCCGCGGTAATGATCGACGCGGCCAACCTCAAGAGCGCCGTGCGCACGTTGCGCATGGGCAAGAACCAGGACTTTCTGGCCGAGGTTTTGATTCCCGACGGCAACGTCAGCGTCCAGCGGATCATGGCCGCCCCCGATAAGGACAGCCTGGCCGCGCTCTACGGCCATACCGCGCTGGAAAAGGCGGCGGTCCTGGGCGGCGAGGCGCTCTCCGGCGGCGGTATGACGGAGTTTGAGCGCGCCTGCGACAACGCCGTCAACGAATACCTGCGCGGCGCCAAGCTCATCAGCTACGGCTGCGAGCCGGTGGCGGCGTATCTGGCCGCTGTCGAGGGCGAGATTCAGGCCGTGCGCATGATTCTCACGGGCAGACTTGCCGGCGTCAAGCCCCAGGTCATCCGGGAAAGGCTGCGTGAACTGTATGCTTAAAATCGCTGTTATTGGCGGCAGAGATACCGTCATGGGCTTCAAGGCCCTGGGACTGGCCGCTTTCCCCGCGGCCGACAGCAGTGAGGCCGGGAAGATCCTCCGCTCCCTCACCCGGGAGAGCGGCGAGGATGAATACGCCATCATCTATCTGGAGGAGACGCTGGCCGCCGGTATCCAGGCGGAGATCGACAAATTCAAGGACAGCCCCAGCCCCGCGATCATCCTGATCCCGGGCCGCGAGGGCTCCATCGGCCTGGGGCAGTCGGCGCTGAAAGCCGCTGTCGAGCGGGCCGTCGGCACCAACATCCTGGGCGACTAAGCCCCTAGCCATTTGCGCGGGTTCAAATCCGCGTCGTCTGGCTATCTAAATTGATACCGGCCCGACGGCCGCGCGGCGGCGTCAGACCGGAAAGGAGATTTTGAAACATGAGCGGAACAATCACCAAGGTATCCGGCCCGCTTGTCGTGGCGCGGGGCCTTGCGGACGCCAACGTCTCCGACGTGGTCCGCGTGGGTTCCCAGCACCTGATCGGCGAGATCCTGAACATGACCGGCGACCAGGCTTCCATTCAGGTCTATGAGGAGACCTCCGGCCTTGGCCCCGGCGCCGAGGTCGTGACCACCGGCATGCCCATGTCCGTGGAGCTGGGCCCCGGCATGCTGGACAATATCTATGACGGCATCCAGCGTCCGCTGCCCGAGATGCGCGCCCTCTCCGGCGACTGCATCACCCGCGGCACCGACGTGCCCGCCCTGAACCGGGAAAAGAAATGGGAGTTTGTGCCCGTTGCCAAGCCCGGCGACAAGGTCGGCCCCGGCGATGTGCTCGGCACCGTGCAGGAGACCAGCGCCATTCTTCACAAGATCATGGTCCCCAACGGCGTGCGGGGCGAGGTCGTCTCTGTGGCTGAGCAGGCCGAATATACGGTCGAGCAGACCATCGCCACCGTCAAGACCGACAAGGGCGAGACGAAAGAGCTGAACATGATCCAGCGCTGGCCCGTCCGTATCGCCAGACCCTATGAGAAAAAGTACGTTCCCAGCCGCCCCATGAACTCCGGCCAGCGTATCATCGACACGCTGTTCCCCATCGCCAAGGGCGGCACCGCCGCGGTCCCCGGTCCCTTCGGCTCCGGCAAGACCGTTGTGCAGCACCAGCTGGCCAAGTGGTCCGACGTGGACATCGTGGTCTACATCGGCTGCGGCGAGCGCGGCAACGAGATGACCGACGTTCTGATGGAGTTCCCCGAGCTGAAGGACCCCAGAAACGGCGAGCCGCTGATGAAGCGCACCGTGCTCATCGCCAACACCTCCGACATGCCCGTGGCGGCCCGCGAGGCCTCCATCTACACCGGCATCACGATCGCCGAGTACTTCCGCGACATGGGCTACGACGTCGCTGTTCTGGCCGATTCCACCTCC
>JAFTGE010000121.1 GCA_017458085.1 Oscillospiraceae bacterium
CGCGGACGTCAGCGGCACGGTGCTCGGCACGGCGGCCAGCGACTACCCTGTGGAGATCACGCCCAAGGCCACGGTAGGCACCGCGGGCTATGTCTCCAGCGTCGGCAACGGTGCGAAGATCACCCGCTATGTCCAGGTGGAGGCAAAGACCGCTACCCCCTCGACCGCCAAGCAGACCATTACGCCCAGCAGCGGGAAGCTGCTCAAGAGCGTGGAGGTCGGCGCGGTGGACGTGACGGCCACGGCAACAGAAGCGGACGTAGTTTCCGGGAAGACCTTCTTTGCGGGGAACCTGACAAAAAAGACCGGCAAGGCCACCTTCCCCACGGTGTCACAGGACAGCACGAGCAAGGTACTGACCATCAGCTGAGGAGGTGGCCCCATGGCGCAGAATGTGAAAATCGCGGGCGCCAGCTATGAGGACGTCCCGGCTGTGGTGCTGGCTACCACCGACGGCGGCACCGCCACCTTCGTCGACGCGACGGAGGCACGGCCCCGGCTTCCCTGGGCCATCGTGGACAGCACGTCGACAAGCACGGTGTTCACCGCCACGGTCGATGGGATCACCGAACTCAAGAGCGGCGTGTGCTGCATTCTGTGGAATAACAAGGTGACATCGGCCAGTGGCTGCACGCTGAACATCAACGGCCTTGGCGCAAAGCCGATCTATATGACAAATGCGGCGGCGACAAGGGTGACCACGCAGTTTGCGATTAATTACACTTTCGGATTCATCTATAACGAAACGCGTGTAAGCGGTGGCTGCTGGGATCTGGTTTATCTCTTTAACACCAACGATAACACATTGGCGTATAACATTCGCCGGGGAAATGGCACATACAAATCACTCACTGCCTTATATCGGTATCAGATTCTTCTGACCTATAGCGACACGCAGCTGCTCCCGGTGAATGCAGTATCCAACAATACGGGCACAACCAAGGCGCTTACCACCGAGGAGTTTGATCCGTTTGGGGATATTTATTACTATGGCAGCACAACAACGGTGAGTGCAGGTGCCAATATCGGTGTGACCTATCTGTATGCCCAATACGCTTCCGCTGATTTAAGATATTCCTTCAACATAGGGAAAACACTGACCGCACATAAAAGTGTTTATCTGGTGGCCGTACCCCAGGCAAACGGGAGAGCCAGGCTGCACAGCAGTCCCATTGCGCAGGACCTGCCCACTACGGAAGACGGCCTGATTTATATCCGCTTAGGCCGCGCCTATAGCACGTATCAGATTCAACTGGATCAGAACAAGCCGATCTACTACTACAAGGACGACGCGGTCAGATTGTGGACTAATGCGGTCGAGACGGCAGCGCCTTCCGGCGGCATCTGCTATGGGTCTTCAGATAAACGCTGATTGTGGAGGACTGACCTATGACTTGGTACAGTATTCTGCATAGCCCGGATTTCTGGCTTGCCGTGGCGCTGATCGCGGGCGGTATGGCCGCAGGCGTCGGCATGAGCTGGGCTGTCTGGGCATGGAGTGAAAGGAGAATACATATGAGCGCAAAGACGATTTATGACACACTGGTCAAGGCCGGAATGACGCCGGAAGGCGCCTGCGCCATGCTGGGTAATATGCGGGCCGAGTCCGCTATGCGGTCAAACAATGTGGAAGACCGCAGCGGCATATATGATGCGGACTACACCGCGCGGGCGGATTCGGGCACGGTGGATTTCGTCAACGACCGCTACGGCTATGGACTGTGTCAGTGGACGCTGCCCAGCCGCAAGCGGGAGCTGCTGGCCAACGCGAAGGCTTGGGGCGTCTCTGTCGGGGATGAAGATATGCAAACGGCCTTTTGTGTGATTGAGCTGAGAGAGAGTTTTCCGAAGCTGTGGCATCAGCTGACCAACTCGCGGGATCTGTTTGATTGCACCCAGGCTGTGTGCATTGACTACGAGAACCCGGCAGTCAAGAATGTGGGTGTGCGGTATGAATATGCCCTCGCGTTCTATGATGAATTCGCGGAGAAAGAAGCGCAAACGCCGCAGGCCGCAATTTCTGTCCCCGTGAAGGAGATCAATCCCGATCCCGTTGTCATGATGCTTCAAACCTGTATGCGTCATGACGGCTACTGGACGGAAGAAATCGACGGCGTGAAATCCGCCGCCTTCCGGGAAAAGATCAAAGAATACGCCGCTGATGTAGCGGCTTGCTGAAAAGGAGAAAAAAGAAATGAATGCAAAACAGATCTATTACATCGTCCTGGCGGCTCTGGCTGCGGTCGGTACTGGCATTGCCGAGGCTGTCGGCGGTTGGGATGCCCAGACGAAACTCCTGGCCGGGTGTATGGTCGTGGACTACCTCACCGGCTTTCTCTGTGCGGTCTTTTGGCATAATAGCCCGAAGTCGGATAACGGCAGCTATAACAGCGCCGTTGGATTTAAAGGGCTGGCCAGAAAGGGCGTTATTGTGCTTGTTGTGGTGATTGCCGAATTGCTGGACAGGCTCACCGGCACCCCGGCCATGAGAACCGCGACGATTCTCTTTTTCTCGGCCAACGAAGCAATGAGTATTTTTGAAAACCTCGGTATTATGGGTGTGCCCTTTCCGCCTGCCATGAAGCAGGCTTTTGAGGTGCTGAAAAAGCAGAACAAAGAAAGTGTGCCCACTCTGGACACCAGCGAGCAGCCGGGTGTGTACTCTGCTCCGACCTCGTCTCCCTATACGGATCTCAGTGAATCCCTGGGCGTCGACGCTGATGAAAAATAGACTAAAACAAAATGGCCAGGATAAAAATATCCTGGCCATTTCATACCACAAGGGGTAATTTTAGGGGTAACAGCTTCTGCAAAAAGTATTAATGCAAAAGTAAAAGTCCTGTGATCGTTGAAATCACAGGACTTTTAGTGGAGCTGGTAATGTGACTCGAACACACGACCTGCTGATTACGAATCAGCTGCTCTACCGACTGAGCTATACCAGCATTTGCTTCGACAGCGAAAGAAATTTTAGCATAAACTTTGGTCGAAGTCAACTCTTTTCTTACCCATTAGATGGACCTTCCGAATGGAGGCAAGCACTTCTCATCTTGTAAAAATTACATTTTGTATAATTTTGTCACTTTCCGCCATTTTGCAAAGAGGAGACGCGTGACTGAACGGGCTGGAAAAATTCACGTTTGAACGAAAGAAGCGGCCAATTCGTTCAAAAAAGCGCACCAAAAAGCCGATGACAAAAGTTTACATAAAATAAATACGAGCAAAGATATCAAGGAGTTATCAACACTTTCAACACATTTTTCAACAGGCAGATATCCCTGTAAATTCAAGGAATTGCACGGATTTTGGAAAAAAACGTCGAAACCGCAAACAAATATCGGTTACAAAAAGAAACAATAACGAGGTAACATAACTTAAAAACGGTATAACTGCATCATTCCGGAATCCGCAACAGAAACGTACTCTTTGTTGGCAACGATCAAATGATCCTCTAACTGTATTCCGACTAAAGCCAGAGATTTATAGAGCCGCTTGGTAAACAGATCATCTTCACGTGAAGGAAGCGCCATACCGCTGGGATGATTATGCGCAATGATGACGGAGCTTGCACGTACCTTCATTGCCTTCTCCACCACAAAGCGCACGTTAACGTCGATCCCATTGACAACACCGCGACCAACTTCGCAGCAGCAAATCACCGCACGCTTGGAGTCCATGCACAGCATTAAAAGGATCTCGTCTTTTTCATTCATAAAACGGGGAATTAAAAAGGCGGCAGCATCCTTTGAGTTGGAGATCTGCTTCATCTCATGAGTCTCCGATACGGCGCTCTTTTTCATCATCTGCGGCAGCAGTGTAATCAGCACCGCCGTATTTTCGCCAACCCCTGAAACCTCTTGCAGCTCCTGTACGGACGCCTGAAAAACCGCACTGAGATTCCCAAAGTGGTTGATCAAACGATGGGCCAACTCATTGGTATCACGGCGAGGAACCGCATAGAACAGCAAGAGTTCCAACGCAGTAATATCGTTCATGCTGTCCAGGCCATGATCTATGAAGCTTTTCTTTAATCTTTCACGGTGTCCATCGTGTACGCCCATTACGGAAGCCTTCTTTCTCTTTCTGTTCAGATATCCATTGTCGCGTATGCGTTCAAATCGCTTCCGGCTCTAACCCCGGCCAGATATTCATAATAGCCCTGTGCGCCAACCATAGCGCCGTTATCACCACAGAGCTTAAGCGGCGGAACGTAGAGCTTTACCCCCGCCTGTTCACAGGCCGCCGTAAAATCTGCGCGAATGCGCGCATTGGCAGCGACTCCGCCTGCCACGACGATCTTGTCATAGCCAAGATCCTGCGCCGCCTGCATGGTCCTGGGAACCAGGCTTTCACTGACCGCACGGGTGAAGGAGGCCGCGAGCGACGGACGATCAAGCTCCTCCCCTTTCTGCTCGGCATGATGAACCAGATTGATGACCGCAGTTTTCAACCCCGAAAAACTCATATCATAGGGATGTCCTTCAACATGTCCGATAGGAAAACTGTACTTTGTGTCATCGCCGCCCTGAGATAAAAGCTCAATCGGTCGGCCGCCCGGATACGGCAGTCCAAGTACGCGCGCAGTCTTGTCAAAGCACTCCCCTGCCGCGTCGTCACGCGTACAGCCGAGAATCCTCATATCCGTATACCCGCGCACATCCACCAGCAGCGAATTGCCGCCCGATATGGCAAGGCAGAGAAACGGCGGTTCCAGCTCGGGATATGCCAGATAGTTTGCCGCAATATGCCCGCGGATATGGTGAACCGGGATCAACGGTACATGCAATGCCGATGCGCAGGCTTTGGCAAAGTTAACCCCCACAAGGACGGCGCCGATCAAGCCCGGCGCATAGGAAACCGCAACCGCATCAATATCCTTTTTCTCGATGCCGGCCGCCTCGATCGCTCGCTGAGCAAGGATGGAGATCGCCTCCACATGGCAGCGTGACGCGATCTCAGGCACAACGCCGCCGTATACGGCATGGAGCTTTGCCTGAGAGAGAATCTGATCGGTCAGAATTGTTCGGCCATCTTCGACGACGGCAACCGCCGTTTCGTCGCAGGTCGATTCAAAAGCCAGAATTTTCAATGTTTATGCCTCGATTCCAGAATTTTGTCATGAGTATTGCGTCTTCCTTTGGAAAATCATAATAATTCTTCCGCCGTCCGACCGTACCAAAGCCATGCTTTTCATACAATGCTATAGCCGGCGCATTTCCGGCACGGACCTCCAGCGTCAGAAAAGACAGCGCGCGCTCCTGTGCAATATCGCAAAGCTTATCAATCAGCGCGTCGGCAATCCCCTGCCGCCGATACAACGGAGATACCGCCACATTGGCGATATACCCCTCGTCCAGAACGCAGGTCATGCCAACATAGCCCAGGACCTGGTCCCTCCCGTCCAGTGCAACAATGAATTCGTGTCGGTCATCTTTGAGCTGTGAAGCCAGCTGTTGTTCGGTCCAGGGAAGGGAAAAGCATTGTTTTTCCAGCACCGCCAGCTGCGGGATATGACGCGGTAAAGCCTCAACGATGACGGCCTCCATCAATGCGCCTCCGCCCAACTGTGACCGATATGTGCCTCGGCGGTCAGTGGGACGGAAAGCTGAACCGCATTTTCCATCTCATCTTCCAGCAGCGCGCGCACCGTTTCGGCCTCTGTTTCCGGGCACTCTACGATCAGCTCGTCGTGAACCTGAAGGATCAGCTTTGCTTGCAGATTTTCGTTCTTTAGCCTGTGGGCAACATTGACCATGGCAAGCTTGATAATATCCGCCGCAGTCCCCTGCACCGGCATATTCAAAGCCACCCGTTCCCCGAAAGAGCGCACATTAAAATTGCTGCTCTTTAGCTCAGGCAGATACCGCCTCCGACCAAACATTGTATCAACATAGCCCTTTTCTTTTGCGGCAGCGACAATGTCCTTCATATAATCCCGCACACCATGGTATTTGCTGAGGTAAGCGTCCATGTATGCCTTTGCTTCATTGGGATAGACGCCGATGTCCTGCGCAAGAGAGAAGGCAGATATTCCATAGACGATGCCGAAATTAACAGCCTTGGCCTGACTGCGCAGCAACGGCGTGACCTCCTCCACAGGAACCCCGAAGACTTTGGAAGCTGTAACGGTATGAAAATCCTCGCCGCTGCGGAACGCGTCCTGCATGGCCTCATCGCCGGATATATGCGCCAGCAGGCGCAGCTCAATCTGACTGTAGTCCGCGTCAACCAAAACCATACCGGGCCCGGCCACAAACATTTTACGAATCTCCGCGCCAAGCTTTTTCCGAACCGGAATGTTTTGCAGATTCGGCTCGGTAGAAGACAGTCTGCCCGTGGCTGTGACCGTCATCTGAAAGCTGGAATGAATCCTCCCATCCTCTCCGATCACCTTCAGCAAGCCGTCAGCGTAGGTGGATTTCAGCTTTGTCAGCGTTCTATACTCAAGAACATCGTCAATAATCGGGTGCTTTCCACGCAGCTTCTCGAGAATATCCGCATTGGTACTCCAGCCGGTCTTTGTCTTTTTACCTGACGGCAGCATCAGCTCCTCAAACAGAACCTCGCCCAATTGTTTCGGAGAAAGGATATTAAAGCTGTGTCCGGCGTGCTGCCAAATGCTCTCCTGCAAGCGATCAATATCTGCGTTCAAGCTCGCGCCAAAATCATACAGCGCCTTGCGATCAACATAGAAGCCGGCCTGCTCCATATCCGACAGCACCTCGCACAAAGGCAGCTCGATTTCGCGATATAAGCGCTCCATACCCAGCTCACAAAGCTTTTCATCCAAAACCGGATATAGGGCATAGATTGCCTCGGTCCCCGTTAATTCGTACCCAAGATAACGCATGGAAAGGCGCGCAAGACCGTAATCGCTCTCGTTGGCGTCCAGCAAATAACCTGCAAGCGCGGTGTCAAATACAAAGCTCTCTCGACTTTGTCCCTCTCGCAGCAGGACATTCATCTTTTCTTTGACGTGATGGCCGATCTTGTTTTTCCCGGCGGAGAAAACAGCGTCCAGAATCGAATCGTACGCCTCCCCGCATTGGCTCCATTGTGCGGTATAAACCGCCTTCCCGTCGCACAGCTCGAGGCTGTCCAGGCTGTCGGTGAAGTCTACAGCAATATGTCCTGCCGCATGAATCGATGTCACGAGCGCATGTACCTCATCCTCTGTGAGAACATCAACGTGCGGCAATGCCGCGCCCTGTTCGCTCTGAGGTTCCTCGGATGATTCTGTCAGGCCCCATTTCTCAATGAATCGCTGGAATCCGAGGCGTTTAAACAGGCCATAGAGTTTATCGGTATAATTTTTGTTCCAAAGATTCTCAGCCGGATCGAAATCGAGCGGCACCTCGCGCAGAATAGTCGCCAGCCAATAGGATTTTCTGGCGCTCTCCTCCCCGGCAATCAGCTTTTTACGCACCCCGTCCTTGATCGGAAGTGTTTCCAGCTGTTCATAGATGTTGTCCAACGTGCCGAAGCTCCGAATCAGCTCCAGAGCCGTTTTTTCACCGATACCCGGTACACCCGGTATGTTGTCTGAGCTGTCGCCCATCAGCGCCTTGAGATCAACGATCCGAGGCGGCGCAAAACCGTACTCCTCCTCAAACACCGCCGGGGTATAGTTGATCGTCTCCGTTTGTCCCATGCGGGTTTTTACATTGCATACGGTGGTCTTGTCTGTGATAAGCTGCAAGCTGTCCTTATCGCCGGTAACCACCACGCAGTTCCAGTCCTTCTCCTGGCAAATGCGCGCCACCGTGCCGAGGATATCGTCTGCCTCGTATCCCGCCAACTCATAGCGGCAAATGCCCATGGCGTCCAGCGTCTCCTTTAGCAGCGGCATCTGGATTGCCAGTTCCTCCGGCATGGGCTTACGCTGCGCCTTATACCCTTCATAGGCTTTATGGCGGAAAGTAGGCTCTCGTCTGTCAAAGCTGACACACACAGCGTCGGGCTTCTGCTCGTCCAGCATGCGCTGTAAGATCACAAGGAAGCCATAGACCGCGTTAGTCGGCGTTCCGTCCGGCGCATTCAAAGCACGCACACCGTAAAACGCGCGGTTTACGATGCTGTTGCCGTCCAATATCATCAGCTTCATGCTAATCCTCCCACCGTCTGAATAACGGTTCAAACATCAAAAGTGTCATTTCTCACCGCGGAGCCGGATGATCTCGTCACGCAGCTGTGCCGCAATCTCGTATTCCAGCATCTGGGCCGCCTTGCGCATCTTGGTTTCCAGCGAGGCAATCAGCTCCTTGCGCTCGCGTTCAGTCATCTTAACGCCATTGGCCTTGAGCCTGGGCGCCGAGTCAGTGGAGATTTCAATGAGATCGCGCACGCTCTTGATAATTGTCTTCGGAACAATACCGTGCGCTTCGTTGTATGCCTGCTGTTTTTGGCGGCGTCGGTTTGTTTCGGTAATGCAGGCCTGCATGGACGGCGTCACCGTATCAGCATACATGATGACCATGCTCTCCGCGTTGCGCGCGGCACGGCCGACAGTTTGGATCAGGCTGGTCTCACTGCGGAGGAAGCCCTCTTTGTCAGCGTCCAGAATGGCGACCAGACCGACCTCCGGAATATCCAGGCCCTCCCGCAGCAGGTTGATGCCGACGAGAACATCAAATTCACCTAGGCGGAGGTCACGAATAATTTCCATCCGCTCAATGGTATTGATATCGTGATGCATATAACGGCACCGGATGCCCGCACCAGTCAGATAGGCGGAGAGATCCTCCGCCATTTTTTTGGTCAGCGTTGTGACCAGACTGCGCTGTCCTTTGGCGATCTTCCCGTTGATTTCTCCGATCAGGTCATCGATCTGGCCTTCAATAGGCCGGACAAAGATCTCCGGGTCCAGAAGTCCAGTCGGACGAATAATCTGCTCCACGATCTGTCCCGCACGCTCCCGTTCATACTGACCGGGCGTGGCCGAAACATAGATGCGCTGATGAATGCGTTCGGTGAACTCATCGAATTGAAGCGGCCTGTTGTCAAAGGCGGAGGGCAGCCGAAAGCCAAAATCCACCAGCGATTCCTTCCGGGCGCGATCTCCGCGATACATGGCACGTACCTGCGGCAGGGTCACGTGGCTTTCGTCTACAAAAAGCAGGAAGTCCTTCGGGAAGTAATCCAGCAGCGTCATGGGCGGGCTGCCTGGGGCACGGTTGGATATGACACGGGAATAATTTTCGATCCCGGTGCAGTAGCCCAGCTCCTGCATCATCTCGATGTCATAATCCGTGCGCTGCTTAATGCGCTGTGCTTCCAGCAGCTTGCCGTTGTCCGTAAAGAATTTGACCCGCTCCTCGCATTCCACGCGAATGCGCTCAATGGCCTCGGTCATTTTCTCCTTGGTGGTAACATAGTGGCTGGCCGGATAGATGGCGACATGATTGACATAGCGTGTGGCCGCGCCGGTGACCACGTTGATCTCGCTGATGCGGTCGATTTCATCGCCAAAGAACTCCACGCGAATGGCTTTATCATTAGAATAGGCCGGAAAGATTTCCAGCGTATCCCCGCGGACACGGAAATTATTGCGTTCAAAAGCAATATCGTTCCGCTCATAGCGGATTTCGACCAGCTTTTTCAGCAGCTCGTCAAAATCCCGTGTTTGTCCCGGCCGCAGAGAAATCACCATATTTGCGTAATCGATGGGATCACCCAAGCCGTAGATGCAGGAAACAGAGGACACGACGATTACATCGCGCCGTTCAAACAAGCTGGAGGTTGCGCTGTGCCGCAGCCGTTCGATCTCGTCGTTGATCGCACAGTCCTTCTCAATGAAGGTGTCCGTGTGCGGAATATAGGCCTCCGGCTGGTAGTAGTCGTAATAGGAAACAAAATACTCCACCGCGTTTTCCGGGAAGAATTCCTTAAACTCACTGCACAGCTGCGCAGCCAGAGTCTTGTTATGCGCAAGAACCAGTGTCGGTCGATTCAACCGCGCAATGACATTGGCCATCGTGAAGGTCTTGCCCGAACCGGTAACGCCCAGCAGAACCTGTTCGTCGATTCCGTTTTCAATGGCGTTCACCAGATCATCGATCGCCTGCGGCTGATCGCCCATGGGCTGGAATGGTGATACGAGCTTAAATTTGTCCATATGCTCTCCATATGATATAATTCAAATTATTCTACCACATAGTTACTCGATCCACAAGCAAAATAGATACGTTGTTCGTGCAAAAAAGAAGAACCGGGCACTGCTGCCCGATTCTTCTCTTACGGCTTTTCTATATGAATAATGGCCGTTGCTTCCTGCGAGACATTTCCCTGCGCATCAATAGCCTTGTATCCGAAATAGTCTCTGCCCTTTCTGTTGGCATCCGGCGTATAGACAAAGCCTCCGTCCGCGTCGAGGGTGATAGTGCCCTTAACCGGTTGTGTCGTGATCTCATAGGAGACCACATCGTCGTCCGGGTCAACTGCGGAAAGCTGTCCAGCGAGGGGTGTGTTACGGACTGTCTTAAGCTCCAGGTTGTCCGCTACCGGTGCGTTTCCCTCTGCCAGCGCCGGAACAGTCAGCCCCATATACAGTGCTGCCATCAGGATAAACGCAGATACGGATCTGGCGATTTGTTTCACTTGCTCATCCCTCCTTCTTCTTATCCTCTAGTATTTCCATGAAAGGTTCAGAAATACTTTTTCCCATAGACGTCCCGCTGTTTTTTTGCTATAATGC
>JAFTGE010000122.1 GCA_017458085.1 Oscillospiraceae bacterium
AGCGGCACCACGGACAGCAGCGGCAAAATCACCTTTGCGGATCTCCCGCTGGGCAATTACTACTATGCTGAAACCGCAGCCTTACCCGGCTATGTGCTGGACAGCACCCTATACCCTGTCTCTATCACCGAGGGCGGCCAGCTTGTGACCGTCACCGCCAATAACATGCTTGCCCGTGGGAATGTGTCTGTCCTCAAGACCGACGAAACCGGCGCACCCCTGGGCGGCGTCCACTTCACACTGACGGACAGCGGCGGTCAGACCGTGGCCGAGGGCGACACCCCCAGCGACGGCAAGCTGACCTTTACCGGGCTTTTGCTTGGCAGCTACACCTTGCAGGAAACCGCCACCGTGGAGGGATTTGTTTTGAACGGCGACCCGATCCCGGTGGAAGTGACCGAACACGGCCAGACCGTGGAGATCAGCATGACGAACACGCCCATCCGGGGCCACTTGAAGATCGTCAAGCGCGACGCCTACGAGGACACGCCGCTGCCCGGCGCGGGCTTCCGGCTCTTTGACAGCGGCGGCCATCAGATCGCGGAGGGCTATACCGACGCAAACGGTGAACTTCTCTTTGAAAACCTGCTTTACGGCAGCTATCAGTATCAGGAGTTTTCCCCGCCGAAAGGCTACCAGCTGGACGATACGGTCTATCCCTTTAGCATCGTGGAACATGGCGTGACCGTGGAGCAGACCCGCCCCAATCTCCGCAGGCCCGGAACGCTGGAAGTGAAGAAACAGGACGCCAACGGCGCTGCCCTCGCCGGCGCGACCTATCTGCTGGAATACTCCACAGATAACGGCGGCTCCTGGACTCCCGTTGTCTCCCGCGAGGGCGACAACATCACGGCGGGCGGCTGCACCAGTCCCGGCCTCGCAGACGGCCAGCTTACCACCGACGACGGCGGCAGCGTCACGTTCAGCGGCCTCCGGGCAGACAGCAACATTCTCTACCGCCTGACCGAAACGAAGGCCCCGGCCGGCCGCTCCCTGCTTGGCAGTCCGTTGTATGTTGGCACGCTCCCCGTGGAGATCAGCGGCGAGGCCGCTGACAGCGAAACCGTGGACGGCGTGACCTACTGCTACACCCTCTATGTGACCGCCACCGACGATCCCATTTTCCGCATCCCCGAAACGGGCGGCGCGGGCTTTGCGTGGCTGCCCCTGTTCATGGGCTTTATGACCATGCCTTACATTTACATCAAAAGAAAGGATGAAAGCGAAACTTGAAGAAACTCTTTGCGCTGCTGCTTGCTATCTTGGTAGTGAGCAGTTTTTCCATTACGGCCTTTGCCGCCCCGGTGGACGAGGCCACGATTGACACCTCCCGGACCGGCTCTCTGGACATTTACAAGTACGATCTTACCAACGCCGAAAAAGACGGCGTTTGGGATAGCTCCTATGTCAGTACCGGCGTCAAGGACGCTAACGGTGTGGAGGCCGTGCTGGGTGATCCCAACCGGGTATCCCCCCTCAATGCCAACGGCAACGCCTACGGATATTGCATCAAGGGCGTTGAGTTCACCTATGTTAAGGTTGCGGACATCCGCACCTTTACAGAGAGTGAGAACGGCGCGGAGCATATCGAGGTGCTGTACGGCATCGCCCCCACCGAGCAGAATAACGCTTTTATCTCCGCAATCGGCGTCAGCACCAATGACCGCTATACTCCGGCTGATGAAGTGGTGGACGGCATGACCGTGTATTACTACCGCTCCGACGTGCTGATCGACGGCCTCAAGGCGGCACTGGACGCCAACGCCACCACAGTAAAGAACGCGCTGGAAAAGTACGCCCACGATAACCACGGCGTCGCCATGACGGAGACGGACGCCTACGGCCATACGGGAGCCGCCGATCTACCCCTCGGCCTGTATCTGCTGATCGAAACCCGCGTCCCGGAAATGGTCACGGACACCACCGCCCCTTTCCTCGTCTCTCTGCCCATGACCTCCGTTGACGGCACCAACGCCAGCGACGGCGGCACCCGCTGGATTTACGACGTGACGCTCTATCCCAAGAATTTGACCGGCATTCCCAGCCTCGAAAAGACGCTCCGTGAGGATAAGGCCGACACCGGCAAGCACAACGGCAGCACCGGGGATATTACGGACGGCTACGCCCACACCGGCACCGCCTCGGCGGGAGATACCATAGACTATCAGATCATTTCCATGCTTCCCAGCATTACCTCCGCCGCGTCCTATCTGACGGATTACACCTTTATTGACACGCTCTCCAAAGGCATCACCTACAACAAGGGCGACGTGCTCTTAGAGTTCTTCAAGGACGAGGGCTGCACCGATCTGATCACGTCCTGGAATGAGCCGTCTGACCGTTTCCTCGTTTCCTACAACACCGCCTCGGACGGCGCAAGCGTTATGTCCATCGAAATGACGGCCTCCGGCCTTGCGGAGATCAACACCAGCAAGGCGGTTTATACCGGGGCCAGCATGGTAAACAGCGGGTACAGCGATTGCACTCTCCGTATCACCTACAAGGCTACCATGAACAGCGACGCCTCTGTTACCTATGGCGACGCTGGAAATCCCAACGATGTTGTCCTCACTTGGAAGCGCAGCAACACCAGCTACTATGATACCCTCGTCGATGATTGTCACGTCTATGTATACGGCATCGACATTACCAAACAGTTTTCCGACGGACGGGGCGATTTCTCCAAAGTGGAGTTTATTGCCCATAACGACAACGACGGTTACTACCTCGTCGGCAAGCTGAACGAGGCTGAGGGCATTTGGTATGTGACCGGCCATGCTGCCGAGGAAAAGGACGCGACCCACTTCATTCCCACGAAGGACGGGAAACTTGTCATCAAGGGCGTGGAGGATGACAGCTATGTGCTGACGGAGGTACAGACGGCCAACGGCTACACGCTGCTGAAGAACAACATCCGCGTCGTGATCTCCCAGACCGAGAGTGACAAGCTCTGCGGCATTTACGGCACCGACACCCTGGGTCTTATTCAGAACGATCCCCGGTACAAGGACGTTGATCCCGGCCTGTATCACAATATGCCGCAGAAACAGCTTGCCCACAAGCTGCTGACCGCCTCGGCCACTGTGGACAGCAACAAGGTCAGCATGTCGAGCGACGGCGCCTCCGCCAATGCCTTTGTTCCCTTTACCGTCATTAACACCCGCGGTTTTGACCTCCCGCAGACCGGCTCCTATGGTAACTGGATGTTCCCCATGATCGGCCTGTCCATGCTGACGCTCTGCGTGGTTGGCATCGTGGCCCTCACCCGCAAGAGCAAGAAGAAAGCGCAGAACACTTAATCCATACTGGCAGACAAGAGGGCGGCCACGGCTGCCCTCTTGTGCTATGAAGGGAAAGTATGAAGAAGAAAATGAAAATCCTGTTTTTAGCTCTATTGCTGATCGTTTCCCTCGTCGTCATTCTCTACCTGCTGATCTCCAACTATCTCTCCGAGAAAAACCGGAGCCTCATCGAAACACAGTACACGGAAACCATCGAGCAGATGGACACCTCGGCCCTGGACGCGGCCCGCGTCGCTGCCAGCACCTATAACGAAACCCTGTTGACCGTCCCGGACAAGCCTTTTACCAAAGACGCGCTCATAAAAGCGTCCGAGAGCTACGACGCGCTCTTGAACGTGCGCGGAGATGGCATTATGGGGTATGTGGAAATCCCGTTAATCTCTGTCAGCCTGCCGATCTACCACGGCACCGAGGAAAGCACCCTTGACCGTGGCGTGGGCCATCTTCTCGGCTCCTCTCTCCCGGTAGGCGGCACCGGCACCCATTGTGTGCTGACCGGGCATAGCGGCCTTGCGGGGCAAAAAATGTTTTCGGATCTGAACCTCTTGAAAGAGGGCGACATTTTCTTTCTCCGCGTGCTTGGGCAGACGCTGGCCTATAAGGTATGCGAGATCTGCACCGTTCTCCCGGAGGACACGGGAAAGCTGACCATCGACGCCGGGCGCGACCTCTGTACCCTCGTCACCTGTACACCCTATGGCGTGAACAGTCACCGTCTGCTGGTGCGCGGAGAACGTACCGAGTATGAGGAAGCCGTTAGTGTGATCGAGGACGCGGAGTTTACGCCCGTGGAGGAATCCACCTGGGGCGACGAATACCGCCACGGCCTGATTTACGGCGGCTTGACCGTTACCGGGATCGGTGCGTGTTATGGCGGCTACAGGGCAGTCCTTCACACGAGAAATCCGAAGCGCAGACGGAACACTATGCGGAGGGATAGAATGAGAGGCAAACATGAAGCACCTTAAATTAAAGCTCATCCTTCTTGTCCTGCTGATCTGCCTGGCTTTTGCAAGCGCCGCCTTTGCGGTAAAACCGCTGATCGACGGCGCGGAAAAGAGCGTGGAAGTTAAGCAGGCAGTTGAAACGTTTAACGCGTCCATTGGAGTTATCCGCAGAGAGTCCGAAGAAAAGAAAGAGGTCATTCCGTACGCCAATCTCTATGAGGCCATGCAGACCTACAACCGGCAGCTTTATCTGTTCAAGCAAAACAAGCTCGACAGCAAGAGCGCCTATGAGCAATCCCAATTCACGCTGACAGACTACGGGCTGCCAGACGAGAAGTTCGGCGTCATTACGATCCCAAAAATGGGTTTGGAAATGCCCCTGTTTCTCGGTGCGAGTGAAGAAAACATGGCCGCGGGAGCGGCTGTGCTGTCACAGACCAGCATCCCCCTCGGCGGCAACAACACCAACGCCGTTATTGCCGGACACCGAGGGTACAGCGGCTATCCCTACTTCAAGGAAATTGAGCTGCTGGAAGTGGGCGACGAGGTGACGATCACGAACATTTGGGGAACGCTGACCTATACTGTGACGGAGATCAAGATCATCAATCCGAATGACGTGAACGCAATCCTCATTCAGAAGGACAAGGACATGATAACCCTGCTGACCTGCCACCCCTACGCCAGCGGCGGAAAGTACCGCTACCTGGTTTTCTGTGAGCGAGTGAAAGCGTAACAGATTAATAAATTAATCAATAGATATTGACTTTTAGCAAACAGATGCTATAATATGTTTGTACTCAACATGAACCTTGTAAACTTCATAGAGGGAGTCTCCTAGAAATATGGAGGCTACATATGAAAAAAGCAAAAACTGATCTGAAGCAGGAATGCGTAAATACTTGGATTCAAGCAGTCCGAGCGTACGCAAAGTGGAAGGATGATCCGAGTGCACAATGCGCATGGGATATCCTCAAAATTTTGATTAAGATTTTGGTTTATATCATTAAACTCCGCTTAATGCAGTAACCAGATCAAGAAGAGAGCTCTACTCTCCCTGCTTAGTCAGGGAGAGTAGGCAATCTTACTTTTTCATAATGTGGCAAAACGAATAGTAAGGAGGAGTTACTTTATGATTACCCGAATAATACTATTAATAGTATCAATGCGAATTCCATTATAAACATTGTTGAGTAATTCATTTTAATGGTACATTTTGGAGGCTTTCCTCTATTGGTTCAAGGTTAGGACAATTATGGTCAATACTAGTTATTTGTTATAGTTATGAAATCAGAAAACAATGTTTATCGCTTGCTTCGTATTGCGCGAGATTTAAAAGTAAAAGATATAGCTGAAAAGCTTAAGGTGACTCCTGCGTATATTTGTGCAATCGAATCAGGAAAGCGCGAGCCATCTATTGACAAACTCAAAGCGTACGCAGATGTATTAGGAGTCGATGCAGATACCCTTCTTGAATTTAGGCAATCAGAAAAGTATCCAGATAGATTTGAAGATTTTTTGCTTGTTATTCTAAAAGCGATTGTTGAATCTGACAAAAAATGAATACACTTTTACTTACACACCCTATTCAAAAATGTGGATAGGGTGTTTTTTTGTACAGGAATTGAGTTTGAATGAAATACGATTACTTCTACGGCGGTCAGTCCGAGTCTTTTTCATTTTACCGGATTCCCCGGCAGCTTGTGACCGGGGCAGAGTTCCAGCACCTGTCCACCGAGGCCAAGCTGCTGTACGGTATGATGCTCGACCGCATGGGACTGTCTGCCCGCAACGGCTGGTTTGATGATTTTGACCGGGTGTACATCTATTACACCATCGACGAGATCATGGAGGACTTGTGCTGCGGTCACAACAAGGCTGTGCGGCTGCTGGCCGAACTGGACACAAAGGGCGTCGGGCTGATCGAGCGGAAGAAGCAGGGTCAGGGCAAGCCGACCATGATCTATGTAAAGCAATTCGTGGAAACCGTGTCCAATGCACCCAAGGGGAAGTCTGCCTCACCCAGACTTCCCAAAACGGGAAGTCAAGAAGATTCAAAAGAGGAAGTCCAGACTTCCCAAAATGAAACTTCAAGACTTCCCGAAAGCGGAAATGCAGAGTTCCCAAAAAGGGAAACAAATTATACTGATACAAGCAATATTGAAAAAAGCTATACTGATCCATCTATCCATCCATCGTACTGCCCTAAAGTGGAGAGAGCGGTGATCGAGGCGGACGTGCGGGAGCAGATCAACTATCCCCGTCTGGCAGAGAGCTACCCATACGATGACCCGGAGAGCATCCTGGAGCTGATCTGCGACGTGCTGTGCAGCACCGCCGATACAATCCGAATTGCCAACGAGAACATTCCAACGCCAAAGGTGCAGGAGCGATACCGACGGCTGGATTTTGAACATGTGACCTATGTGATGGACTCCCTCCGGGAAACCACTACGAAGATCAAAAATATACGGGGCTATCTGTTGACGGCGCTTTACTATGCGCCCATCACGATTGGCCCGTATTATGCTGCCGCCGTGCGGCATGACTTTGGCTGAAATGTGTCTCACCGTGAGACACATTTCGACAACTGAATAGGGCAAGCAGATACGTTCTGCTTGCGGGAAGCCAGGCAGCGGGTGCGCCGGGATCGTCAGTCGGTGAGGAGGTGAAATCACCGATGGCAGAGCGAACAACACCACCGCTGTATGCAGCCAATGGCACGGCTGCCGGCCACGATCCGCAAGCGGGCATAATGATACCTACGTTGATGGCACGTCACAGAGTCAAACGTCCCGCCATAAGCATGGAGGGAGGCACGAAACACATATCCTACGGAGCGGCCTGCCCCGCCGCCGTCTGTTCTTTGCCTTTGAAAACATCGTGATACCTTTGATCCGCACTACATGAGAGTGCGGATTTTGTATTTCACTGTCGAAATCCGTTTCACGGTGAAACGGATTATTACGGGGGATAAGATGCTGGATCTGTTACTTGGATTGCTGGTAGGAAGTCTGGCCTTGGTTCTAGGCTTAGGTGTAGTTCTATTAGGGAAAGACTGTTATGGAGAAGAGAGTTTTATCAATGATTGTAATAGGGAGTATATAGGAATGCCGGGAGAGGAAATTGTTATAGTGAATGGGTGCCGGGTCATAATAAAATATGCAGATGAAGAAAACCCGGAAGCATTGAATGAAATGAGAGCTTTGCTTGAAAAGCAGAGAATGATACCGAAAAGCACCTCAAAATTTGACGATGATGAATCCATTTGAGATAATAATGATAGAAGTTGTACCTTGAAAAATAAATACAGAAAACAAGGGACATACACAACAAATGAAAGGTGTATGTTATGGAAAATATAAAACGTGTGTATTGCCTTTACCGTGTTTCTACGGTAGGGCAGGTCGAGAAGAACGACATTCCCATGCAAAAGCAATACTGCCGGGAATTTGCGGAAGCGCAAAAGGGCTGGCAGATTGAAAAAGAGCTTTATGAGAAAGGCGTCTCCGGCTTTAAGAAATCCGCAAAGGAGCGTGACGCCATCCAAGAGATGCAGGCCGACGCCGTACAGGGCAAGTTTGATGTGCTGTTAGTCTTTATGTTTGACCGTCTTGGACGCCGGGATGATGAAACGCCCTTTGTCGTGGAATGGTTTGTAAAGAACAACATCGAGGTATGGAGTGCGATGGAGGGGCAGCAGCGGTTTGATACCCATGTGGACAAGCTGATGAACTACATCCGTTATTGGCAAGCTTCCGGGGAGAGCATCAAGACCTCCATCCGAGTGAAAACGCGCCTGGAGCAGTTGACCGAGGAAGGACACTTCACCGGCGGCACGGTTCCTTATGGCTATAAGCTGGAGAATCACGGGCGAATCAACAAGCGTAACCGGGAAGTCGGTGATCTTGTGGTTGACCAGGATGCCGCAGAAATTGTCCGCCTGATCTTTTATAAGTATGTACATGAGGGCTTCGGAGCA
>JAFTGE010000123.1 GCA_017458085.1 Oscillospiraceae bacterium
CAACCCGGATGCGGAGAAGCCGTTCACGCTGGACAGCAAGGAGCCCGCGGGCGGATACCGTGAGTTCCTGATGAACGAGGCGCGTTACAGCCGTCTGACCCGTGAGTTCCCGGATCGTGCGGAGCGTCTGTTCACGGCGTCCGAGGATAACGCCAAGGAGCGCTACGAGCACCTGATGAAGCTTAAGGCCCTCTACGAGTAAAACCTTCCCCTTATACCACAACACCCCCGGACATTCGTCCGGGGGTGCTTTTCTATAATATACAGTTGGGGGCGTCCTGATCGAAGGGCTTTAGAATCGTCGGGTGCGGTCCGCAGACAGGACATTCCGGATCGCGGCAGAGTTGGATTTTCTGGAAATCCGTGTCCAGCGCGTCATAGGTCAGCAGCTGCCCGGTCAGCAGCTCACCGCTGCCGAGAATGTATTTGACTGCCTCCATCGCCTGGATGCAGCCGATGGTCCCGGCCACCACGCCGAGAACTCCGGCCTGCTTGCAGGTTGGCGCCGCATCGGGGGGAGGCGGCTGCTTATACACACAGCGATAGCAGGGACCCTGCCCGGGAACATAGGTCATCACCTGACCGAAGAAGCGGATGATCCCGCCGTGGCAGAAGGGCTTGCCGGCGAGAACGCAGGCGTCGCTGATCAGAAACTTGGCCGGAAAATTATCCGTACACTCCAGAATGAAATCGTAGTCCGCGATCAGTGCCATGACGTTCTCGGCGGTGACAAGCGTGTGATATGTCTTCACCTGCACATCCGGATTCAGCCGCTCGATGCTTTCTCGTGAGGAGTCGACCTTGGGTCGGCCGACGTCCGGCGTACCGTGGAGGATCTGCCGCTGCAAATTGGACAGCTCCACCGCGTCGCTGTCCACGATCCCGAGCGTACCGACGCCTGCCGCCGCGAGGTACATGGCCGCGGGCGAACCGAGCCCGCCGGCGCCGATGATCAGCACCTTGGCGTTGAGGAGCTTCTTCTGTCCCCGCACGCCCACATCCTTCAGTATAATATGGCGGGAATACCGCTCAACCTGTTGACCGGTCAGCGCCATCTCAGCCACCTCCTACCGGGGGGAACAGGGCGAGAACATCGCCGTCCTTTACGGGATGAACAGGCTGCGAGTGAAAACCGTTGATAAGAAGAATGGCGACGGCCTCCGGTGGGATATCAAGCGCTTGCAGAACATCCCCGGCGGTAGAGACGGAGCCCGGCTCCATCTGGATGATTTTGCCGCGTCCGTCGCGCAGTGTGGCGAATAGGCGTACTTCTATCACATGGATCACATCCTTGATAAAATGGGGGGGAGGCGAGCGGCCTCCCCCGTAGCGATATTATATTTATTTTCCGATGCACTCGTCAAGACCCAGCTTTTTCAGGGTCTCGTCGGTGGGGAAGGCGTTGACCCAGCCGCGGACCTCATAGTACTGAGGCAGTGTCAGCGGCAGCTGGGACACCATGCCCTTGGACGGGCCGTCCGGAATGGGCTCTTCCAACAGACGCTTGGGCAGGCGGTCGTCCTCCGGCTTCATGCCGGCGGCCTTGTTGAACATACGCTCAATGTTGTAGATCCGATCGCCGATTTCAAGCAGCTGCTCGACGGTCCAATGGGTGCCGGTAGCGGCGTTGAGCAGGTCGGCATATTCGGGCGCACCGAGGGCGAAGGAGGTAAACAGGCAGTTGCCCATGGAATCGATGACGGCGGTCAGATCCTGGAAAGTCTTGGCCCAGGCGGCCTTTTCGTCGGTGACGGTGCGGTCGAGCTGCTGGGGCAGGCCCAGAACCTCAGGGCTGATCATGTAGCCGCGGACGTGGGCCGCACCGCAGTTGGCGGTGGCGTAGTTGATGCCGATGCCCTGGATGCCGCGGGCATCGTAGGCGGGGATCTCCTGTTTTTTGACGCTCATGGAATACTCGGGGTGGCCGTATGCCTCACACAGACGGGCTGAGCCGGAGGACATAAGCCAGGCGAGGGGGCTGTCGGGATCGCCCATGCGCTTTGTCCACTCGACCAGGGCCTCCTTGCTGCCCCACTCCAGCGGCACACCGCCGCACTCTTCCTCTTTGATATAGCCGCGCTGGTACAGCTCCATGGCCGCGGCGATGGTGCAGGGCACGCCGATGGCGTCCAGACCGTACTCGTTGCAGAGGCGGTTGCACTCGTCAATGGTGTACAGATCGTCGTTGCCGCAGTCGCCGCCGTAGGCCCACAGCGGTTCGTACTCGGGGCCGCCGACGACCTTGCCGTCGTGGTTGATGATGCGGCCGCAGGCGATGGGGCAGCGGTGGCAGGCACCGGGCTTGACCAGGTACTTGTCGGCCAAAGTCTCGCCGGAGATGGCGTCGGCCGTGGGATAGTAGCTCTCCTGCCAGTTCTTGGTGGGGAAGGCGCCGATGTTGTTGATGATGTTTACCAGCACCGCCGTGCCGTAGGCGCGCAGGCCCTGGCCGGTGACGCCGTTGTCGGCAATGATCTTGAGGGCGCGTTTGTTGGCTTCCTTTAGCGCGTCCAGATCCGCGATGTTGTCCAGCTGCTTGCGTGTGGCCTTGACGACGATGGCCTTGAGCTTCTTGCTGCCCATGACGGCGCCGGTGCCGGAACGGCCGGCAGCGCGATCCTTGTCGTTCATAATGGCGGCCAGCAGAACCTGTTTTTCACCGGCGGGGCCGATGTTGAGAACAGAGGCGTCCTTGCCGTGCTTTTCTTTGAGCTTCTCGTCAATCTCCTCGCTGAGAACACCCAGATACTCTCTGGCGTCCAGCAGCTCGATCTTATCGTCTTCAATGTTGATGTAGGTCCAATCGGGGGCCTCGCCCTCCACGATCAGGGCGTCCCAGCCGGCATACTTGAGCTTGGCGCCCCAGATACCGCCGGAGTTGGCGCAGGCGATCATCCCGGTCAGGGGGGATTTGGTGACGACCATATAACGGCCGGAGGACGGAGAGAGCGAGCCGGTCATGGGGCCGGTGATGTAGACAAGCTTGTTGTCTGCCGACAGGGGATCGACTGTGGCGACACCCTCGTCATACAGCAGCTTGGTGCCCAGACCGCGCCCGCCGATGAACTTGTGCGCCAGCTCCAGATCCAGGGGCTCAACCTTTATCTCGCCTGTGGTCAGGTTGATACGTGCGATTTTTTCATAATATGCGCCGCTCATGAGATAGCCTCCTCAAAATGTGATTTTTGTATCATTTCAACAACTGCTCTTTATGTGCTTATTTTATTTTACAAAGTCATTCTCCACAAGTTTTTTGGAATATTTCTGCGTGAAACAGTGTGAAAATGCACGTGATGAGCGAAAGTCAAAAACTTTACATGTGCGAAACGATACGAAACTGTATGAAACGCGGTAAAGATTAGAGAAAGCTAAGTCTTGTACAGATTGTACAAAGCGTTTATAATATGAATCGGAAATTTGAAATGGTATGGGAGGGGTTGCGATGGCGCCCAACAAATCGCTGTCAACGCAGGAGGTGGCGGACATCCTCCACGTGAGCAAATCCACCATCTATGAGTTGATCCGCCGTGGGGAGATCCATTCCTATCGCGTGGGACGCAAGGTGCGCTTTACGCAGGACGATGTTGACACCTATATCGCACGCGCCCGGCATGAGCAGAGCGTGCAGCCGGTGCGTCAGATCGAGGCGCGCAGCGCGTTGCTCAGGCCCATGTCGGAGGCAAGCGATGAGCTTGTCATCTCCGGGCAGGATGTAATCCTGGATATTCTGGCCAATTACCTGCACCAGAGCGGCGTGAAGGCGGAGCGCTGTTATCTCAGCAGCTTCGAGGGATTGCTGTCGCTGTACGAGGGGAAGGTCACCGCGGCGGCCTGCCATCTCTACGCAGCCGACGAGAAAGCTTTCAATACGCCTTTTGTCAAAAAGCTGCTGCCCGGGGTTCCGGCTGCGCTCATCAACATCTCCTACCGCACCCAGGGCTTCTACATCGCCGCCGGGAACCCCAAGGAGATCCGCGGCTGGCGAGACCTGGCGCGGCGGGACATCACCATTCTCAACCGCCGGCCCGGTTCCAGCGCGCGCATTCTGCTGGATGGCCAGCTGCGCCGGATGAATTTGGACGCCCGGCAGATCAACGGCTATGAGCGCGAAATGAAATCGCACCTGACCATGGCGGCCGCCATTGCCGCGGGGGAAGCGGATCTTGCCATCGGCACCGAACGCATTTCCCGCCAGATCGACGGTCTGGATTTCATCCCGCTGTTGGAGGAGCGTTATGACCTGGTGGTACGCCGGGAGTTTTTGGAGACAGAGGCGTGTGATACTCTGCTGGAAATCCTGCGCAGCGCTCCATTCAAGAAAGAAATCAAGCATTTTACCGGTAACGATTACCGGGATATCGGCAAGATCCTGGCGGAGGTGTAAAGCATGCTTGAAGTGAAAACACCGGAGGAAGTGCTGGAGCTGATTCAGACGGCGTTTGTCCCGGTGAAAGGACGGACGGAGCTTGTTCCGCTGACAGAGTCGGTGGGGCGCGTTCTGGCCGAAGATATCACGGCGGAGGAATACGTGCCGGATTTTGACCGTTCCACGGTGGACGGCTATGCCCTGCGCGCGGCTGACACCTTCGGCTGTTCGGATGCGATCCCGGCGATTCTTCCCGTGGCCGGGCAGGTACTGATGGGGGAGGGGGCCGCGTTTGAGCTGCCCCGCGGCGCCTGCGTGTATGTGCCGACCGGCGGCGCTGTACCCAAGGGGGCGGACTGTGCGGTGATGCTTGAGTATACCGAGGATTACGGCGACGGTACGATCGGGGTCATGAAGCCCGGTGCGCCGGGGATGAACATGATTTTCCGCGGGGACGATGTGTATCCCGGAAAGCTTGTCCTCCGTGCGGGGCGGGTGTTGAATGCCCAGGACATCGGCGCCCTGGCTGCCATCGGGAGGGTCGAGGTCCCGGTAGAGAGAAAGATCCGGGTGGGCATCATCTCCACGGGCGACGAGTTGGTCACGCCTGATCAGACGCCCGGCCCCGGCCAGGTGCGGGATGTGAATTCGCCCATGCTGACCGCATTGTTGAATGCCCACGGCGCGCAGACGGTGAGCTATGGGATCGTCATTGACGACGAGGCGCTTCTGCGCGCGACGGTGCAGCGGGCGGCAGAGGCGTGCGACGCCGTGATCCTTTCCGGCGGCAGCAGTGTGGGCGTCAAGGACGCGGCCTGCCGGATCATCGAGTCTATGGGTGAGCTGCTGCTTCACGGCATCGCCATCAAGCCGGGTAAACCCACCATCCTGGGTAAAACGGGCAACAAGCCCCTGGTGGGACTGCCCGGACACCCGGTCGCGGCTTTCTTTGTGGCGCGGCTCTTTGTTCTTCCGCTGCTGGCAAGGCTGGCGGGACGGGAGCAAAGGGCGCTCACCGTCACGGCGGAGCTGACCGAGAGCGTCGGGGCCAATCACGGCCGGACGCAGGTCAACGGCTGCACGCTGTCCCGCGTGGACGGCAAGCTGCTGGCCGCGCCGATCCGCTCCAAATCGGGGCTGATTACACAGCTTGCCGGGGCTGCGGGCTATTTTGTCATCGAGCGCGACTGCGAGGGCCTGCCAAAGGGCGCGCAGGTGCAGGTATATATTGCGTGAGGGTAAGCCTCGCGCTTGGCATGGGGTCAAAGAGGAAAGGATGGTATCATGGGATTTGAGTATTTAACCAATGTTCCCCTGGAACAGGCCAGGGAGGATTACATCGCGCTTTTGCAGCAGAACGGTTTTGCCGGGCAGACGGAGACCATCCCGGTGCAGGAGGCCTATGGGCGGATGACGGCCAAGGCGGTCTACGCCAAAATCAACGCACCCCATTATGCGGCCAGCGCCATGGATGGCGTGGCCCTGCGTGCGCGGGACAGCTTCGGCGCTACGGAGACCACGCCGATCACGCTCCGGCCGGAGCAGTTTGTCGTAGTCGACACCGGTGACCCGATTCCCGAAAACTGTGATGCGGTCATTATGGTGGAGGATATCGTAAAAAACGATGACGGCAGCATTACCATCCATGCCGCCGCCGCACCCTGGCAGCATATCCGGCAGATCGGCGAGGATGTCTGCGCTGGGGAGATGGTTTTGCCCGGGTTTATGGAAGTCACACCCGCGGCTATCGGCGCGATGATTGCCGGGGGCGTGCTGACGCTGGAGGTCATCCGCCGCCCGGTGGTGGGCATCATTCCCACCGGTGATGAGATCATCCCGCCCTGCGCCGATCCGAAACCGGGCGATATTCTGGAGTTTAATTCCTCCATCTTCTCGGCCATGCTTCAGGACTGGGGCGCGTGTCCGAAAACCTATCCCATCGTCCCGGACAAGTTTGAGCAGATCAGGGAAATGGTAGAAAAGGCGGCGGATGAGTGCGATATGGTGATCCTCAATGCCGGCTCCTCCGCCGGGCGGGAGGATTTCTCCACTGCCGTCATCCGTGAGATCGGGCAGGTGCTCTATCACGGCATCGCCATCAAGCCCGGAAAACCCGCCATCCTTGGCTGCCGGGGCGCCAAGCCGATCCTTGGGGTCCCCGGTTATCCCGTTTCGGGAATCCTTGTCATTGAGGAATTCCTGCGGCCCTTGGTGGATCGTTGGCTCGGCCGTGAAAGCGAGGCGGAAAGCAGTACCCGCGCGGTGCTGACGCGCCCTGTGGTCTCGGGTCTGAAGTACCGGGAATATGTGCGCGTACGCATGGGCTATGTGGGCGATAAGCTTATGGCCGCGCCCCTCCCCCGCGGCAGCGGGGTGGTCTCCTCCTTCATGAAGGCCGACGGGATGCTGGAGGTTCCGCAGGGAACCGAGGGCTACCAGTCCGGGGAGGAGGTCCGCGTGCGCCTCTTGAATCCCAAGAGACGGCTGAAAAACACCCTGGTGGTTATCGGCAGCCACGACCCGCTGCTTGACGAGCTGGCCGACCTGATCCATACGGACGATCACAGCCTTTTTGTCAGCTCCGCGCATGTGGGCTCCATGGGCGGCATTATGGCCGTGCGCCGGGGTGAGGCGCACGCCGCCGGCATCCATCTGCTGGATACGGAAACCGGCGAATATAACCGCAGTTATATCAAAAAATACTTCCCGCACGGGGGCGTATACCTGGTCCGCTGTGTGGGCCGCCAGCAGGGGCTGATGCTCCGGAAGGGCAATCCGCTGCATATTGACCGCTTTGCCGATATCGCCAAAGATGGCGTACGTTATGTAAACCGGCAGAAGGGCTCCGGCACCCGGATCCTGATGGACTATCTGTGCCAAAGGGATGGGGTCGACCCCGCCGCGGTCTATGGCTATGACCGTGAGGAGATCACGCACAACTCCGTGGCCGTGCAGATCGCCAGCGGCTCGGCGGATGCCGGGATGGGCATCTACTCTGCGGCAAAGCTCTATGATCTGGACTTCCTGCCGGTGTGCGTGGAGGAGTACGATCTGCTCATTCCGGACACAGCCTGGGGCAGCCCGATGGTCCGGCAGCTGATCGCGACGCTGAAGAGCGCGGCTTTTGCCGCGCGCATCACGGCCATGGGCGGTTACACGCTGGATCGCCCGGGTGAGATAATCGACGTGCTTTAAGATGGAAACCTACGATGTGGTGGTTATCGGCGGCGGACTTCTGGGCTGCTTTGCGGCGCGGAACCTGCGGCGCTGGGATCTGTCCGTCGCGCTGCTTGAGGCGCGGGAGGATGTGTGTACAGGCGTCTCCCGCGCCAACACCGCCATTGTATATCCCGGTTACGACCATAAGCCGGGCACGCTGAAGACGGAGATGACCGTCCGGGCCAACGCCCGCTTTGACACGCTGTGCCGGGAGCTGGACGTGCCGTTTAAGCGCTGCGGCTCACTGATGGTGGGCTTTGGGGCGCAGGCGGAGGCGGTGCTGCGCCGGAAATATGAAAACGGCCTGGCCGCCGGGGTGCCGGGGCTGCGGCTGCTCTCCGGCGCGGAGGCGCTGGCCCTGGAGCCTGCCCTTGCGCCCGGCGTCACGTTGGCGCTGTATGCGCCCAGCGCGGGGACGGTGAACCCCTGGGCGCTTGGTGTGGCAGCCTTTGAAAACGCGGTGGATAACGGGGCGCAGCCCTGGCTGAATACGGCCGTCCGGGGGATCCGGGCGGAGGGCGGCAGCTATGTTGTCGGGACGGATCGGGAGACCTTTTCCTGCCGCGCGCTCATAAACTGTGCGGGTTTATCCGCCGACAGGGTGCAGGCGCTGTTTCGCGCGCCCGATGTACGCATTGTTCCCAGTGCGGGTGATTATCTGGTGCTGGATCAGACGGCGGCGAACGCGCCGGGACACATCATCCAATATGAGCCGGAGGACGGCGGCAAGGGCCTGACCGCGGTACCCACTGTGGAGGGCAGCCTGCTGCTCGGACCCTCGGAGCGGGAGAATGAGACGGACTTTGCAACAACACTGCCGGGCCTGGACTTTGTCCGGGAGCGGGCCGGACGGGTGCTCCCCCGATTGGCTCTGGAGGAGACCATCCGCTCCTTCGCCGCGGTGCGGCCCAACCCTCAGCGTTTTGACGGAGGCAGCGTTGGCGGCTTTGTGATCGACAATCCCGCGCCCGGCTTCTGGAGTCTGATCGGCATTAAGACGCCGGGGCTGACCTGCGCCGATGAGCTCGGCCGTCATGTCGCGGAGCACGCGGCGGCTTATTTACAGGCAGAACGGAATATGGCGTTTTCTCCGCAGCGCACAGGCATTAAAAAAGCTCACGGCATGAGCTGTGAGCAGAGAAGGGCAGCCATCGCCGACGATCCCGATTACGGCGAAGTGCTATGCCGCTGCGAGGATATTACCAGGGCCGAGGTGCTTCAGGCCATCCGCCGTGGCGCTGTCACGGTGGACGGAATCAAGCGCCGCACGGGGGCGACCATGGGCCGCTGTCAGGGAAGCCGCTGCCAGCAGCGGCTGGTGCAGCTGCTGGCGCAGGAAGGGAACATCCCCGCGTGCGCTGTGACCAAGGATGGCCGGGGCTCGGAAATACTGGGAGGCGGTCATGAAACGGTGTGAGCTTCTGATCGTGGGCGCGGGCGTCGCGGGCATGGCGGCGGCTGTTGCCGCCTGGGATTCCGGCTGCCGGAATCTCGTGCTGGCAGATCGTGCGGACCGTTCCGGCGGGATTCTGCCGCAGTGTATTCACGAAGGCTTCGGCCTTTCTGCCTTCGGCGCGGAGCTGACCGGCCCGGACTACGCGGATCGCTGGGCGGCGGCGCTGAAGCGGACCGGCGTTCAGCTTCTGCTGAACACCGAGGTGCTGTCGGTGACGGAGACGAAGACGGCCATCCTGTCCAGCCGGGAGGGGCTTGGCGAGCTTGGCTTTGAACGCCTGATCCTCGCAACGGGCTGCCGGGAGCGAGCGGTCGGTTCTCTGCCCATCGCCGGAACGCGGCCCGCCGGGATCTTCACCGCCGGGCAGGCGCAGGCGCTGATCAATCTGCGTCATCAGTCGCTGGGCCGGAATATTTTGATCCTCGGCAGCGGCGATCTGGGGATGATCATGGCGCGGCGTTTTACCCTGGAGGGCAAGCGCGTGATCGCCGTGGTGGAGCAGAACGATCACTACGGCGGCATGGCGCGCAACCACCACCGCTGTATTGAGCAATATCACATTCCGATGCTTTATCGTTCGACAGTATCGGAAATCCACGGCGTCGGCCGCATTTGCGGCGTGACGCTCACGCAGCTGGACAGCGGGCGCAGGGAATATATTTCCTGTGACACGCTGATCACCGCCGTGGGGCTCATCCCGGAGCGGGAGCTGGCGCGTGGGCTGGGCGATCCCGATTGGTTGTATCTGGCGGGGAATTGCCATCGAATCCATCAAGTGGCAGACTCGGCAGCAGCAGAGGCGGAAGCGATTGGAAAAAGAATCATGCAGGAGGGGCAGAGATGAAGTACACAGCGGCAGTTATCACCATCAGCGACAAGGGCGCCCGCGGGGAGCGGGTGGACACCAGCGGCCCGGCCGTACGGGCAATGCTGGAGGAGGCGGGATTTGACGTGCAGTACACCGGCATGGTCCCGGATGAGATGGAGCAGATCAAGGCCGAGCTTATAAAATGCGCGGATGAGCTGAAGCTTGCCCTGGTCATGACTACCGGCGGCACGGGCTTTTCCCAGCGGGACATCACGCCCGAGGCGACGCTGGCCGTCATCGAACGCGAAACCCGCGGCATTCCCGAGGCGATGCGCTATTACAGCCTCCAGATCACGCCCCGCGGCTGTCTGAGTCGGAGCGTGGCGGGCATTCGCGGCAAGACGCTGATCGTCAATCTTCCCGGCAGCGAGAAGGCCGCCAGGGAGAACCTTGCGGCGGTGATCGATCCCATCGGTCATGGGATGGATATGCTGTTTTCCGACGGGTCTACGGACCACGCGCATCACCACCATCATCACTGAAGGCCATATCCGAATATTGAAAACGCGAGGGCAAAGCCCTCGCGTTTTCAATATTCCAACAGAAAGCCGCCGAGCAGGGGAGAGGCGTTTGCAAGCAGATCCTTCAGCCACCAGCCGTAGGCGTAGCCCTCGGCGCAGCGGAAAAACGGCTCGTAGCCCGGCATCGCTTCCAGCGCGGCGCGCTGTTCAGGCAGCTCAAAGCGCCAGAAGGCGTCCATCGCGGCGTAAAAGAATTCCGCCGCCTGCCTGCCCTCGCGCCGGGTCAGCGGGTTGCGCGCGGACATGTATTCCACGTTCTCCACGCTGTAATCCTTCAGCATCTTCTGCTGCCACGCGGCAAAATGCAGGAGCGTCTTATCCCGCTGCCCGCTCTCTGCGGCCCAGGCGTCCACATCAACCCGCCGCGGCAGCCCGCGAATGCCGGTCGGCGTGACATCGAGCACCGTGTAGCCCGTGGGATAGGACAGCAAATACTCTGTGATCAGCTCCGTCAGACCGTCCTCCTGATAAACGGCGCGTATATGCAGGTGCCCGCTCAGATACAGCGGCACTCCGTAGCTGCGCAGCAGCGCGGCCAGCCGGTCACCGTTTTCCAGATAATAACCGCCCTTGTCAGGGTCGCGGCTTTCCGCAGGCATGAGGTTGTAGTGCCCCGCGCAAAGGACGGGCAGCTTCCCTTCCTGCGCCTTTTGCAGACAGCTCTCCACCCATTGGAGCGTGGCCTCCGAGAGGAAGGCGCCGTCCTCGCCGTGCGGCCTGGCCCCGGGCAGATCAATGCAGTCGGCGGGATAGCCCGCAGTGTCCAGCATGAGAAGCATCATATCCTCCCGCAGCACGCAGTAGCTCAGCGAGGTCGCGTCCCGGCTGTAGGCTTCGTCATAGCCGAAGTCGGCGTAGAGCGCGGCAAAGTCCTGCTGCCCGATCGGGGCCAGGTCGTGGTTCCCCGGCAGCACGTAGATTTGCATCCCCGCCGCCTCCGCCTGCCGCAGCTTCTCAATCAGCGCCTCATGCCGGTACGCCCTGCCGCCGTTGACCAGATCACCGGTAAGCAGCATCAGCTCCGCGCCCTGCTGTCGGGCATCCCAGAGCAGCGCGTCGACCAGCTCGCCGTTGTAGGCGACGGCCGAAAGCGCGGTGTTCGGCGTGGTGTTGTCCGGGTTCAGATGCAGGTCCGAGCCAACCGCGATCCGTATGCCCTCCGGCGCGGGCAGCGGCGTCGATTCGGGCGGCTCCGCCTGGATTCCGCCGCAGCCGCACAGAGAGAGCGCCAGCACGCACAGCAGGCCGGCACAGACGCGCCGGGCGTGCCCGTGGCCGGGGCGTGTTTTCCTTGGGCTTTGATATCTCGGCTTTCGTTCCATGGCGACCTCCCGATGCGGTTTGATTTTCCCCTGTGATTCTACCACATTGGGAGAAAAAGAAAACAAGCTTTCAAGGTCCGTTTATGATACGGTTTCGATGCGGATGACATTGGTGTTGCCGCCGGTCATGCCTCGGCGATCACGCGGCGGATGACCTTTTCGCAGCGCTTTTTATCGTAGACCACGGGCACGGGATAGACGGGATTTGCCTCGGCCAGCGCCCACTTGATCATCTGGGGGATGTCCTCCTCCTTGATGAAATCAAAACCGGTGGGGATGTTCATGCGCCGGTTCATGGCACGGATCTCGTCGATGAATGCCTTCGCCTTTTCCGCGTCCGTGCCGGTGAATTTGACGCCGGTCAGCTCGGCCAGATGGGCCAGCTTTTCGTGTACCGCCTCGCCGTAGTCCTCAAGGACGATGGGCAGGATCACAGCGTTGGCCAGACCGTGGGGCGTATTGTACAGGCCGCCGAGCGTGTGGGCGATGGCGTGCACATTGCCGACGCCCGCGCGGGTAAAGGCGAAGCCCGCCTTGTAAGCGGCGATGAGCATTTGGGTGCGCGCTTCCATGTCGTTGCCGTCGTTATAGGCCCGCTCGAGATACTTGAAAATCTCGCACACGGCTTCCTCGGCCAGGCGAATGCTCTCGTTGGTGTTATAGGTCCAGCAGACATATGCCTCCACCGCGTGGGTCAAGGCGTCCATGCCGGTGGTGGAGGTGATCTTTTGCGGCAGTTCACGGGTCATCTCCGGGTCCAGGATCGCGTATTTCGGCACCAGGTGCAGGTCCATCAGGGCGTACTTGTGATGGGTCTCGCTGTCGGTGATGACCGCGGCAATCGTGGTTTCCGATCCGGTTCCCGCGGTGGTGGGTACAGCAATAAACGGCGGCAGCTTCCTGCCGACCTTCAGCAGCCCGGCCATCCGGCCCACTTCCGTCCCCGGCCGCACGACCCGGGCCGCAGCGGCCTTGGCCGCGTCCATGGGCGAGCCGCCGCCGATGGCGATAAAGCCCTCGCAGCCGGTATCCAGATAGAGCTTCTGAATCCGGTTGACCGTATTGACCGAAGGGTTGGCCTCCACCTCGGCAAAGAGCGTGTAGGCGATGCCTGCCCTGTCCAGCTCCGTCAGGATCTTGGGGGCCAGTTTTTTTCCTACGGTCGGGCCCGTGACGATCATGACCTTGCCGACCTTTTCCTTTTGCAGCAGCGCGGGGATCTTTTGAACGCTGCCGAGGCCGGAGACGGGGATGGGCCTGCGCCAGTAGAGAAACCGCGCGCCTACGTTGAACACTGCCTGAAAACTGCGATAGTATGCTTTTTTCACTGAACCCATGGATCGTTCCTCCTGTGTTTCATAGTCCGTAAAATTCAAGAAACCGTCTTGTTAGCGGCTGAGCGGGGGTGGATAAAACGGTGCTCGTTTCGCCCTGCTCCACCGGCTCTCCCTTATGGAGAAAGATGACCTCGTCGGCCAGGCGCCGCGCCTGCTGAATGCTGTGTGTGACCAGCAGCACGGTGCAGCCGGACTCCCGGCAGTAGTCTGCAAGCAGGCATTCCGCTGCCAGGGTGGACTCCATGTCCATGGCCGCGGTCGGCTCGTCGAGGATCAGCAGCTCATAGCGGCCCATCAGGATCCGGGCAAGCGCCATCTTCGCCGTCTCGCCGCCGGAGAGCTTTTTTGCCCGCTGCTTTCCCAGCGCCTGTAGGCGCAGCGCGTTCATCAGCCGCTCCCTGCGCGCCGCGTCGCCGCCGTTCAGGGCGATGTTTCGCTCCGTGCTCATGCGGAAGGCATAGCTTTTCTGCGGCATATAACCGACCGCAACGCCGGAAAGCGGATGGAGCTTCCGGTCGGCGGTCTCGATCCCGGACAGGACCCTTGCCAGGGTGGATTTCCCGCTGCCGTTGGCGCCGATGACGGCGGTGATTTTCCCGTCTGCCAGCGTGGTCTCCGGCATGTTTAAAACCAGGCGGCCCTTATAGGTCTTGGTAAAGGCGGCAATCCTCATCGGCTCAGCCTCCTCTGCAGCAGCGACAGCGCCACGTTCACCAGCAGCGACAGCGCCATCAAAATCAGGCCCAGCGCGATACCCAGGGTGAAGTTCCCGCGGTTGGTGTACTGCATGATGGCGGTGGTCATCACGTTGGTTTTCCAGGCGATCGCGCCGCCCACCATGGAAACCGCGCCTACCTCCGCAATGGCGCGGGCAAAGGCCAGCAGATAGACGGAGAAAATGGGGTAGACGCACTCATTGACCAGCAGCAGAAAGCGTTTGCCCCGGCCGAAGCCCAGCCCTCGCGCCGTCTCCCGCAGGGAGGGCGCAAGAGCGGCCACATAGGTCTCCATGTTGCCGACAACGATGGGCGTGATGAGCACCACCTGGGCGATGATCATAAGCTTCACCGTAAACAGCAGCTTGAGATGCCGAAACGGGCCCACGCCGGAAAACAGCATATAAAACAGCAGACCGCAGACCACCGGCGGCATGCCCATCAGCGTGCGGTTGATCACCACCAGTGCGCCGCGGCCGCGAAAGCGGCAGGCACCCAGCGCGATACCGAAGGGCACGCCGATCAGCAGCGCGATCACGGAGCTTGTAAGACTTACCCGGGCCGTTGCGCCCAGAATGTTCAGCAGCTCCCGATCCGCCGAGAGAATCAGTGCTATGGCTTTTTGAATGGAAGAACCCATCTTAACCGTCCTGAATCATAAGTTTAGCCTTGGGAGATAACTCCCAAGGCTATATTACTGGATTTAGCGGGACAAATCAAGTCATTTACATGACCCCGTCGTTGGCCACGAAGGTCAGGAAGGTGGCCTTGTCGGTGAGAATGTACGCGCCCATCTGCTCGGCCATGACCAGGCACGCGCCCATACCGGCATTGGCGGAAATGTACCAGTCGGTGTAGTCGGCAAAGCTCTCGGCGTCGGCAGTGATGCCCAGCTCCGCGGGCCAGAGGGCCAGCTCCTTGCTGTGCGTGCCGGAGCCGTCACCGCGGGAGATAAAGGTGTACTTTCCGTCGGCGATGGACTTGAAGGCCTCCAAAACGTCCGGGGCATCCTTTACACCGGCGGGATCGGCGGAGGGGCCGCAGAGAACGAAGAAGTTGTACATGTAGCTCATGCGTTCGCTCTCCATGCCGTCGAGCACGTAGGCAAAGCCGTCTGCTACGAACTTCTCCTCCTGGGCCTTGGCGTGCACCAGGATCAGGTCGGCGTTGCCCATCTTGGCGTTGGCGATGGCCTTGCCGGTGCCGGCGGAATAGACCTCGGTCTCATAGCCGTACTTTTCCTCAAAGATCGGCAGCAGGTAGCCCAGCAGACCGGAATCGTTGACGGAAGTGGTGGTGGAGAGGCGGATGAGCTTGGTTTCCTCGGTGGCCGCGGGGATCTCGGCGGTGGAGACCGGCCGGTCGTCCTTCAGGTAGAACAGGTACTCGCCGTACTCGGCAAAGCCGTAGTTGGCGGCGGTTTCCTCGCCCTCCTCGCTCAGCAGCCAGTTGATGAGCGCGGCGGCGCCCACAGTGTTCAGCTCCACATCCTCCACCGCGTTGCCGTCGGCGTCCACAAAGGGCGCGTCGGGATTGACGGCCAGCAGGGTGTAGGTGTTGATCATGTTGTCGTCGGCTTCTTTGAGAATCATGGTGTCGACAACCAGCGCGTCAGCTTCCGGCTCGTCCGCGGGTTCCTCCACCGGGGCCTCCACAGGCGCGGGGGCTTCCGTGACAGCCGGCGCCGCGGTCGCCGCGGGAGCGGCAGCCTGACCGCCGCAGGCAGCCAGGGCAAAAACCATCACCAGCGCAAGCAAGAGCGAAACAGTCTTTTTCATGTTCTTTTCCTCCTGTAAAAAATACTCTTTCCAGAACAAGACAGACGCAGGTGCTCTGCGCCGCAGTTTGTTCCCGGAAAGAGGCTCGTCCACCGCTTTTCAGAAAGCGTATTCGACTAAAATCAGTGTATCATCTGCCGCGGTCTTTTTCAATCAAAACCTGAAGGTAAATGTATCAAACGATACGAAACTGCACGAAACAGGACATAAAAGAAATTTATCTTTTCAGGCGCGCTTTTTTCGTATATGATAAAGGCATTCCAACATAAGGAGAATACGCCTATGACAAACTACGGCGGATACATGGGCCGGGTCGTGCTCTTGGACCTGAGCACGAAAAAGGTTTCAAACTATGTCTGGACTGACCTGGACCGCGAAAAGTATATTGGCGGCAAGGCTATGGCCTCCAAGATCCTCTATGACAATCTGACCGGAAAGGAGTCCCCGTTCGGGGAAGACAACCTCATCGTCATCGCCACCGGGCCGCTGACGGGGACCGGCGCACCCTCCTCCAACCGCTTTGACATCTCCTCGCTGTCTCCGCTGACGGGGATCACCTCCTCCTCCAACTGTGGCGGAAATTTTGGCTATTACCTCAAGCGCGCCGGGATCGACGCGCTGATCATCAAGGGAAAATGCGGCAGCCCCACCTGGATCGAGATCGACAACGGCAGCTTTCTTTTCCACGACGCCGCTGTTGTCTGGGGGCTGAAGGCGTCCGAGAGCCAGGCCGCGGTGCAGAAGCTTTTAAATGACAGCCATGGAAAGGCTGTGCGCTGCGGCATCGCAACGATCGGCCCGGCGGGGGAAAACCTGGTGCGTTATGCCTCCGTCATCAGCGGAGAGCGGGCCGCGGGACGGGCCGGTATGGGCGCGGTGTTCGGCAGCAAGAACCTCAAGGCCATTGCCGCTATGGGCGATCAGACGCCGAAAATCTTCGATCCGGAGCGTTCCGCCGCGCATCGGAAGAAATGGGTCAACTACATCCGCTCCCATCCGCTGACGGGAAGCCAGCTGCCCAAGCTGGGTACGGCGGGCCTGGTCAGCACGATGCAGGTGCGCGGTCTGCTCTCCACGCGCAACTACGCCAAGGGGCAGTTTGAGGGCTTTGAGGCTGTCAGCGGTGAGGCGCTGACCGAGGAACAGCTGGTGAGCAATAACGGCTGTCTCTCCTGTCCGATCCGCTGCACGCGCATGGTGAAGGTCGACGGGAAAAAGGTCAAGGGTCCGGAGCTGGAGACGCTGGGACTGCTGGGCGGCAATATCGAAAACCGCGATCTGGACTTGATCTGCCGTTGGAACTATGAGCTCGACGAGTTGGGGATGGATACCATCTCGGCCGCCGGAACGCTGGCCTGGGCGATGGAGGCCAATGAGAAGGGGCTGTGGGATAACGGCCTGCGCTTTGGCCAGGTGGACAAGCTCTCTCAGGTCTTTGACGATATCGCCCACCGGCGCGGCATCGGCAACGAGCTTGCCGAGGGCAGCAAGCGTTTAAGTGAAAAATACGGCGGCGCCGATTTCGCCATCCAGTCCAAGGGCATGGAGCTGGCCGCCTATGAGCCGCGGCGTGCCGTGGGGCAGGGGCTGGGCTATGCCGTGGCCAACCGCGGCGGCTGCCATTTAAACGGCGGTTACCTGGTGGTGTTGGAGGGCCTGGGCATGAATGTCAACGGCCAGACGCCCCGGGGCAAGGCTGACCTGTGCATGGTGATGCAGGACATTATGGAAGCGATCTCGCTTGGCGGCCAGTGCCTGTTCACCTCCTATGGCATTGTCCCCGGCTTCATGGTTGACAAGCCAAACAGTCTGCTGGCAAAAACGGTAAACGCGGTGGTGCCCTGTCTCGGCCCCGCCGTGCGGGTGATCAACAAAGTCCCGGAGATTGCGTGCTTTAACCTCCCCCTGATCCCCTATCCCTATGAGCTCAACTATACCGTTGGCATGAAGATGAATATCGGCAAATTCATCCGCACCGGCGAGCGCAGCTATAATGTAGAGCGCGCGGTCAATGCCCGCTTCGGCGTCTCGGCGGCAAACGACAAGCTGCCCAAACGACTGACCGACGTGCCCCAGGACCCGAACAATCCCAAAACCAGGGTGCCGCTGGAGCAGATGAAGCGGACCTATTACCGGGCCAGGGGCTGGGAGAAAAACGGTCTGCCCGGCGAAAAAAAGCTGAGACGGCTGGGGATCAAGTCATGGTGACGGTGAAGTTGTTCGGCACGCTCCGTATTGACAGCGGGGTGAAGTGCTTTCAGGCTGAGGCCGGCAGCGTCCGGGACCTGTACCCGCTGGTACTGCGGGAGATTTATGCGCACGATCCCGGCAGCTCCGTGACCGGGAAGGCGCTGCAAAGCTGCCTTGTGGCGGTGAACGGCAAGCAGGTCAGCCCTCGCGCGAAGCTGAGGGACGGCGATGAGGTCTACCTGTTTCCGGCGGTGGCTGGCGGTTGAGATGACGGTTCAGGAAAACTGGGGGGTGTCTCTGCCCCGGATCCGGGAATTCTTTCAATCCCAGCGGGATGTGAAGAAAGTGCGGGACAATCATTTCCGCTTTGGCCGCTGCGAGATCTTTCTGACCGAACGATCCGGCGGCGCGGTGGGACCGATCCCGGTGCCGCGAACGCAGGTGGAGTTTGCCGGAGACGAGCGGGATACGGAGGAAATACGCAGGCGCTTTCATCTCCGCTTCCTGTCCGCAGGCGGATAAGAAATCGCCTTGATACATCCCGTGAAATATCCACACGGATGTATCAAGGCGAAAATTATTTTGCCGTTTTGCGCTCAGAAAAGTCCGAGACTGCTCAGTGCGTAGATCCAGCAGAAGATCGTCGCAAGCGAGCACAGCGAGGTGAAGACAACAAGCTGCGCCGCGAGATCTGCATCGGAATCCATCGCGCTTGCAAGGTTGAAGGATGTGGTCGCGCAGGGCGCGATGAAGATGCACATGAGTCCGACCATGGCCGCGCCGCGGAATCCAAGGGCGACAGAAATCGGGATCATGATGACCGGGACCAGGACCAAACGGGCCAGCACGCCGACAACGATCGGCTTGACATTGCTTCGGATCGCGCCGAAATTAAAGAGCCCTCCCATAACGATCAGCGCAATCGGTGTACCGCAGCGGCCGATGTCCCGAATGATATTCAGCGCCACGCCGGGAAGCTTGAAGGGCAGCAGTTGGGTGGCAAACCCAAGAAGGGCCGCAATCACATAGGGGTTTTTGATCACGCCGCCGAACACCTTGCGAAAGCTCAATTCGCTGTTCTCACGAAACAGCTCCAGCAGGATCACCGAGAGGACATTCTGCATGGGAACAACGGTGGCGATCAGCAGCGAAATGCTGCCAAGATTACCCTCGCCGCAGAGAGCCGTGCCGATCAGCGTGCCGAAGATCACAAAATTGGTATGGAAGATGCCGTGTGCCAGTGCGCCGCGGCGCTTTTTCGTTTTCTCCGTCGGCAGCGCGACCAAAAGAGAGATGACCAACACGACGACCTGGGCTGCCAGCGCGTAGAGCAGCAGCTTCCCGTCAAAGACTTTTTTGATGTCTGCGGTGACGATGTTGTAATACAGCGATACCGACAGCAGGATCTTAAAGCCGAAGACATTCATTTTGTCCAGCGTGTGCTTGTCCAGCATACCGACCTTTCGGAGGAATACGCCCAGCGCCAGCAGGACGAACAGCGGTAACACCGCGCTCAGCGCAGTTTGAAATGCGTTCAAGAAAAAGCCTCCTCCGGCTTAGAGCCTGTCGAGCTCCGTGATGGTCATGGCGTAGATCTTGGCGCGGCTGAACATGGAGTCCACAACGGCGTACTCACGCACATTATGGTTGTACTCCCCGATGGGGCCGCAGGAGCAGAGAACAGGAATACCTGCCTCGGAGATCGCGCCCGCGTCCGAAGCGCCGCCCAGACGGATGCTGCCGAAGGCGGGGAATCCGTTATCCACGGCGACCTCGTTGACGAGATCGAAGAAGCGCTGGATCTGCGGATTAACGTCGAAGGGGTGGAGCTTAGCCAGGTCCACAATGTACTCCGTGGTCGTGCCGTCGACAAAGGTGGTGTGCATGATCTCATCCACCTTGGCGAGAACTTCCTTGCCGATCTCGTTGGTGAATACACGGATGTCAACCACGAACTCGCTCAGGTCGGGGATGGAGGTGGAGTTGGTGTTGCCGCCGCTGGTGATGACGCTGACGGTGACGGTGGTTCCCACATCCAGGTTCGTCAGCTTCATCAGCTCCGCGCACTTGAGGATGGACTCGTGTACGGCGTTGTGGCCCTTGGTGAACTCGTTGCCCGCGTGGCCGCCCAGGCCGTGGACCTTCGCCTTGATGGTGTACTGGGTCTTGCGGCCGATGCAGAGGCGGTTCTGGATGTGGCCGGTCTCCATGTTGAAGGCGCACAGCGCACCCTGCGCCTCCTCGGTGTAGTACTTATCCACGTCGTTGCCGATATGGTCGGACTCCTCCTCACCGGCGTAGACGATCTTGATGGGGTGCTCCTTCCAGCCGATGGCGTTGAGCGCCTTGACGATGTACAGGGACATGACCACGCCGCCCTTCATGTCCAGCACGCCGGGGCCGTGGGCCTTGCCGTCGATGATCTCAAAGGGCTGGGGCTTGCCGAAGGCGCCGGTGTGGTGCACCGTGTCGATGTGGCCGGAGAAGATGACGGGCTTGCCGGGGCGATCCTCGCCCAGGATGCCGATCAGCATGCCGGCGCGGTTGGGGGCTACTTCGCGGATGTGGCAGCGGAAGCCCTCCTCCTCAAAGCGGCGCTGGACATAGTCCCGAGCCTTCTCGACGTTTTCCTTCTCGTCGTAATGGCCTTCGAGATTGACAAGTTCCTTCCAGGTCTCAATGATCTCGTCGCGGTGGGAGTCAATATAGGCGGAAATCTGATCGTAGTAGCGATTCATGTTATTTCTCCTTTTCAAATCATGTGAGGCGGTTTATTCTTCGCCGCGTGCTTTTTTGGAAAACTTCTTATCGAGATTGGTCAGGGAATAGAACAGGATGACCGCAAAGGCAACAAAGGGCGTGAACATATAGCGCAGCATATCGCCCGGCTCCACGCCGAGGAAGCCGCACACAGTCAGGGGGTTGGAGTTCCAGGGCACCAGCAGGCCGGTCAGCAGGCAGCCGACGGACATGGCGCGGGTCAGATCCCACTTGTTCAGGCCGTTCTTGTCGTACACAGAGGCCATCAGATTGCCGGTGAAGATGAAGGAGAAGTTGCCGGAGGCGGAGGTAATGTTGGCGATGAAGCCGAGGATCACGGTGCAGAGCATGCCGCTGAGACGGGTGGTACATTTTTTGGTGAGAGGCTCCACCACCTTGTCGATGACGCCGCAGGTGCTGAGGATGCCGAACAGACCGAAGGCGAAGACGAAGAGGAAGGCGGTGCCGGACATGCTGGTGATGCCGCCGCGGCTGAAGATGGTGGAGATGAAGCTGTTGTCGGACTTGAGGACGAAGCCGCTCCACATGTAGCCGACAACGCTCTTGAAGCTCTGGCCCTGATAGAGCCACGCGACCAGGAAGCCGGAGATGGCGCCGCCCAGGATGGAGGGGATGGAGGGCACGCGCAGGAGCAGCAGAACCAGGACCGCGATCATGGGCAGGATCGTCACGAAGCCCAGCTTGTAGCTGGCGTCGATGCCGGCGATGACGTCGTTGATGCCGCTGATATCAGCGCCGGAGGTGTCGATGCCGAGACCCCAGACGAAGTAGATCACCGCACTGATGACAATGGCGGGGATGGTGGAGGTCGCCTGGTATTTGACGGTCTCAAAGAGGTCCGTGCCGCAGGCGGCGGAGGCACAGTTGGTGGAGTCAGACAACGGGGAAATGGCGTCGCCGAAGAAGGCCGCGCCGATGATGGGGGCCGCGACCATCAGGGGATTGAGGCCCATGGACAGGCCCACGCCCATCAGCGCAACGCCCGCGGTGCCGCAGGTGCCAAAGGAGGTGCCGGTGAACAGGGAGAAGATCAGACAGATGAAGTAGGCCATGATCATGAAGTACTTGGGATTGATGAGCATGAGGCCGTATTTGGTGATCATGGGCACGGTGCCGCTTGCGTTCCAGGTGCCGATCATGGCGCCGACGCACAGGACGATGGACATGGGGGTGAGACTGCGGGTGATGAACTGCATCATGCCGGCCTGCAGCTCTTTGTAGGTGTAGCCGAGGCGCATGCACAGCGGGATGGCGACCATCCAGGAGATCAGGAACAGGGGCTGGGTTTTCGCGCCGAGGAACACGGCGGGGATCATAATTACGGAGAACGAGAGGAGAACGGTGAAAAGGGCGTAACCGAAGCTGGGAGTTTTCTTTTCCGTCGGGACGGGAGCTTTCATGTGTTATCCTTCTTTCTGTTTATAGTGTTTATTCCTGCGGGAGCGGGTAACTGTTTTCATGGATGATCTTCTGGTAGGCCACGGGGTCGGTGTCGCCCTCGGTGCTGAACAGCAGGACAACGGAATCCGCCTTGAGGCCGAGTGCGGCTTTCATCTCAGCAAGCTGCGGTTTCGCGAGCATGGAGACGAGGCCGGAGGTGACCGCGCCGGATTCGCCGGAGGTGACGCCCGCCTCGTGCAGCAGGCGCATGCCATGGGCGGAGACCCAGTCGGGGCAGGAGAAGTAGAAGTCGGCCTGATCGCGCAGGATGGGCCAGGTGACGGTGCAGGGCTCGCCGCAGTTGAGGCCGGCCATGATGGTCTCCCCGCTGCCGGTGGCGACATGCGGCTCGCCGTCTCCCACCTCGGCGGAGCGGAAGACGCAGGCGACCTCGGCGGGCTCGACAACGGAAGCGGTCAGCGGAGCATCCGCGTAGCGGCTGCGGAGATAGCCGAGGATGCCGCCCGCCATCGCGCCGACCCCGGCCTGCAGAAAGACATGCGTGGGTCTCTCTCCCGCCGCGGCGAGCTGAGCCGCCGCCTCGTCGGCCATGGTGGTGTAGCCCTGGATGATGGTCTTGGGGATCTCCTCGTAGCCGGGCCAGGAGGTATCCTGCACCAGAATCCAGCCCTGCTCCTTCGCCATCTTGGCGGCGTAGCGCACCGTGTCGTCGTAGCCCCAGCCGGTGATGAGCACCTCGGCCGCCCCGGCATCGCGGATCGCCTGCGCACGCAGCTCAGAAGAGCCCTTGGGCATATACACGTGCGCCTTGCAGCCGAGCTTGGCCGCCGACCAGGCGACGCCCTTGCCGTGGTTGCCGTCGGTGGCGGTGACGAAGACCAGCTTCTCGACCTTCTCCCGGAGCGGGGAGGCCTGAAGCATCGCGTAGGTGGTCGTGCCCCGATCCAGCCCGAGCTTGTCGCAGACCACGCAGAACAGCGCGTAAATACCGCCGAGACCCTTGAAGGCCTTGAGACCGAAGCGGGTCGACTCATCCTTGACATAGACCGCGCGGACGCCGAGCGCTTCGGCCAGCGCGTCCAGCCGGACCAGCGCCGTTTCCCGGTATTCGGGGAGGGCGGTGTGGACGGCTCTGACGGCGGCGGTGTTTTCGGGATTCAGGAACGCAGGGCCACGGCCGTGGTCGGGCCGCGGGTTTTCGATCATCTGGATGCCAAACTGCTTTTCCATACGCAACCTCACAGCTCCGCGATGGCCTCGATCTCACACAGGACACCCAGCGGCAGGGCCTTGGCGGCGACGCAGCTGCGCGCGGGCTTGGAGACGAAATACTTGGCATAGACTGCGTTGAATGCGGCGAAGTCCGTCATGTCGGCGAGGAAACAGGTGGTCTTGACGACCTTTTCGGCGCTCGTCCCGGCAGCCTCGAGGATGGCCAGAACATTTTTGCAGCTCTGTTCTGCCTGCAGCTCGATCCCCTCGGGGATGCTTCCACTCTCGGGGTTGACCGGCGTCTGGCCGGAGACAAAGGCGAGGCCGTTTACAATGTATCCCTGCGAGTAGGGTCCGATCGCGCCGGGGGCTTTCGCGGTTTCGATCTTCTTCATGGATTTTCTCCTTTATGTATTCATGATTTGCCTGATGTGAGTAAAGGATAACACACAATCAACCGATATGCAATATATCGGTTGAACAAAAATCGCAGAGAATCTTTGATCAATCTGTACAAATTTCGATATATTGCAAAATTATCAAGCCGTGCTATAATAAGCTACAGCTTGCGTTATGCGATATATCGCGCCATTCCCCACCCAGGAGGTCTTACACATGCCAGTACCGCAAAAAAAAGCTGAAACGATCCTGTCTGCCAAAGACCGGGTATACCAGGCGGTGCAGCAATGGATCATAGACGGAACGCTTGAGCCCGGTGAACGGCTGAATGACATGGAGCTGGCCGAGTATTTTTCGGTTTCCCGCACACCGGTGAGAGAGGCGCTTCAGCTTCTGGGTGAGCAGCGTCTGGTGCAGGTCCTGCCGTCCCGAGGCACGTTTGTTACGGATATCGACGTGGAGGATCTGCAATATGTCTATGAAATGCTGGGCGGCCTTCACGCACTGGCATTGGAACTCTGTGTCGGGCTGCTTGACGAGGCCGCACTGCAGGAGTTAGACGCACTGAATCTGG
>JAFTGE010000124.1 GCA_017458085.1 Oscillospiraceae bacterium
GCCATCAGGATAAACGCAGATACGGATCTGGCGATTTGTTTCACTTGCTCATCCCTCCTTCTTCTTATCCTCTAGTATTTCCATGAAAGGTTCAGAAATACTTTTTCCCATAGACGTCCCGCTGTTTTTTTGCTATAATGCGAATATCACTACGAACAGGAGTTGACCGTATGGAACTTTCCGCTCCGGCCCTTTGGATCAATACCACCTTTGCCGATTTTGACGCCGGTATCACGACCGCAGTACATAAGCTTTACGAGCTTGCAGGCGGATTCTTCACACCGTTTTTTGAAGGTGTATCTTTGCTTGGCAAGGGAGGGATCTTTCTCATCCTGCTCTCCTTCTGCCTGATGTATTTCAAGTCCACACGTCGCTTTGGTACGGCCATGCTCCTCGGAATCACGATCGGTGCCATCTTCACCAATCTTTTCCTGAAGGTCTATATCGCCCGGCCGCGTCCCTATGCCGACACCAACAGCATCTTTTATCAGTTCTGGCTTCTTGTCGGGCAGAATGTGGAAAGTGATAAAAGCTTCCCGTCCGGACATACGACCGCGGCCTTTGCCTGTATGACGCCGCTCTTTATCCTCGGTAAGCCACGGATAAAGGTTCTGGCGGCCCTCTTTGCATTTTTGATGGGGCTGGCCCGGATTTACCTCTGTGTCCATTTCCCAAGCGATGTGCTCGGCGGTATGATCGTTGGCATCGTCGCCGGCTGTCTGGCGGTGCTGATTGCCGGCAGGCTGCCGCGAAAATGGTATGAAATGGACTTCCGTTCCAAGGCAAAGCCTGTGAGCAGCAGACAGTAAGCCTGTCCCATAAACCGCTATAAAGCGCTGCCTTTTCAATAATTGATTGAAAAATACTATTAACAGACGAAACCGATTGACACAGTCGATCAATCGGTTTCGTCTGTTTGATTATACTTTGAGGCTTTTGACCAAATCCTCGTCACTGCTGACCGTCAGGGTTTTGTAGTCGGTATAGATCACCTTACCCGGCAGCGCGCCGGCCGGTTTACGAACATTGCGCACCAATGTATAGTCGACCGGGATCTTTCCGCCGTCGCGTCCCTGGGAGTAATATACCGCGATGATTGCTGCCTCCTCCAGGCTCCGCTCGCTCGGCGTACTGTCGTCGGTCCGTAGAATCACATGACTTCCGTGGGTTTTCTGTGTGTGCAGCCAGTAATCGCTGCGCCGTGCCAGCTTGGTTGTCAGCTCGTCGTTTTGGAGATTGCTGCGGCCCACAAGAATTTCCAAACCATCGGAGGAACGAAAGCGCAACGGTGCCTGAACCTTCCCCTTGTCCTGCTTTTTTGCACGCGAGACATGCAGGAATCCCGTTTCTGTCAGCTCCCGCCGGATATCGGACAGATCTTTTTCGCTTTCTGCGCCCTCAATCAGGCTCAGTACGCTGTTGAGATACTCAAGCTTGCTCTCTCCCTCGTCAATCAAGGCTGTCAGATGCACGCGTGCATTCTTCATTTTGTTATATTCTTTGAAAAGAGCCGCCGCGTTTTGCTGCGGCGTCTTCATCGGGTCCAGGGGAATCTCGATCTCAGGGCAATCGTCGCTGTAGTAATCCTGACAGCGCAGCATGCGATCACCCTTGCGCAAGCGATAGATATTAGCCGTGATCAGCTCCGCCGATTTGCGTACATTCTCCCTTTCCTCTGTACGGCGCAGTTCCTCCTGTTGCCCGATAAGCTTTCGCTGCTGGCGGTCGCGAAGGGTTTTGACACTGCGCGTCAGCTCATGACCACGGCGACGCTGCTGCTCCAGCTTGTCACGCCTGGTATAAAAAGTGTCCAGCAGCAGGGAAAAGCTCTCCATCTGTTCAGATCTGAATTCGTCGCTATATTGCTTGAGCCGCATAAAGGAAAAGTCCCGCGGTTTATCTGCCTCATAATAGAGCGTCGGTGTCAATTCTCCGGCCAGTACACTCTCCAAAAATGCGGATAACAACGCAGGCAGTGCGTCATAGTCGCCTCCGCAGCGGAAGGCCAGCTCCCGGCAGATCAGCGGCGACAGCCCGGAAAAATGCTCCATCAGCCACTTGTCCATCGGCACACTTTGATCCGCAGAACAGATCATCGCGTTTCTCTCATCCTCACTGCTGCTTAACAGCGCCGGCTTTGTCTGTGCCGGCGGCATACGGTAGATCATTCCCGGCAGCATACGGCGCAGCTCACTGCCGCCATAATCCATGCGGCGCATACAGTCTATGATCCTGCCCTGACTATCCACCAGAATCAAATTGGCGCTGCGGCCGATCAACTCGGCAATCAGCTTTTTTCTGGATTCTACCCCCAGTTCATCCCGGGTGTCCAGTTCAAAGACCAGCATTCTTTCGCTTTGCGGCTGGTAAAGCTCCGCGATCCGCGCGCCGATCAAATGCTTACGCAAAAGCATACAGAACATGGGCGGCTCGGCGGGATTTTCAAAGGAAGATTCTGTCAGGTGAACACGGGCATTTCCCGTTCCCGCGGCCAGTAGCAGCCGCAGGTTTTCCCCTTTTCCCCGCAACGAGAGAAGGATCATATCTCGCTCCGGCTGCTGGACCTTATCAATTTTTGCACCAGTCACGCGAGCCTGTAACTCAGCGGTCAGCCCGGAAAGGCATATGGCATCAAGCGGCATGGTCTACTCCTCCGTAACGCGGTCAAACAGTTCGCAGATACGCTCCGTCCGTCCCTGAAGATACAGCCAGCCAAAGAGCGCTTCCAGCCCTGTGGCCGCGTGGTACTGACCAATAGAGGCATGGTGCGGCACGGAATGCACTTTCGTGTTGCGCCCGCGCTTATAGACCTCCCTCTCCTCCTCCGTGAGAATGGGGAGAAGCTTTTCCATCGCCGCTGCCTGTGCCTCGGCGTTGACATGCTCAACCGTAAGCTTATGTAGCTTTGTAACGGAGGAATGCCCCTCTCGGCAAAGTAAGCTGCGGAAAAGCAGCTCGTACACCGCGTCACCTACATGGGCCAGGCCAAGCATGCTGATTTTATTGACGTCCTGCTGGGGCATCTGTGGAATGAAGTCTTGCATCGTATCTCCTAAGTACATAGCTGGAAAGGGCGTAAATACGCCCTTTCCTTTTAATTGTTATAATCCAATGAGGCGTTGTCTTCGCTCATTTCCGCCGCCAAAGCCAGATCGCTGTCATCAATCAGGCCGAGCTGACGCTGGATCTCGTTCCAGCCCTCCCGATCGATGGTTACAGAACGGGGCTTTGCCCCCTCATAGGGGCCGACAATCCCCAATTCCTCCATCTGATCCACGATACGCGCCGCGCGGGAATAGCCGAGCTTAATGCGACGCTGCAGCATGGACACGGAGCAGGACTTGGTTTCCAGCACGACCTCGACCGCCTGAGGAAGCATATCGTCGTAACCGGAGGAGGCCTTCTCCTCCTTATCGCCGCCGCTGCTTTCCGAGGTGTTCTTGTCGTCTGCAGCCTTGTTCATAAACTCCTCGATCTCGTTATTCTGCTGTGCCTCGCCTGCGCCCTCTTTGATGAACTGGATGACATCCTCGCGTTCCTCGTCGGATACATATGCGCCCTGAATACGGATGGGCTTCCCTACGCCGACCGGAGAAAAGAGCATATCCCCCATACCGATCAGCTTTTCAGCACCGCCCTGATCCAGAATGATACGGCTTTCCATCGCCGAGGAGACCGCAAACGCGATGCGAGACGGGATGTTTGCCTTCATCAGACCCGTGATCACATCGGCAGACGGACGCTGCGTGGCGATTACAAGATGCATTCCCGCAGCACGGCCCATTTGTGCCACGCGGCAGATACTTTCCTCCACGTCTTTCGAGGCAACCATCATCAAATCCGCCAGCTCATCGATCACGATCACAACCTGCGGCAGTGTCTGCTCTCCGGCCGCGGTACAGTGTTTGTTGTAGCTCTCCAGGTCACGCACACCGACCTCGGAGAACAGGCGGTAACGCTTGAGCATTTCCACAACCGACCACTGCAAGGCGCCCGCGGCCTTCTTCGGATCGGTAACGACAGGGACGTACAAGTGCGGAATGCCGTTGTAAACGCCCAGCTCCACCATCTTCGGGTCGATCATAATGAGCTTGACCTCGTCAGGCCGGGCCTTATACAGCAGGGAGAGAATCAGCGAATTCATACACACCGACTTACCGGAGCCGGTAGTGCCCGCAATCAGCATATGCGGGAGCTTGGCGATATTGCCGATGATCCCCTCGCCGCTGATATCCTTGCCGATGGCAAAGCTGAGTTTTGATTTGGCGGAAGCAAACTTCGGCGTGTCAATGATATCGCGCAGACAGACTGTGCTGACGATCTTATTGGGCACCTCAATGCCAACGGTGGAGATCTTCTCGGGAATCGGCGCAATGCGCACGTTTACAACGCCCAGCGCCAAAGCCAGATCGCCCGCCAGATTCGTCACGCGGGAAAGCTTGACCCCCTGGTCCAGCTCAAAATCATATCGGGTAACCGTGGGGCCGCGCGTCACGCCGACAATGGAAGCGCCGATGCCGAAGCTTTTCAGCGCACCCTCCAGTCGATCCTTGTTGACAAGAATCTCATCGCGCGCATCGCCTGCCGCATTGGTTCCACTGCGCAGCAGAGACACCGGCGGGAAAGTGTAATCCGGCTTATCTTCGGTCGCCTGAATTGCCTCGGCAACCGCCTGGGCCTCGGCACTGATCTCGTCCCGGTTAAGCTTCTGAACCTTCGGTGGATCGGAGATCTCGGTAGAGACGGTCACGCTTCCGGATGCGCTCTTTCCACTCCCCTGACGCTTGATCGGCTTTGTTGTTGCCTTGGCATCGTCAAAGGATTTCAGATCGATCCCCGTAAACTTTTTGGCTTCTTCAATGCTCAGCGGTTTGACATTGTCCGTGGCGGAGTCTTTGCCGATTACAGTTACCTTGGTTTTCCGCGCTGGCTTCGATTTTCCGGTGCTCTGGCTCTGCTCCAGTCCCTGCACCAGGCTCATCGCGTCATCATCCTCACCCAGCGGGATGTCCATGCTCGACGCACTGCGGTCCATACGCTCGATACGACGGGGCTGTTTTCCGGAAATCTCACCGTTTGGGGTAACCGGCTTGAGCGCGCTTTCATACATGGACGGATCATACTGGGCCGAGACTTGGATCTTGACCTTATCCGCAGCCTTTTTCACGCTGCCGTCGAAAGTAAATATCAGGCAGAACACCAGCAGGATCAGCAATACCGGCAGCGCCCCGTAAATGCTGAAGGCCATTTCCAGCCCGACGGCAAGGAGTCCACCCAACACTCCGGCGGAATTCAACGCCTGCCCCTGAGAAAAGAGCAGATCGGAGAGCTTTTTGATATCCGCGCCTGTGGCGTCATACTGATAGACAAAAAGGCTGATCAGCGCCGCAACCAAAACGGGGATCAGCAGCGCGCAGAATACGCGCAGAGTTACCGGACGCCCGCGGTGCAGGAAAAGGATAAAGGCAATCACAAGAAAGACCGGCGCCGTCAGCCAATAGCCCCAGCCTACAAGCCCTTTCAGCAGGTTGGAGAAGAAGAGAATGAACGACCCCTCGTTGTGAAAATAGCTTACCAGGATAAAAACGCCCAAGAAGAAATAAATCACCCCACCCAGCTCACGGCGGATCGGTACGACAGGCTCCGGCGGACTGACAGGCTCCTGCTTTGCAGTATTCTTTTTCGCTGTGCTGGGTTTCGTTGTTTTTTTTGTTGTGGTTTTGCTAGTTTTTTTGCTTTGTGCCATGATTTATAATCCTTTCCGAATCTGGCATATTCAGAATATGAGATAAAGAATGATCGACAGCACGCCGACGATCCAGCAATAGTAGGCGAAGCCGCCAAATTTTCCGTTTTTACTTATGTAACGCATCAGATAAATCGCCGCAAGCGAGGCCAGCAGTGCAACGACCGTGCCAACAAGATAGGCCGGGGCGCAGGACCAGTCCACGCCGTTTTGAAAGGTCGTTCCCAGAGAAAGAATGAATGACCCCAAAAGCGCGGGAAGACTGAGCAGGAAGGCAAAGCGAACCGCCACATGACGCTTGAGCCCTACGGCAAGTCCCGCAATGATCGCAACCCCAATCCGTGACAGGCCGGGAAACATCGCCATGCACTGACACAAGCCGATGATCAGCGCATCCGAAATCGTCATGGATGCCTCGGTCTTCTTTCCCGGTATCATCCGGTCCGAGACATAGAGCATGCAGCCGGTCAAAATCATGGCAACGCCGATATATACGTTTCGATCATAAAGGATCTGCATCATCTCTCGAAACGGAAGGATCAGGAATAGCGGCAGCGTTGCAAGGACGATCATGATAAAAACGCGCGCCGCCGGGTAGCGCTCTTTTCTCACGCCCGCATATGGACCAAGGTTTGCAAAAGAGAGCAGTTCATAATACATCGCCACAATCTCCGGCCAATAGACCAGGCACACGGCGACGATGGCGGCCAAGCGTATCATCGCTGTAAACAACGCATGATCTTCGGCCACATCAGAAAGCTTAAACAGATTGTTAACAACAGACAGATGCCCCGAGTTTGAAATCGGAAAGAACTCGGCCAAGCCCTGAACCAGCCCGATCAGCACGGCATTCCAGACGGTCATTGCCACAAACCCCCATAATAATCGTAAAAATTATTATATCACAAAAGCCCTTCAAAAACAAGAGATTCGCGGCAGCGCCGAACCAGGTTTCTTAGAGATCTGTTTTTCCGTGTAGATACCGCAGCGCATCCGACAGTGTACCCACCGCGTCAATCAAACCTGCATTCACCGCTTCGCTTCCTGACAGAACGCTCCCAACGTCGTTTGCAAGCTGGGAGGTTTCATGCAGGAGGCCTTGCAGATAATCCCGATTGATGTGGGAGTGGGAGAGGATAAAATCATCAATGGAAGCCTGAATCCTGGATAGATAGTCAAAGGTCTGCGGCACCCCGATTACCGGCCCGTTCATCCGCACCGGGTGGATCGTCATGGACGCCGAAGGCGCAATGAAGCTTTTGTCAGCTGCCAGGGCGAGAGGAACGCCGATCGAATGTCCGCCGCCGAGCACAAGCGATGCGGTGGGCTTGGACATTCCCGCAATCAGCTCGGCGATGGCAAGTCCCGCTTCCACATCTCCGCCTACCGTGTTGATCAAAATCAGCAGAGCCTTAATTTCCGGCGCTTCTTCGATCGCTGCGATCAAAGGCATCATGTGTTCGTATTTCGTCGTCTTCATATCCTCCGGCAGATTCTGATGCCCTTCAATGTGGCCGATAATACATAGGCAGTGAATACTCCCCTGCCCCGTCTGGCCGAACGAATTGATTTCTTCCATAACACATATCACCTCCCGCTTATTCTAGCCGGAGGCTGGGAAAACTAACCGCAAAATGCCCATCGGACTTTCATCCGATGGGCAAAAACTGTATAGAACGATCAATCGTCACTGTAAGCGGCTAACACGCCCTTGTAGGTCATGTAGCAGTCCAGTTTGGCAACCAGTTCAAAGGGGGCATGCATACTCATAACGGGCACCCCAGCGTCAATGGTGTCAATGTTGCGGTTGGCCATGAACTTGGCAATCGTGCCGCCGCCGCCCTGGTCAACCTTACCGAGCTCGGCCATCTGCCAGAGAACGCCTTCCCGGTCAAAAAGGCGGCGCAGATAAGCCACCACCTCGGCCGACGCATCGCTGGTGCCGGACTTGCCACGGGCGCCGGTAAACTTGCAGATGCCCATGCCGTAATTGAGCTTTGCCTCGCTGCGCTTTTCCGAGACCTCGGGATAAAGCGGATCGTAGGCCGCGGTCACATCAGCGGAAAGGCAAAAGCTGTTTTCATAGCAACGGCGCAGTTCAACGTTCTGGGCCGCGCACAGATCCTCCATAAAGGTATCAAAGGCCCGGCTCTGCATTCCGCTGACGCCGTCAGACCCGGTTTCCTCTTTGTCGGCCAGAATGCAAACGCAGGTACGCTCGGGGTCCTTCACATCAAAAATAGCCTTGAGCTCGGCATAGGCGCAAACCCGATCATCGTGGCCATAGCCGCCGATCATCGAACGATCAAGACCAACCTCACAGACATCAAAAGCGGGGACCGCGACCAACTCGGCAGAAAGAAAATCTTCCTCATTAATGCCGTAAGCATCGTTGAGAATGCTCAAAACAGCCAGCTTAACACGATCCTTGCCCTCGTCGGCGTACGGGATAGAACCGATGATCAGGTGCAGCCCCTCGCCGGTGATTCCCTCGGCCAGCGTCTTTTTCATCTGATCCTGGGCCAAATGCGGCAGCAGGTCGGTAATGACAAAGCGCGGTTCGTCGGGGTCGCGGCCAATGGTAACATCTACCACCTCGCCGCTCTTGAGCATAACGACGCCATGCAGCTCCAGCGGAATGGTGACCCACTGATATTTCTTGATGCCGCCATAATAATGGGTGCGGAAATAGCAGAGCTCATCCGTCTCATAGAGAGGAATCTGCTTCAGGTCAAGCCGCGGGGAATCCACGTGCGCGCCGGCAATCACGCAACCGTCGCCCAGGCTCTGCTTGCCAATGACGGCCAGCATCAACGCCTTGCCGCGGTTGCAGCGATAAACCTTCATCCCCGGATGAAGCTCCATCCCCGGGCGGTACTCGACAAAGCCGCATTCTCTGGCCTGGTCGATGGCATTGATGACGGCTTCCCTTTCGGTGCGGGAATTGTTCAAAAAAGCCATATAGTCGCGGCAGTACTCCTCCACCGCCACATGCTCGGCCGTGTCAATGCGGTCATATCCGTTCTTCTGTTCATAGAAAAGCTTGCTTCTCAGTTCATCCATTCTTTATGATCTCCTTAAAAAGCTGCCTGCAATTGGATTGAAATTGATCAGGGTCAGCATTATTTTGCAAAACATAGGTACAATGATCCCGGAAATAAGCGTCCGAATACTGGGCGTCAATCCGTGCCTCGGCATAGGCCCGGCTGATTTTGTCTCTCGCCATAATGCGCTCGATACGTTTCTCTCGTTCAGCGACCACTGCAATCGTTGTATTGCAGCGGGAAGCCATACCGCTTGAAAACAGCTCAATCGCATCGAGTACTGCGCAGCGTCCCCCCTGCATCGCGTAATCCCGCAGCAGCTCCTGCACGCGGGCCAATACAAATTTATGCGTGATACGGTTTAGCTTCTGTAATGCCGCCGAGTCCGAAAACACCCGGGACCCCAGACGTTTCCGGTCAAGCCTCCCGTCAACGGATACGCCTGGGAAGGCTTCCTCAATTTCCCCGAGCATATCCGCGTTTTCCGCTATAAGCGCATGATATACCGCGTCACAGTCAATCACCAACGCCCCCAGCGCTTCCCATGTTTTCAGCGCTGTGGTCTTTCCCGCGCCGGACCCGCCGGTAACTCCAACGAGAATCAGATCATCCGCCAGGCAGTCCGCGATTTCATTTGCCGGCAAAGCACCCTGGCGTAAAACTTTATACGGTGCGGCTGTCATGTCAAGAATGGTGGATTCTTTTCCGATCCCGCAGGGACCGCCGTCGATTATCGCTTCGATCCTGCCGTCGAAATAGGCTTGAACGGTTTCGGCATCTTTAGGACTTGCCTCGCCGGAGGGATTCGCAGACGGAGCGGCAAGCGGAACATCGCAGGCCCTGAGCAGCGCCAGCGTCAACGGGTGATCCGGGCATCGAAGGCCGACCGTTGTTCCGCCGGCCAGAACGATTTCGGGAATGAAGGCCTTGGCCTCCAAGATAATGGTCAGCGGACCGGGCCAAAACTTTTCCGCAAGCTTCCGTGCCTGGGCTGGCACCTGGAGACAATATCGATCCATCGCCGTTTCATCAGGCACCATAAGAGAAAGCGGCTTGATTGCCGGCCTGCCCTTCACATTATAAATCTGTGCCACAGCATCGGCGTTCAGACCGTTACCGGCAAGACCATATACCGTCTCTGTCGGCACCGCAACAAGACCACCGCTTCGGATCACCGCCGCCGCCTGTTCAATATCCTCTGTAATGATCTGGGTTTTCATTCATGCCTCCGTCTGTGACTGGAGCTTTTCCGCCTGATCAGCTGTAGTCAGCGCGTCAATCAGGGCATCCAGATCGCCGTTTATAATCGTCTGTATATTAAAGTTTTTCACATCACCGTTGAGCCGGTGATCCGTCACGCGGTTCTGTGGGAAATTATACGTGCGCACCCGGTCGCTGCGGTCACCGGAACCGATCTGACTTTTCCGCTCACTGGCGACGGCTGCCTGCTGTTTTTTCTGCTCTGCCTCGTAGAGCTTGGCACGCAAAATCTGCATGGCGCGGTCTTTGTTCTTATATTGGCTTCTCTCGTCCTGGCATTCCACGACTACGCCTGTGGGCAGATGGGTGATCCGAATCGCGCTTTCCGTCTTGTTGACGTGTTGTCCCCCTGCGCCGGAGGATCGGTAGGTATCGATTTTCAGATCGCCGGGGTCCAGATGAAAGTCAATTTCCTCAATCTCGGGCAGAACGGCAACCGTCGCGGCAGAGGTATGGATACGACCGCCGGATTCCGTCACCGGGACACGCTGTACACGGTGTCCCCCGGCCTCATATTTAAGCCGGGAATACGCGCCCTCACCCTCAATGACAAAGCTGATCTCCTTAATACCGCCCAACTCCGTTTCGCTGATATTGGCAACTTCGAGCTTCCAGCCCCGGCGTTCGGCATACATCGTGTACATGCGGAACAGGTCTGCGGCAAAGAGCATCCCCTCTTCCCCGCCGACGCCGCCGCGAATCTCCATGATCACGTTCTTGCTGTCATTGGGGTCCTTGGGCAGCAGCAGAATCTTGATCTGCTGCTCCAGCTTCTCCTTCTCCGCTTTGGCTACGGTATACTCCTCCTGTGCCAGCTCCTTCATTTCGCTGTCGGACATGAGTTCAAGCGCGCTGTCCATATTGGCAGAGGCTCTGTTGTAGGCTCGGTAAGCCTCAACCAGCGGCTGCAGCTCCCTTGACTCGCGCTCGTACTTCGCATATATGGCGGGGTCTGAGTACGTAGAAGGCTCCTCCATCCGAGCGCAGAGCAGTTCATATTTATTTTCCAGAAGCTTTAGCTTTTCAAACATGTTTTTCTCCCGAAAGATGATATGGTATTGTATCACAGAGAAAAGAGAAAGTAAACCGCAAAAAGGGAGCCGTGACGGCTCCCTTTTCTGTTGTTGTTTCAGCTGCCAAGGTATGCTTTTTTAACATCCTCGTTGACCAGCAGCTCTTTCCCTGTACCGGACAGTCCGATTCGCCCGGTTTCCAGTACATAGGCATAGTCCGCGATTTTCAGGGCCATGTTGGCGTTTTGCTCGATCAGCAGCACCGTGACACCCTGATCATTGATTTCCCGAATGATGTCGAAGATGCCCTTGACCACCAGCGGTGCAAGTCCAAGAGAGGGCTCGTCCATCATAATGACCTTCGGCCGGCCCATCAGCGCCCGCGCCACAGCAAGCATCTGCTGTTCGCCGCCCGAGAGGGTGCCGCCGGGCTGCCAGGATCGCTCCTTTAGCCTGGGGAACAGATCATAAACCCACTGGATATCCTCGCTGATATCGTCGGACCGGAGATAGGCCCCAACGCGCAGGTTTTCCAGCACGGTCAGGTCGGGGAAAATACGGCGTCCTTCCGGCACCAGCGTAATGCCTTTCTTGACAATCACGTTGGTATCCCGGTTGGTGATATCATCGCCTCGGAAAATAATCTGTCCTCCAGAGGCCCTCACCAAACCGACGATCGAGCGCAGCGTGGAACTCTTGCCGGCGCCGTTGGCGCCGATCAGTGTGACAATGCTTCCCTCCTGAACATCAAAGGAGATTCCCTTGACTGCCTCAATGCCGCCATAATGAACCTGCAAATCCCGGATGGAAAGAATGGTTTCATTCATCGTCCGTCACCCCCAGATATGCCTCAATCACCTTCGGGTTGGCCTGGATCTCAGCCGGTGTGCCCTTGGCAATGAGCTTACCGAAGTCAATGACATAAATTCTGTCAGAGAATTTCATGACCAGATCCATGTGGTGCTCGATCATAAAAATCGTCAGATCATATTTTTCTTTGATCTGCATGATGAACTGGCCAAGCTCCTCCGTCTCCTGCGGATTCATACCGGCAGCCGGCTCATCGAGCAGCAACAGCTTCGGTTCCGTTGCCAGTGCACGGGCGATCTCCAAACGGCGCTGCAGGCCATAAGGGAGAGATGTAGCCAGATCATCCTTGAACTGTACCAGATTCTGCTCCTCCAGCAGCGCCATCGTCTCCTCGCGCATACGACGCTCCTCTGCGGCGCTGATACGGAAGGTCGCGGTAAAGACATTCTGCTTGGCCCGCATATGCTTGGCCGTCAGTACATTGTCAAACACCGTCATGCTTTTCCACAGGCGAATGTTCTGGAAGGTACGGGCAATGCCGAGCTTTGTGATCTGGTCGGGCGTGGGATCAACGGGTTTGATATGCAGATATTTTTCTGAATTCAAACCCTGGTAATTCTTCTTCATTTTCCCGGTGGGGTGGTTGGCAACAATGACCTTCCCCTCAAAGCTCACCTGCCCGTTTGTGGGTTCATAAACACCGGTGATGCAGTTGAAGGCCGTGGTCTTCCCGGCACCGTTTGGGCCAATCAGTGCGACAATCTCCCCGCGATTGACCTCCAAAGAGAGATTGTTGACTGCTACGACACCGCCAAACTGCATCGTAACATCTTCGAGGCGGAGAACGTTTTCACTCATTGCCGCTCACCTCCTCAACAGCCTGCTTTTTCCCATGAAACAGTTTGTGGAAAAAGTCAAAGATCCGCTGCCAGGAGAACTCTTTGTCCCCCATAATGCCCTTGGAGAAGAACAACACGATGATCATGATAACGACGGAGAAGACAACCTTGCGGAAACCCGAACGCAGCAGATTCATGCCCAGAATGTTATTGGCCGATTCATCCAGGAAACGCAGCCACCATTCATTGCAGGCAATAAACAGGAAGGATGCAATGCAGGAGCCGGTAACCGAGCCAATGCCGCCGATAACGACGATCAGCAGGATTTCATAGGTCATGGCCGACTTAAACTGCGCTGCCTGCACAGTATACTGGAACATGGCAAGCATCGCGCCGGAGATGCCGGCAAAGAAGGAGCTGATGACAAAGCTCATTTCCTTGTGCTTAAAGAGGTTGATGCCCATGGCTTCCGCCGCAATTTCATCGTCGCGGATCGCTTTAAAGGCGCGGCCATAGGAGGAGTTGATCAGCAGCACGATAATCGCGATGCAGATACCTGAAACAAGGAAGCAGAACAAGGTCGGCGGGAATCGGATATCCGTAAAGGGTATGGTGACCTTGGTCAGATCCTTGTACTGGCGCATGACATTGGCGCCGTTGGTAACGGGTCCCATGGCGTCCCACTGGAAAAACGCGCGCAGGATCTCGGCAAAGCCAAGCGTAGCAATGGCCAAATAGTCGCTCTTGAGTCGAAGCACGGGCAAACCGATCAGCATGGCAAAAATGGCCGCAATGACGCCGGCCAACAGCATAGACGGGATAATCCCCAGCTCGAAGCCGATCGCACAATCATAATATTTGTATACCGAATCACTGAGCTTGACCGCAACAGGCATGGACAAGATCGCATACGTATAGGCGCCGATAAGCATAAAGCCCGCCTGACCAAGGGAGAAAAGTCCGGTAAAGCCGTTGAGCAGGTTCATGGACACCGCAACCAGCGCATAGATCACGCCTTTTTTCAAAACCGTGAAGAGAATGGAGGTGCTCTTCATGGTCAGCTCCATGATCAGGAGTAGGGCAAACATTGCAATCAGGGCAACAGCTGTGCAAATACCGTCCCTTTTCTTGTTCTTTCTCAAATCCATATCCGCCACCTCACACCTTGTCCGTGGCCTTTTCACCAAAAAGGCCGGTGGGCTTGACAAGCAGGATCACGATCAGCAGTGCAAAGGTAAAGGCGTCGGAGAAGGTCGTCCAGCCGAGACCCTTGATGATATTCTCTGCAATCCCGATAATGAACGCACCGATCACCGCGCCGGGAATGGAACCAATGCCCCCAAACACCGCCGCCACGAAGCACTTGAGCCCCGGCATACCGCCGGAGGTCGGCGTCACAGAAGCATAATTGGTAAAATACAGGAGGCTGCCGATCGCGGCAAGAAGAGAGCCAATAATGAAGGTCGCGGAGATAACAGAGTTGACCTTGATGCCCATCAATCGTGCTGTCTCAAAGTCCTTGGAAACAGCGCGCATGGCCATACCGACCTTGGTATACTTGATAAACAGGCTCAGCCCAATCACCAACACCAGAGTCAGAACCGGGGTAACAAGCGTAACGCGCTTGGTGACAGCCCCCCAGATCGTAATCGTATCACTCAGCCAGGGAAGCTGCGGATAAACCTTCGCAAGCCCGCCCGTGAAATACAGCGCACAGTTCTGGATCAAATAACTGACGCCGATGGCGGAGATCATAACGGACATGCGCGGCGCCGAACGCAGCGGCTTATATGCCACACGTTCGATGATAAAGCCCAGCGCCACTGTGATGATCAGAACCAGCGGAATTGCCACGCCAAGCGGAAGCGACGCCGAAAGGAACACCATGAACATACCGGCCGCCATGAACACGTCTCCGTGGGCGAAGTTGATCAAGCGGAGAATGCCGTATACCATTGTATAGCCGATGGCAATCAACGCGTACTGTCCGCCGACAGAGATACCGGCCAGTATGTATGGCAGACTGTTCTGCAAAAACTGCATGCAATTGCCTCCTTCAGGAGATTTCTCATATGCCCGGAAGCAGAGCAGCGCCCGCGCAATGCACGCGCGAATACTGCTCCGCTCCCGCGACAGCAAAGGAAGGGCGTTTGTCCTCCCTCGGAAAAGCGGCGGAGATTACTCCCCGCCGCTTTTTGAGATTCGAAAGCGCTCAGCCGACAGTGACAGGATCAAGTGCGATCCAAGTGCCGTTGACGGTATCAGCCTGCTTAACGAAAGCCGTGTTGCGGATCGCATCACCGTTGGTCTGCTCCAGAGCGATCGGACCGGTCACGCCGTTGATTTCGGTGCTCCAAAGCGCATCCATAACTGCCTTGGGATCGGTGGAGCCGGCCTTCTGCAGCGCGGCCAGAGCAAAGAAGTAAGCGTCGTAGCCCATGGCGGTTACCGCCGCGACGGTGTCGTCGCCGCCGTTATTGGCCAGATTGGTGGAGTCTGCGTTGATCCACGCCTTAATGCTGTTATCGAAATCAGCGTCGGCACCTTCGGGGTAGAAGGTGGTAACGGTGACATTGACATCCTTGCCCTTGGCGGCCTGGAGGATAACGTTGGAGTCCCAGGTATCGCCGGCCAGAAGCGGGAAGGACGCCCCCTGTGCCACGACCTGATCAATGATCAGCTGAGCAGCCTCGGTGGAAACAGGGCTGAAGAAGACGCCGCAGTCAGCGGCCTTGGCGTTGGCAACATAGGAAGTGAAGTCGGAGTTGCCGTCGGGGAATTCCTCGTGCACGCACTCACCGCCGAGAGCCTCAAATGCGGAGATGAAGTAGTTGACAA
>JAFTGE010000125.1 GCA_017458085.1 Oscillospiraceae bacterium
ATGTCGATCTTCTCGCCGCCGAGCTCGTTGACGATGCTGGCGACACGGCCGCCGCGGGGACCGACACAGGAGCCGATGGGGTCCACATCGGGATCGGCCGACCAGACGGCCATCTTGGTACGGCTGCCCGCCTCGCGCGCGATGGACTTGATCTCCACGGTGCCGTCATAAATTTCGGGGACCTCCAGCTCGAACAGGCGCTTGACCAGGCCGGGATGCGTGCGGGAAATGAGCACCTGGGGGCCGCGGGTGGAGTTACGAACCTCGACCACATAGACCTTGATGCGGTCACCCTCGCGCAGCGCCTCGGTCTTGATGCGCTCGTTGGGGGCAAGCATGGCCTCGGTAAACTCACTGTTGGAGGAAATGCGGATGGAGACGCTGCCGTTTCTCGGCTCGATGTGGGAGACGACGCCGGTCAGGATCTCATGCTCCTTGGAGGTAAACTCCTCATAGATGATGCCGCGCTCGGCCTCGCGAATGCCCTGGATGATGACCTGCTTGGCAGCCTGGGCAGCAATGCGGCCGAATTTCTTGGTCTCGACGGGGACATGCAGCTCGTCGCCGAGCTTGGCCTTGCGGCTGACCTTCTTGGCGGCCTCGAGAATGATCTGGTGGCTGGGGTCCTCGACCTCGTCCACCACGGTCTTGATCACGTTCATCTCCATGCGCTTGGTATCCTCGTCGAGGATGATCTCGACGTTATCCTCACACTCGGGGTTATCACGGCGGAAGGCGGCCAGCATCGCCTGCTTGATCTTATCGTACATATAGCCGCGGGGAATGCCCTTTTCTTTTTCGATATCCTCTATGGCTTCAAAGAAATCTGCGTTCATTGTCTATTCTCCATTCTGCTTAACAGTTTATATTGACACATGCAGCTTGACCAGGGCCACCTGGCTCTTGTCAAAGCGCCTGCTGTTATTCCCGACCGTAACGGTTACCGCGCCGTCGTCATACCCGCTCAAGGTTCCGACATAGACCTTGCTGCCGTCAAGGGGCTGGTACAGCCGAACCTCAACCTCCGCGCCCATGAACTGCACAAAGTCGCCCGGACGTTTGAGCTCACGCTCGGCCCCGGCAGAGCCAACCTCAAACACATAGCTGTCCGGGATGGGATCGGCCTCGTCCAGCAGCGGATCGAGCCGACGGCTGATGCGCTCGCAGTCGTCGATGCCGACGCCGCCGTCCTTATCGATAAACACACGCAAGTACCAGCTGCCCGCCTCACGGACATACTCCACATCCCAAAGGGTGCAGCCCTCTTCCTCGACCACCGGACGCGCCAACGCGGTGACCTTCTCTGTGATTTTACTCATTCGGCACTCACCTTACCCAAAAATACGCAGTCAAAAAGTCTCACAAAAAAGAGTGGGTCGCGACCCACTCTGACATAACCAAATCCTTACTGTACTGATAATAGCACGTTCCTCCGTCCATTGCAAGTGTTTTTTGCAACGGACAGAGGGTTTTCGCACATGCGTTCTTTTTGCGGGAGGTCGAGCTTTATGTCGTCCTGTGAGCCGGGAAACGAATTGACATTCATTTGGCCATATGTTATATTTTTTTCACTTTATAAACCTCAAATTGACAGCTTTCTGTCCCGTTAAAGGAGAGAATCCATACATGCTTTTGTTTTTACGAAGGGCAAATGCTTCCAAGCTCTGTCTCTTTCTAGCTCTGGTACTTATCTTTATTATTATCCTGTACTGCAACCATCTGACGCCGCTGTCCGGCGATGATTATTGCTATATGTTCAGTTTTGCCGATGGGAGCCGGATACAGCAAATCTCCGACATTTTCCCCTCCATGAACGCCCATTGGCATACAACAAACGGACGAGTCATTCCGCACTTCTTTGTTCAGCTTTTTCTGATGTATCCGAAAACGATTTTCAACATCGTTAACGCGTTGATATTCACGCTTTATATTTTCCTGATTTACCGCCTTGCATTTTTGTTTTCCTCCTTTTCCGTTCAAAACCAGAACTTGCTTTTGCTGGCAACTGTTTTTTGCGTCGTTTGGCTGCTTTCCCAGGTGTTTGGAACCGTGTTTCTTTGGCTGGACGGTTCCGTTAACTACCTGTGGTGTGAGGTAATCGTTCTTCTATGGCTGATTCCGCAGGTCTTGCACTATAGCCGAGGCCAAACCATGAATATTGGTTTGGAGGTTCTATACGCTCTGCTTTCTCTGCTTGTTGGAAACTATGCAGAAAACTCCTCTGTAGCGGCTGTTTTTCTATCTATGGTCTTTCTGGCGCTGACCAGGTTTTACAGGCGGGAGAAACTCCGGCGCTGGCAGGTCACATCCTTTATAGCTATGGTTCTCGGTTTTCTGCTTCTGGCCTTCGCCCCGGCTGAACTGCTGACCAAAATAGCAAAGCCCAGCCTTGGGTTCATGGTCAAAAATTTTCTTAGCGTCCTACTCAGTTATCTGAAATTCTGGCCCCTGCTGGCGTTTTTCGCCTTGGGCTACGTGCTTCACCGCCAACTAGAGCTGGACCGGGACACGCGAGTCCTCTGTCTGGCCTTTGTTGCCGCCTCTCTGGCGGCGCAGTTTGTGCTAACTTTCGCGCTGTATCTTTCCGAGCGCAGTACGCATATTGCGATGCTGTATTTGCTGCTCGCCTGCGCGGTGCTTTACAGACCCTTGTTTGAAACAAAGCTTCAACCGGCCTTGTGTCTTGTCAGCACAATTTGCCTCTGCTTCACGTTATATTGGGGCTATGTCGCCGTAGACGATTTGCGCGTTACGCACTACCGGTATACATACAACGAAGAGTTGATCCAGGATATGATCCGTAGCGGAGAAGCCAAACTGCACATACCCTATATCATTCCTAACACGCCTTATTCCGACTTCTACGTCTGGCAGTACATCCGCCAAGACCCGAACCATTACATCAACCAGACTATGTCAAAATACTATGGAGTTGAGGAAATCAGCGGTTATTTTTTCTATCTGGACTGAAAGAGGCACCATCCCAAAACGGCCCAAATATATGCAGAGATCCGAGGCAGATTCATGAACGAATTCGCCTCGGATATGTTTTGGTATTTTGCGTTTCGCCGCCAGGAGGGACAACCCCTCCCGGCAGCATAATAGCCAAGTTGCTGGACTATTTTTCTGACATCTCCTGTTGTTAATATTCAAAGTCCGGGAAATAGTGGGCGTAGAATTCCTCGTAGCAGATGCCCTGCTCCATGACGAAGGTGGCGACCTCCTTGCCCACATAGCGGTAATGCCAGGGCTCATCCCAGCCGGTCAGGAGGAGCTTGCGGGTCGGATACCGCTTAATAAAGCCGTACTCGGCACAATGCTCGTCCAGCCAGGCATACAGCTCCTGGTTCATGTCACTGTACACAATGCGGGAGCGGTTTCGGTCCAGGATATCGATGGCAAGGCCCAGCTGATGCTCACTGGCGCCGGGAGGCGCGGTGATGGATTTGGCCGCCTCCGCCGCCTCAGCATACAGCGGATCGGTATAGTCGATGGTGCGGCCGCCCGCCAGCTCATAGGCGATCTGGCTGGCCTTGGAATTGTACACATGCGCCTGATAGGAATAGGAGCGGTAAGCGCCGCCAATGAAATACTCAAAGCCCGCCGCCTCAATCGCATCCAAAAAGGCGTCCAGCTCCGGCATATACTCGGTGCTGTACATCATATAGCGCGTGCGCGCAATCTTGGAAACCTCCGGCTCATAGGCGGAGGAGAGCAGATTGTTGTTGTTGACGATCTGCAAATAGGTATTGTTTTCAAAATCCTGCGTGGTCAACTTGGGCCAAATGTCAATGGTGGGTTCCGGCTCCGGCGTTACATTGAGGTCAGAAAAGTTCACGCCGTCCGTGCGGATAAAGGTCCCCTCACTGCCGGGAAAGATCACGCTGGCCCCGCTTTCCATGCGGGAAACCACGATCATATAAAGCACGAGGCACAGGACCATCATTGTCAGAATCCATAAGGTTTTCTTCCGCAATCCTCGCACCGTCCTTTCAAACGAAACTGAATCTATGCGAAATGATAGGGTATTATACCATCATTTTGTTACGAATTCAAGTCCTCTTCCGGCGTTCATTCCCCACCGGCGCTCCCTTTTGCACGAAAAAAGCCGCGGATAGCTTTTCCGTCGCTCCATATTACAGCAAAAAAGAACGCCTTTCGGCGTTCTTTTTATTCAAACTTCCTTCATGGTTTTCAGCCGCGGGATGATCAGCAGCGCAAGCGCTCCGCCGATCAGGGCCGTGCAGCCCTGAGGCCAGGAGAACATGACGGACAGGGCCGCCGCCTTTTTTTCCGGAGCGCCCACAAGCTTTAATAGCTGCGGAACCGTCAGCCACAAAAAGGCGCACTTGCATACCGCCGCCGCGACAGCGCCCGCCGGTCGGGACGCATGCAGCTTCTCCGTCACCAGGGAGAAGACAACGCACAGCAGCGCGTTACCGCAGGCCACCAGCGGCACCACCGCCAAAACCGCGGGACCGACCCCGATGACCGAAGCCAACAGCGCCGAGACGATGCCCACGGTGACACCGCACCAGAGCCCGCCGATGGCGGTAAAGACAAACAGCACGCAGTTGACGAGACTGCCCGTAACCAGTTGGTTGACACCGAAGGGGCCGGTGATTACGGCGCCCGCGGGGAAGGCTTTCCCCAGCAGCTGCGCCACGATCACCAATGCAACGCCCATAGCGCTGCGCGTGATAAAACGAAGGGTCTTGTTGTCGGTTTTCATTCCTCTGCCTCCTTGAGCCGGTTGGCATAGCTGCTCTGACCGGCGGTTTGTTTCTCCGCGGCGGCTTTATACCTGGCGACGTTGACGGTGGAGTTTTTCACCGGGGTAATCGTACCCGCGCCCGCCACGCAGCCGCCGGGACATGCCATACCCTCCAGCAGATACCCGTCGCGCTTTCCGGCCTTGGCCATCAGCAGCATCTTTTTGCACTCACGCAGTCCGTCGCCGTATTCGATCATGACCTCCCGCTCGGGCGCGATGTGGGCAATATGGTCCTTCACCGCAGCGGCGACGCCGCCTACCACGGCAAAGCCGCGTCCGGCAGCCGTTCCCACGTCAAAATCGGTATCGCACGCGTCCGGCTCCAGGGTCTTGAAATCAATGTCCTTAGCGCGGAACATACCGTTAATCTCCTCAAAGGTCAGCACAAAGTCCACATCCGAGCGGACATGGCGGCGGCTGGCCTCCAGCTTCTTGGCGGCGCAGGGACCGACAAAGACGATTTTGGCCTCCGGATGATCCTTCTTCACAAGACGCGCGGTGATAACCATGGGCGTCAGCGCCATGGAGATGTACTCCGGATGGTCGGACATCATGCGCTTGGCCATCACACTCCACGCCGGGCAGCAGGAAGTGCCCATGAAGGGCTGCTTGGCGGGGACCTTATCCAAGAAGTCCTCCGCCTCCTCGATCGTGCAGAGGTCGGCGCCGATGGCGACCTCTACCGTGTCGCTCATGCCGAGAATGCGCATGGCCTTGCGGAGCTTGGCGGGCGTCGCGCCGGGGAATTGGCCGACAAAGGCCGGGGCAATGATGGCAATAACCTCCGTGCCGGACTTGATGGACTGGATCAGCTGGAATATCTGACTATTGTCGGCAATCGGGCCAAAGGGACAGTTGACCAGACACATGCCGCAGGAGACACATTTGTCATAGTCGATCTTCGCGTGGCCCTGTTCATCGGAGCCGATGGCGTCCATGCC
>JAFTGE010000004.1 GCA_017458085.1 Oscillospiraceae bacterium
ACCTCTCCAGCCTCTGCAACCAGATGGTGAACTTCCTCGGGATCATGCAGAACGAATGGGCGGGCGCGCAGGCGTTCTCCTCCTTCGACACCTACCTTGCTCCCTTCGTCCGGGTGGACAACCTCTCCTACAAGGAAGTCAAGCAGTGCATCGAATCTTTCATCTTCGGCGTGAACACCCCGTCCCGCTGGGGCACCCAGGCGCCGTTTTCCAACATCACCCTCGACTGGACCGTGCCCGCGGACCTGAAGGATCTGCCGGCCATCGTCGGCGGCAAGGAGATGGACTTCACCTACGGCGACTGCAAGAAGGAAATGGACATGGTCAACAAGGCCTTCATCGACATCATGATCGAGGGCGACGCCAACGGCCGCGGCTTCCAGTACCCCATCCCCACCTACTCCATCACCCGTGACTTTGACTGGTCCGAGACCGAGAACAACAAGCTCCTCTTCGAGATGACCGCCAAGTACGGCACCCCCTACTTCTCCAACTACATCAACTCCGACATGGAGCCGAGCGACGTGCGCTCGATGTGCTGCCGTCTGCGCCTGGACCTCCGGGAGCTGCGCAAGAAATCCGGCGGCTTCTTCGGCTCCGGCGAGTCCACCGGCTCTGTCGGCGTCGTGACGCTGAACATGCCGCGCCTGGCTTATCTCGCCGCGGACGAGGCCGACTTCTACAAGCGCCTGGACAAGCTCATGGATCTGGCCGCGCGCTCTCTCAAGGTCAAGCGCGACGTCATCACCAAGCTGCTTGACGCGGGCCTCTACCCCTACACCAAGTACTACCTCGGCACCTTCAACAACCACTTCTCCACCATCGGTCTTGTGGGCATGAACGAGGCGGGCCTGAACGCCAAGTGGCTGCGCTGCGACATGACCGACCCCAAGTGCCAGCAGTTTACCAAGGAAGTGCTCGACCATATGCGCGAGCGCCTGAGCGATTATCAGGAGCTGTACGGCGACCTGTATAACCTCGAGGCTACCCCGGCCGAGTCCACCTCCTACCGTCTGGCCAAGCACGATGTGGAGACCTATCCCGACATCATCACCGCGGCCGAGCCCGGCGGAACGCCCTACTACACCAACTCCTCCCACCTGCCCGTCAGCTATACCGAGGACATCTTCGAGGCGCTGGACATTCAGGACGATCTGCAGACCCGCTACACCTCCGGCACCGTCTTCCATGCCTTCCTGGGCGAGAAGCTCCCCAGCTGGCAGTCGGCGGCCAACCTCGTGCGCAAGATCGCCGAGAACTACAAGCTGCCCTACTACACCCTCAGCCCCACCTACTCCGTCTGCAAGAACCACGGCTACCTGACCGGCGAGCAGTTCACCTGCCCCGACTGCGGCGAGACCGCCGAGGTCTACAGCCGTATCACCGGCTACTACCGCCCAGTGCAGAACTGGAACGTCGGCAAGACCCAGGAGTACAAGGAGCGCAAGGAGTACGTCATCGACCGCTCCGTCCTGCGCCATGAGGGTCCTCTTGCCGAGGGCGAGAGCGTGCCCCGTCCCGGCCAGGTCGTGGCCGCGGCCAACGCCGCCGCTGTCGCGCCCGAGCAGGCCACGCCCATCCTCTTTGCCACGGCCACCTGCCCCAACTGCCGCATCGCCTGCAGCTACCTTGACAAGGCGGGCTTTGCCTACAACAAGCTGCTGGCCGATGAAAACGCGGAGCTGGCCGTCAGCTACGGCGTCAAGCAGGCGCCCACACTTATCGTCCCTAATGCCGAGGGCTTTGAAAATTACGCCGGCGCCGGCGCCATCAAGGCCGTCCTCAGCAAGTAACGACCCGGCTGCCCGGTAAGGAAAAGCGGATTGCCGCGCCAGTGTGCGCACTGGCTCGCAATGACAAACGATAGGGTAAACGCGCTTGCCGCAAAAGCCCTTTCCGTCATTGCGAACCAGTGACCGAGGTCACTGGTGTGGCAATCCGTAAGCCTTTTGTGGCAAGCGACAACATATAAGGAGACAACGCGCATGCTTTACGATATCATCATCATCGGCGGCGGCCCGGCGGGGCTGACAGCCGCCACTTATGCCCGCCGCGCGGGAAAAAGTGTGCTGGTCATCGAAAAGAACGCCTTCGGCGGCCAGATCACCTGGAGCCCCCGAGTGGAGAATTTCCCCGGCTTTGTGTCCATCTCCGGCACGGAGCTGGGTGATAAGCTCCTGGAGCAGGCCATGGAGCAGGGGGCCGAGGTCGAGCTGGAGGAGGTCACCGCCATGCGTGAGGCCGACGGCGTCAAGACGGTCGTCTGCGAATCCGGCGCCGCATTTCAGGGCCGCGCCCTGATCGTCGCCGTCGGCGCGCGTCCGCGTATGCTGGGCCTTGCCCGTGAGGAAGCGCTCGTCGGCAGCGGCGTGTGCTACTGCGCCGTGTGTGACGGGGCCTTTTACAAGGGCCAGGATGTGGCCGTCAACGGCGGCGGCAACAGCGCCCTGCAGGACGCCCTGCTTTTGAGCGAGACCTGCCGTAAGGTCTACCTGATCCACCGGCGGGATTCCTTCCGGGGTGAGCAGAAGCTGGTCGAAGCCCTGGAGAAGAAGGAAAATGTGGAGTTCGTACTGGGCGCGACTGTGACGGAGCTTCTCGGTGACGGGGAGCTGACCGGCATCGCCGTTACGCAGAACGGTCAGCGCCGTGAGATCTCACTCGGCGGCCTGTTTGTCGCTATCGGCCACGCGCCGGATAACGGAACCTATGCCGATTTTATGGAGCTGGACCGCGCGGGCTACGCCGCCGCGGGCGAGGACTGCCGCACCAGGACGCCGGGCGTTTTTGTGGCGGGTGACTGCCGCACCAAGTCCGTGCGCCAGCTGACCACCGCCGTGGCCGACGGCGCGGTCGCCGCCCTCGCCGCCTGCGACTGGCTGGACGCGTAAGGGTAAACAAAAAAAGAGAACCGTTGATCGGTTCTCTTTTTTCGTTTACTCCGTGAGTACCGGCAGGCCGCTCATGTAGCGGCGCATCATGTCAAAGGCATGGTTGCCGGCCATGCGGCGGATGAAGCTGCGGGTGCGATTGATGCCCATGAAGGTCTCGCGGACATAGGTCTGCCCCTCCACCGCCAGGGCGATGAACACCGTGCCCACGGGGTGCACGCCGTCGCCGTCCGGCCCGGCCAGCCCCGTCACGCTTACAGCCATGTCAGTGCCCAGACGCTCCCGGATGCCCTCAGCCATGGCCTTGGCGACCTCGAAGCTCACCGCGCCCTTTTCCTCCAGCAGCACCGGGTCGACGCCCAGCAGGGCCGTCTTGACCTCATTGGTGTAGGTCACGGCGCCGCCCTTGAAGAAGGCGCTGGCCCCGGGCAGATCGGTGAAGCGGTGGGCAATGTCGCCGCCGGTGCAGCTCTCGGCGGTGGAGAAGGTCAACTTCTGCTCCTTCAAGAGGGCCATGACCGCCTCCTCCACGCATTCGATATCCACACCGTAGACCACATCGCCCAGCTTGTCCATCACGTGCTGCATCACAGGGGCGATCATCTCCTCGGCCTCGGCCTCGCTTCCCGCCTTGGCGGTGATCTGCAGCAGGCAGTCGCACTCCTTGGCGTAGGGGGCCATGGTGGGGTTGATCATGGCGTTCATTTCCTCGGCGAAGATCTGATCCACCGCGCTCTCGCCCATGCCGAAGATGCGCACGGAGTGGGAGACGATCTGCTCGCCGGAGAGCTTTTTGAGGTAGGGGATGGCGCAGTTCTCGAACATCGGGTCGCACTCCTTGGGCGGGCCCGGCATCATCACGACGATCTTGCCGTCCTTTTCAAAGCCGCAGCCCGGCGCGGTGCCCCAGTTGTTGTGGAACACTGTGCAGCCTTCGGGCAGCATGGCCTGCACATAGTTGTTCTCGGTGAGCTTGCGGCCGTAGTTGATATATTCGTAGAGGCCCTGGTACTCGGTCTCGTTGCGCACCAGCTTCACCCCGAAGCACTCGGCCAGGATCTGCTTGGTCAGATCGTCGCAGGTGGGGCCGAGGCCGCCGGTGGTGATGATGATGTCTGCGCGCTCCCCGGCGATGCGCACGCATTCGCGCAGGCGCTCGGGGTTATCGCCCACCACGGTGTGGTACTTGACGTTGATGCCGATTTTCGAGAGCATCTCGGAGATGTCCCGTGCGTCGGTGTTGGTCACGTGACCGAGCAGCAGCTCGGTGCCGACGGAGATGATCTCCGTGTTGTAGGTCTTACTCATGCTCGATCGCGATCCTTTCCAGGCCCTGCATGGCCTCGTCCACCAGCGCCTGGATGTCCAGGGCGCTTTCGGCCTGCTCCACCTCGGCAATGGTCGGGTGGGTGCGCGGATGGCGCGGGGTGAACACGGTGCAGCAGTCCTCGTAGGGCAGGATCGAGGTGTCAAAGGTGCCGATTTTCCGCGCCATGGCGACGATCTCGCCCTTGTCCATGCCGATCAGCGGCTGCAAGACCGGCAGGTCGGTGACCGCCTGGGTGGAGGCCATGGCCTCCATGGTCTGGCTTGCCACCTGGCCGAGATTCTCGCCCGTGACGATGGCCTTGGCGCCGTTATCCTTGGCAATGCGCTCGGCAATGCGCATCATGAAGCGGCGCATGATCAGCGTGAAATACTCCTCGGGGCACTTGGCGCGGATCTCCTCCTGAATGTGCGTGAAGGGCACGACCTCCATGCGCATGCGCCCGCAGTAGGGCGTCAGCAGCCGGGCCAGCTCCACCACCTTGTCCTTGGCCTGCTGGGAGGTATAGGGGAAGGAGAAGAAGTGGATCGGGATCAGGCGTACGCCGCGCTTGGCGATCATATAGGTGGACACGGGGCTGTCGATCCCGCCGGAGAGCAGCGTCACCGCCACGCCGTTGGAGCCGACGGGCATGCCGCCCGCGCCGGGGATGGGCGCGCCGTGGACATAGGCGGCCAGATCCCGCACCTCCACGTGCACCGTGAGCTCCGGGTTGTGTACGTCCACCTCCACGTCGGGGAAGGCGTCGCTAAGCTCGCCGCCCACATACTGGCTCAGCTCCACGCTGGTCATGGGGAAAGCCTTGTCCGAGCGCTTGGACTCCACCTTGAAGCTCTTGACGCGCTGCATATCCTCGCGCACGTATTCCTTGGCCAGGGCGACGATGGCGTCCTTATCCTTTTCGCAGGCGGCAGCCCGGCTCATGCTGACGATGCCGAAGACCTTCTGCAGCGCCTCGAAGGCAGCGTCCATGTCGGCCCCGTCCTCGCCCTCCACGTAGACCGTGGACTGCATCAGATACACGCGGTACTTGCCCAGCTTGGACAGGCGGCGGCGGATATTGTTCAGCAGCTTCTGCTCAAAGCTGCGGCGGTTTAAGCCCTTGAGGATGATTTCCCCGATCTTTAACAGGATAATATCGTTCATTCGGTTCTTCCTTTTCTGCGGTTTTGCCGGAATATTGTACCACAAAGCGCATGAAAGCGCCACGCCTTTTGCGAATTTTTATTGCCTGCGGCGGCGGACTGTGGTAGGATGTCGGGAGAAAAGCAAAAGGAGGGCAGATGGATGACCGGCCCGTTTTTTATCATCGCGCTGATTGTGCTCATGGGGGGCATTTCCCAGGGGGTCTGCGGCTTTGGCAGCGGGATTTTTGCCACGCTGGTCTATTCGGCCTATCTGCCGGTACCCCAGGCCGCGGCGGTCACCTCCATCATCAACGTATTTCTGACACTGCCTCTTGCCCTGCGCTATCGTCGGTATTTGACGCCGCGCAAGATCATCGTGCCCTTTCTGGTCTATTCCGTGAGCTCCCTGCTCATTATCCGTGCCTCTCTGGATCTGGACGGAGCGCTGCTCAAGCGGATTTTCGGCGGCTTTTTGCTCTTGCTGTGCCTGTATCATTTCACGCTATCGGGCAAACAGGTGCGGCGGTGGACACCCTGGATGGCGGCTGGCACCTTCATAATCTCCGGCCTCGGCAGCGGCCTGTTTGCCGTGGGTGGGCCGCTGATGGTGCTGTACTTCCTCGCGCACACGGACAGCCACGAGGAATTTCTGGCCGACACGCAGATGATCTTTACCATCAACACCGCGCCCACCCTGGTCCTGCGGCTGAGCTCCGACCTTCTGAACGCGGGGCATATCCGCTATCTGGTTCCCGGTCTTTTCGGTACGGTTATTGGGTTTATTTTGGCGGGGCGCATTGTGGGACATATCAGCAAGGAGCGTCTGACAAAAATTGTGTACATCGCCGTCGGACTCAGCGGTATGCTGTATCTGCTCGGCTTCTGACGGACAACGCAAACCCCTGCGGCAAACGCCGCAGGGGTTTGTACTTTTGTGCCATTAGAACACTTTCTTTTTCTTCATCACGATCAGGGCCGCGGCCAGGATGACCAGCGACGCCGCGCCAAGCTCTGTCCAGAGGGGCATGTTGGCGTTGTCCCCGGTGCGGGGGCTGGAGCCGATGTACTGCATGACCGCCGTATAGGTCGCGTCGCTCGTGCTGCTCCAGACGACAAAGCTGGGGATCTCGCCGTCCTTGACGTCCTTCACGACCTTGTTGCCGTCGGTGATGACGCGGGAGGTGCGGTAATTTTTGCTGGGCGTGATCACGAACTGGACGCTGTAGCCGTCGGGCACAAGGTAATTGCCGTTTGTGTCCTTGGTCGGTTTATAGGTGCTTGCCTTTCCGTTGCTGTCCAGCACCTGACCGACGGAGACGGTGCCCCGGTTGGAGGGATAGGCCACTACCTTGACCTTGTGGACGGCCTCGGTGGTGATCGTCAGGGCGTTGCTTGAGCGCGTGCCGGTCTGCACATTGCTGGTGACGTCGCAGGTGATGGCCTTGCCCACGTCGGCGCTGCGGGTGACGTAGGTGCTCCCGGTCTCGCCGGTGATGGCGGTTCCGGCGCGCTTCCACTGATAGCTGAGATTGCCGGTGTTATTCGTGTCGGTGACCTTGGCCGTCAGCGTGCTGCCCACGGTGGTGGAGCCGCTGATTTTCACCGTGCCGGTCAGCGGCGCGGGTGTTGCCGTCAGGACATAGGGGGAGAACTTGGTGCCGTATACGTGCACGCCGTCGGCCAGGGCGTTGAAGCTGACAGACTCGGTGCCGTTGTGCTTGACGTCGTAGGTATGGCTGGCGGAGGTCATGCCGGAGGGGTAGGACAGGACGAATTCGACCTTGGTGCTGCCGGTATCGGATACGGCGTTGCCGGAAGCGTCCTTCACCGTGACATCGTAAGAGTAGACGCCGTTCTTGACCAGGCTGGGCGCACCGACGGAGACGGTATAGCTGGGCGCGGCCTGCTTCTCAAAGGTTACGACGACCCTTGTATCCTGACTCATCGAGGAGATGGCGTAAGAGGTGATCGCACCCTGGCTTACGTTGTTTACCAGCACATCCTTCACGGCATAGCCGCCATCGGGCGTGATCGTCAAATTGACCTTGCTGCCCTCATCGACGGCGAGTCCTTTTCCGGCGGGGAAGGTGCTGCTTTCCGCGCCGTCAACCGAATAGGAAACCTTGCCGCCGGCATTGTAATTGACAGACAGGCTGTAGGTTTTAGCCGGCGTTTTTTCGATCGTCACGCTCCCGCTGGTCAGCTTGCCGTTTTGATCCGAGGTGGTCACCACGCAGATAAGGGCTTTGCCGACGTCTGTCTCTTTGACTGTGTAGCTTTCGCTCGTAGCGCCCTCGATGCTGCCTCCGCCGCTGTAGCCCCACTCATAGAAGATGCTGCCCGTGGCGTTGCTGTTTTCAAGATCCGCCGTCAGGGTTTCGCCGGGATAGGGCGAACCGAGGATGACGACCTCACCGGTCAGGGCAGCCGTGTAGTCGGGGTCAGCCTCCCCGCAGACGGTGCATTTGCCGTCCTGGAAGGTGTGCGCGGCCAGCTCAAGCGCAGCCGGAGCCGTAATTTCCGTTGTACCGGCGGCGTCGGAGAAGAGCTTGTGGCACTCGCTGCACTCCCAGTAAGCCGCTGTTCCCTGATCCTTGCAGGTGGAGGCGACAGCGTCATGCTCGACGAGCTTGTGGCCGGCCGGGATAACCGGCATGGTCCCCGTGTAGCCGGAGCGGTCCGTGATCTCTGCGCCGATCTCGCCTGTTTCGGTGGGGTCGCTCAGATAGACATCGCCGTTGGTATCAAGCCAGTATTTTTTCATACCGTCTGTGGTGCATGTCGCGGGAACCTCATTGACAATTTCCTTCAATGTGGCGCCGTCGGCCCAGGCCGCCATTGGCAGCAGCGACAGGCACATCAGCAGGACCAGCAGCACCGCGCAGATGCGAATTCCTTTTTTACTCATCGTCTTTCCTTTCCGTCTCTCCGACTTCTCCGTGGTCATACAATGCTTTATAGTATTTTACTGCGTTGGTTTGTTTCCCATCAACCACAAAGCGGAAACAAATAGTCACCAAAAGTTACAATATCTGGGAGAGACTACTGATAAGACAGAAAACGGCCCCAAAAGGTTCCCGTTTCAATTCTTAAAATTGCCTGGTAAATATTTCCGCAAAAAAGAACGCCTGAAAATCAGGCGTTCAAGTCAAAGGTACGGTATTGAATGGCCTCGGCCAGGTGGACGCTTTCAATGGCGTCACAGCCGGCCAGGTCCGCGATGGTGCGGGCCACGCGCAGGATGCGGTCATAGCTGCGGGCGGAGAGGTTCATCGCGTCGAAGGCGGCCTTCATCAGCGCCTCGCCCTCTTCGTCCAGGGCGCACCAGGTCTTGAGCTCCCTGCTCTCCATGGCTGCGTTGCAAAGACCGCTGCCGAAGCGCTCGCGCTGGATCTGACGCGCCGCGTCGACCCGCGCCTTGACTGCGGCGGAGCTCTCCGCCGCGGTTTTGCCGCGCAGCTCCTCAAAATCCAGGGCCGGAACCTCGACGATCAGGTCGATGCGGTCCAGCAGCGGACCGGAGATACGGCTGTGGTAGCGGCGCACTTCGTTCTCCGAGCAGCGGCAGCGGCCCGAGGGGTGCCCGTACCAGCCGCATTTGCAGGGGTTCATCGCGCACACCAGCATGAAGCGGCTGGGGTAGGTGACCGAGCCCGCCACACGCGAGACGGTGACCTGCCCGTCCTCCAGCGGCTGGCGCAGCACCTCCAGCACGTCCCGGTGAAACTCCGGCAGCTCGTCGAGAAACAGCACGCCGTTGTGGGCCAGGCTGATCTCACCCGGACGGGGCACGGTTCCGCCGCCGGAAAGACCCGCCGCGGACACCGTGTGGTGTGGCGCGCGGAAGGGCCGCGCAGCGACGATGGGGTGCTCTTGACTGGTCAGCCCCGCCACGGAGTGGATCTCCGTGGTCTGGATCATCTCGTCCCGGCTCATGTCCGGCAAAATTCCGGGCAGCCGCTTGGCGAGCATCGACTTGCCCGCACCCGGCGGGCCGACGATCAGAATGTTGTGGCCGCCTGCGGCGGCGATCTCCAGCGCACGCTTGACGTTTTCCTGTCCCTTAACGTCGGCAAAATCCGGCAGTGCGCGGCTGTCGGCTACAGGCTTGGGGGGCGCGGCGGGTTCTATCGCTTCCTCTCCGCGCAGATGGCGGATCAGCGCCTGCACGTCCTTGACGGGGTAGACCTCCACGTTCTCGGCAAAGGCGGCCTCGGCAGCGTTTGCCGCCGGAACAAAGAGGCGGCGCACCCCTTCCCGTCCGGCGGAGAGCGCCATGGGCAGCGCGCCGGGCACCGGGCGGAGCGCACCGGTCAGGCTCAGCTCCCCGAAGAAGGCGGCGTCCGCGCCGGGGTGGGCGATGTCGCCGGAGGCGGCCAGGATGCCCACCAGGATCGGCAGATCGTAGACCGTACCGGCTTTTTTCTTATCCGCCGGGGCGAGGTTTACGGTGAGCCTGCTGACCGGGAAGCGAAAGCCGTTGTTTTTGATGGCGGCGCGCACGCGCTCGCGGGCCTCCTTGACGGCGGCGTCGGGCAGACCGACGATATCGAAGCCCGGCAGACCGCTGGAGATATAGGTCTCCACGGCCACGCCGTAGCCGCCGATCCCGCTGACGCCCAGGCTCTTAATGCTGGCAAACATAAACGCCGTCTCCCTCTCCTGTGGTGTGTTATTCTTCCGTGTCGCCCACTACCGCGATGTGCAGTTCGTCGAGCTGCTTTTTTGTTACCTCGGAGGGGGCGCCCATCAGGACGTCCTGGGCGTTCTTGTTCATGGGGAAGGGGATGACCTCGCGGATGGAGTCCTCGCCCGCCAGGAGCATGACCATGCGGTCCACGCCCGGGGCGATGCCGGCGTGCGGGGGCGCGCCGTAGCAGAAGGCGTTGTACATGGCGGGGAACTTCTTCTTGACGTCCTCCTCGCCCAGACGCACCATCTCGAAGGCCTTGATCATGATCTCGGGATCGTGGTTGCGCACCGCGCCGGAAGAAAGCTCCACACCGTTGCAGACCAGATCGTACTGGTCGGCGGTGATGGTGAGAGGGTCGACCTCGCCGCGCTCGGCCTTGAGCAGCACGTCCAGCCCGCCCGAGGGCATGGAGAACGGGTTGTGGCAGAATTCCAGCTCGCCGGACTCCTCGCCGATCTCGTACATGGGGAAGTCGACGATCCAGCAGAATTCGTAGCGCTCCTTGTCCATATGGCCGGGCACCGCGGCGCCCAGTATCTTGCGCAGCACGCCCGCGGTCTTGAGGGCCTGATCGCGCTTGCCCGCGGCCACGCCCACCAGCGTGCCGGGCTTGAGACCCAGGGCCGTCACCACGGTGTCCCTGCGGTCGGCCAGGAACTTGGCAACGCCGCCGGCCAGCTCCCCGTTCTCGTCCACCTTGAACCAGAAGGGCTTGGCCCCGGCCTGCACTTCCACGTCGGCGCAGAGCTTGTCGATCTGCTTGCGGGTCAGCGCGCAGTTTTCCACCACGATGGCCTTGACCGTGTTGCCCGCGGCGAAGGGGCCGAAGTCCGAGCCCTCCACCAGGGCGGTCATATCCTGCAGCTTGAGATCGATGCGCAGATCGGGCTTGTCGGAGCCGTAGGTCTCCATCGCCTCGAGATAGGGGATGCGCTTGAAGGGCGCGGCGGAGGCGATGTCATAGGTGCCGAATTTAGCGAAGATCGGGGGCAGCACGTCCTCCAGCACCGCAAACACGTCCTCCTGCGTGGCGAAAGCCATCTCCATATCCAGCTGGTAGAACTCGCCGGGGGAGCGGTCGCCGCGGGCGTCCTCGTCGCGGAAGCAGGGCGCGATCTGGAAGTAGCGGTCAAAGCCAGAGGTCATCAGCAGCTGCTTGAACTGCTGGGGCGCTTGGGGCAGAGCGTAGAACTTGCCGGGGTGCTTGCGGGCCGGGACCAGATAGTCGCGCGCGCCCTCGGGGGAGGAGGCGGTGAGGATCGGGGTGGTGATCTCCAAAAAGCCGTGCTCGGTCATGGCCTGGCGCAGGGCGGAGACCACGTTGCAGCGCAGGATGATGTTCTTCTTGACCGCGGGATTTCTGAGGTCGAGGTAGCGGTACTTGAGGCGCTGCATTTCGTCGGCGTCGCGGCTGCGGTTGATTTCAAAGGGCAGCTCGTTGTAGCGGCAGCGGCCGAGCACCTCGATCTTTTCGGGCACGACCTCGATGTCGCCGGTGTCGAGCTTGGGGTTCTTGCTGGCGCGCTCGCGCACCGTGCCCTCCACGGAGATGGTGGACTCCTTGTTGATGGCCTTGACGGCGCGCATCATCTCCTCGGTCTCCACCACGATCTGGGTGGTGCCGTAGAAGTCGCGCAGGACGACGAAGGCAAAGTTGCTGCCGACCTCGCGGACGTTCTCCATCCAGCCGACCAGCTTGACCTTCTGACCGACATTTTCAAGCCGCAGCTCGTTACAGGTATGTGTTCTGGACTGTGTCATTCTCATTCTTCCTCTTTTCCTCTATCGAAAATGTGCTTATTCTCTAATAACCGCGCCGCGGTTGCGTTCGTCGACGCGCTGGCGGATATAGGCCGCGGCCTCATCGGGGCTGAGCTTGACCTGCTCGCCGGACTGCATATCCTTGACGGACAGCACGCCCGCGGCGATCTCGTCCTCACCGATGAGCACGGCAAAGGGGACGCCCAGCTTGTCGGCGTAGCTCATCTTGGCCTTGAACTTTTTCTTTTCGCCGTAAAGCTGTGTGCGCACCCCGGCGGCACGCAGGGCGGTGGCTGCGGCGATGGCGCTTCCCAGCTCCTCCGTCATGGGCAGCACCAGCGCGTCGCAGGGGGCGGTAATCAGCTCGTCGGACAACAGCCCCTGCTCATTGAGCACGTAGAACAGGCGGGTCAGGCCGATGGAGATGCCCACGCCGGGCAGCTGCTTGTCGGTGTAGTACTCGGCCAGATTGTCATAGCGTCCGCCGGAGCAGACGGAGCCGATCTCGGGGTGCTCGGTCATCTCGGTCTCGTAGACGGTGCCCGTGTAGTAGTCCAGGCCACGGGCGATGGTCAGGTCGACGGCGAAGTTTTCCTCCGGCACGCCGAAATCCTTGAGGCAGCCTGTCACGGTTTTCAGCTCGTCGAGACCCTGGTCAAAGGTCTCGTTCATGCCGCGGAAGCGCTCCAGCCCCTCGATCACCTCGGCATTCGACCCGGTGATGGCCATGAAGTCCAGCACGTTCTCGGCCTTGTAGGGCAGCATTTTGACCTCCTCGATCAAGAGCTGCTTGACCTTCTCGGCGCCGATCTTGTCGAGCTTGTCCACGGTGCGCATGATCTCGCCGGCCTTCTCGCTCATGCCGTTCATGGCGTAGAAGCCGTTGAGGATCTTGCGGTTGTTGACCTTGATCTTGAACCTGGTGATCCCCAGGCGGGTGAAGGTGTTGTAGATGATGGCGGGGATCTCCGCCTCGTTGAGGATGTCGAGCTTCCCGTCGCCGATGACGTCGATGTCGGCCTGGTAAAACTCGCGGAAGCGGCCGCGCTGGGCGCGCTCCCCGCGGTAGACCTTGCCGATCTGGTAGCGGCGGAAGGGGAAGGACAGCTCACTGTAGTGCCCTGCCACGTACTTGGCCAGCGGCACCGTCAGGTCAAAGCGCAGCGCCAAGTCGCTGTCACCCTTAGAAAAGCGGTAGATCTGCTTTTCGGTCTCGCCACCGCCCTTGGCCAGCAGCACCTCCGCCGACTCGATGATCGGCGTGTCGAGGGGGGTAAAGCCGTAGAGGGCGTAGCTGTCGCGCAGAACAGACATCATGCGCTCCATCTTCATCTGCTGCGCCGGCAGCAGCTCCATAAAGCCGGACAGCGTCCGGGGGGATACTTTCGCCATAGTCATTTCCCTTTCAAACGGAATAGATGACTGCGCCAAAGCGCAGTCATCCCTCTTTGTTTCAATAAAGACAGCCCTTACTTTTTCTGGGGGTTTACGATGTTGCGCCAATCCAGGTCGCCGCGGCGCAGACCCTGCACCAGCACCTCCGCAGTCGCGGCGTTGGTGGCGAAGGGGATCTGATACTGATCGCACAGGCGCTCGATCTTGTTGATGTCGTCGAAGCCCTTGGGGTTGGTGGGATCGCAGAAGAACAGCACCAGGTCGATCTCGTTGAAGGAGATGCGCGCACCGATCTGCTGGGCGCCGCCCTGCTCGGCGTGGAGGTACAGGGTAATGGGCAGGCCGGTCGCCTCGGAGACCAGCTTCCCGGTGACATGGGTCGCGCACAGGGAGTGCTCGGCCAGGATGCCGCAGTAGGCGATGCAGAACTGCACCATCAGCTCTTTCTTTCTGTCGTGTGCCATTAACGCAATGTTCATTCGTTCTCTCCGTTTCCAATAAAAACCAACTGATTTCTTATCTGTATAATTATATACACATTGCGAAAAAACTGCAAGATTTCTCTGTTAAAAAATTGCTTTTAATTATTTAAGCAAAGCCATCTCCGGGTCGGAGGTATCGCTGTAGCCGCGGATGGTGATGTAGGCGTCCATGATCTGGCGGGCGATGAACTGCACGTCGGCGCCGGCGCCGCCGCGCTCGACCACCACGAAGATGGCGACCTCAGGGTCCTTATAGGGGCCGTAGCACATGAAGATACCGTCGTTCTGGATGCCCTCGCCCTTCTGGGCAGTGCCGGTCTTGCCGGCGCAGCGCCAGGCGCAGGGGACCCAGATGTTGGCGTTGTTCTCGTTGACGTAGTCGTTAAGCACCAGCCACATCCCCTCGTGCACCGCGTCCCAGTTGTACTGGGCGGTCTCGACGGTGGACATGACCACGGGCTCGCGCTCGTAGAGCTTCTCGGAGTAGTCAAAGTTGCGGATGGTCTTAATAATGGAGGCGGAGTAGCGGGTGCCGCCGTTGGCGACGGCGGCGCAGTACTCGGCCATCTGGATGGGGGTGAACACGGAGTCGGACTGGCCGATGGCGGCCTGCAGCGTGTCACCGATGCGCCACTCGGCGCCGGCGTAGTCCTGGTGGTTGTACTGGTTGGACATGTTGCCCTTGGCCTCCACCAGCTCGATGCCGCTGTACTGGCCCAGGCCGAAGGCGGCGGCAAATTCACCCATGTCGTCAACGCCCAGATCGTGGCCCACGGTGTAGAAGAAGTAGTTGCACGAGTCGCGGATGGCGGTGGTGACGGTCTCCTCCGGGTGGGTCAGGTGCTCCTTGGGGTTGGCGTTCCAGATCCAGCATTCCGGGGCGTAGCCTTCAGCGGCGTACTTGGTAAACACGCCCTGGCACTTGATCTTGGTCTCGGTGTTGATGATGCCCTTGGTCAGCCCCGCGATGGCGGTGCAGGGCTTGAAGGTGGAGCCGGGGGCGTAGGTGCCCAGCAGCGCCCGGTTGAACAGCGGCGCGTTCTCGGCCTCCAGCAGGTCCTGGTAGTCCTCGATGATGGTGCGCACGTCGTAGGTCGGCCAGCTGGCCAGGGCCAGCGGCTCGCCGGTCTTGACGTTGACCACCACGGCGGAAGCGCCGGTGATGTTGTCCTTGAGATCCACGTTGTAGTCGCCGCGGGCCGTACCCTCGGCGCGCTTCTGGGCGATGTTCTTTTTCAGGATCTCCACGCCGTTGCCCAAAATACGCTCGGTCTGCTCCTGCAGCACCATGTCGATGGTCAGGTAGATGTGGTTGCCGGGCACCGGCTCCTCGGTGTAGACGGTGGAGAGGATGGTACCGGCGGCGTTGCGGGTCTCCTCCACCTTGCCGTCCTGGCCGTGGAGGTAGTTTTCGAAGGCGTACTCGATGCCGTCCTTGCCGACCATGGCGTCGGTGGAGTACTTGAGCAGGGAGTACTTCTCGTACTCCTCCTGGGTCATCAGACCCACGTAGCCCAGAATGTGGGCGGCATATTCGGTGGAATACTGGCGGATATAGGCGCGCTTGACCTCGATGCCCACCAGCTTGTTCTCCATGATGGAGGAGATCAGGTTCATGCTGGCGTCCTCGACGAAGATGTAGTCGGCGGTATTGATGGCGTAGCGCACGTTGATGGAGTAGCGCACGCCCGCGATCAGGCGCATGTCGGCGGCGGAGTAGCTGTTGTCGATGCCGTAGCGGGTGCGCATATAGCTCATCAGCTCCACCGCCGTGCAGTTGGGGTCCAGCCCCTGGCGCACGAAGTAGGCTTCCAGCATGGTGCGCTGGATGGCGGTCATGTTCTCGTCGTATTCAAAGGGCGGCTCCTTGGTGATGGGCAGATCGTCCGTGTACTCGTCGCCGTAGCCGCGCACCATGTCCACCAGCTCCAGGATGACGGCGTTGGGGTCGTCGTTGGCAAAGAGCTTGTCGGTGTCGATCTTGAGGTTGTAGCACTCGGCGTTGGAGACCAGCACGCGGCCGTAGCGGTCGAGGATATTGCCCCGGGCGGCGGTGACGGTGCGCTCGGTCTTGGTCAGCGCCTCGTTGGCGTGGTAGTATGCCTCGCCCTGGACGATCTGCAGCTGATACAGGAAGTACAGATACGCGGCCAGGATCACCACCACGGCGATCGCCATGGCCAGCAGCCGTCCGGGTCGGATCAAACGATTGTTCATTTAGGGGTTCCTTTCTCTCAGAGTGGAGAGTGGAGAGTTGAGAGTGAAGTTGTGGAGCGCCTTCGGCGCGATTTTAAATCGCACGCTTCGCGACGGCACACAAAAAGGCGAAGCCTTTCTTTAAACGTGCCTGGTCCCTTTAGGGGCGGACACAACAACTCCACTCTTCAAACTCCAAACTCCACTCTCACTCCCGGCTCCACCTTGCGGGCAGCGGGTAGGCCAGCGCCGCCGGCGGCAGCGACCACAGGGTCTGCAGCAGGGCCACCGTGAGCATATCGCCGCTCCACACGTCGCCGGCCAGGGTTTTGAACATCTGCAAAAACGCCGTGATCAGCAGCGTTAAAAGCGCCACGCCCATAAAGGCGAAGAAGCGCCGGTTGATAAAAAACTGCGACACGAAGGCCGACAGCAGGCTCAACAGCGGCAGCACGATCAGGAAGAACACGTCGTGCTCCACGAAGGACATATCCGCGAAGTAGCCCATGATCAGGCTGAACACCGGGCCCCAGGTGGCGCCCTCGAACATGCCCACCGCGGCGGCCGCGGCCGGCAGGATCATCGGGCACACGCCCAGCGGCCGGATGTGGCTGAGCACCATGTTCTGAAACATCAGCGTCAGGAACATGAACAGGGCGTATCGCAGAACGCGGTTGAGGTCGAATTTTTCAAAGAAATCTTTCACGGCTTATTCCACCACCGTAAAGTCCTTAATGATAAATACCTGCACCAGGGAGTCGAGGTTGGCCTGGGGCGCGACGATGCCGTATTCGATCTGGCCGCCGGCCTCGGTCTGCACCGCGGTGAGCGTGCCGATCATCAGCCCCGCGGGAAACGCGCCGCCGGAGCCGGAGGTGAGCACGTCGTCGCCCACGAAGATCTGCGCGCCGTCGGCCAGATAGGTGAGCTTGGCCTGCTTTTCGCGCATCATGGCGTATTCGCCGACCACCATGCCGGAGTTGCCGGTGGCGCCGACGAAGGCGCCCACGCTCATGTCCACGTCGATCAGCGTCGAGACGGTGGCCCAGTTGGTGCCGAGCTCGGTGATCTGACCGACCACCGCGCCGTACTCGGTGATGACCGGGTCGCCCAGCTCGATGCCGCTGGACGAGCCCTTGCTGATCGTAAAGGCCGAGGACCAGTTGGACGAGGACCACAGCACCACCTTGGCCGACTCCAGCACGTAGTCGGTGTGCTTTTCCCGCAGCTCCAGCAGCTGGCGCAGACGGGAGTTTTCCTCGGAGGCTTCGATGCCGTCGCGGGCGGATTTCTGCGCGTCGGCCAGCTGGGAGCGGAGCGATTCATTCTCCGCCATCAGCGAGTCGTACTTGTACAGGTATCCGTACATACTGTCAAACCAGTTGACCGTGGAGCTGAGGACCTTCTGGATCGGGGATTTGACGATCCCGGCCACATTCTGCACGAAGCCGATGCGCCCGTCACGCGCCGCAGCGCCGAGTCCGATGATCAGGGCGGCGGCGGCCACGATGATGCCGACGCGCAGCCCGTTTTTTCTCAAGTATTCTTTCAAAGAAGCACAACCCCTTGCTCTTTCAGCATTTGCCCGAGTCGGCACAGCGGCAGGCCCATGACGTTGAAGAAGTCGCCGTCGATCCCCTCCACAAAGAGGGCGGCTTTCCCTTGGGCGCCGTAGGCCCCGGCCTTGTCCATGGGCTCGCCGGTGGCGATATAGGCGGCGATCTCGTCGTCTGTGAGGGTGCGAAAGCGCACGTAGCTCATCTCGTATTCGGTCAGCTCCACACCGCCGCGCAGGACGCACACCCCGGTGTAAACCTGGTGCCGTTTCCCCGACAGACTGCGCAGCATATGGGCGGCCTCCGCCTCATCGTGGGGCTTGCCGTAGACCCTGCCCTGGTGCCAGACGATGGTGTCGGCGGCGACGATGACGTCGTCCGGGCCGCACTTTTCGGCCACCTCGCGCCCCTTGTGGGCGGCCAGGGCCATGACCAGCGCTTCGGGCGGCAGGCCGTCGGCGGCCTTCTCCTCGCCGACGGCGGGGAGGATTTTCAAATCTTTGACGCCGAGCATCTGCATAAGTTCCTTCCGCCTCGGCGACGCGGAAGCCAGAATGATAGACATGGTACGATTTTCTCCAATTCGGTATTTTCAGAGTGGAGAGTTGAGAGTGGAGAGTGAAGTTGTTGTGTCCCCTTCGGGGACGAGTGAAATTGCGCCGAAGGCGCACCATATCTCCACTCTCCACTCTTCACACTCCAAACTCATTCTACCCCGCGGTAGTACAGGCCGCGCGTCAGCACGTTCGGCTGATAATCCGACAGGCCCAGATAGACCTTGGCGACCTCCACGCATTCGCGCGGGCTTTCGGTGGTAAACAGCATCCGCATACCCCAGAGATTGGCCGCGTACAGATCCTCCTTCTTGTCGGCGAGGAAAAGCTTGTGGGCGTTGTAGATCACGTTGCGGCAGCCGAACTCCTTGACCACCGGGAACACGGCGCCCATGCGGTCGGCCATCTGGGCGGGGGTCTGGCAGGAGCAGCGGCCGGAGCTGTGGCTGATGACGCACTGGTCGGACACCATCAGCGGCAGCCGTCCGTAGACGATCATCTCCGTGTCCAGCGTCTTCGACAAATCCCGGATCTGGGCCAGGCGCAGCTCAAAGGAGGCGGTGGCGGACAGAAAGCCCGCCTGCCGGATCATGTCCAGCGTCAGGGAGTTGAAGACGTTGAGGCCGAAGTCGCCGCGCACATACATGCCCGCGGCGCGCGCCAGCATCGCGTGGCCGAGGTTCCCGACCAGGGCCTCGTTGATGCCGCGGTCGAAGAGCCCCACCAGCGTGTCGTAGACCAGCTTGGTCTCCGAGTCGGTGATAACGCGGGGCAGCACCGCCACGGGGACGGTGCCCTGCTCGATAAAAGGGGCGAGCAGCTCGAAGCTCTCGGCCATGACCGTCATGGGCACATAGAGATACTGGGGCCGCAGTGCGGCCAGCTCCGGGGTCAGCTGCTCGGCGGTGAGCACCTGGAAGATCATCACGGGGTCGGTGCCCCGCGGCTGTCCCTTCGGCTTGGAGGGGATCACACCCACGCGGCGCCTGGGCGGGTGGGAGCGCTGTTCGTTCAGTTCTGCGATCAGATTGCGCCGAAGCTCGTTGATGGCGGCGGCGGGCAGATACAGGCCGGGATCGGTCTGGGCGCGGTTTTCCACGCAGTTGTAGGGCGTGCCGCCGGTTTTGAACATCTGCTCGGTCAGGTAGGTGGCCGTCAGCCCCTGGCCGCGGGCCTTCTCGGGCACACGCCCGGCGGTGACGGCCTTGTTGCCGTCGTCGTCGAAGGCGATGGCCTTGATGGGCTGGCCTTTTTCGGCCACGGTGTAAAAGTGCACCGGCACCCTTCTGAGCTCACCCTCGGAGTAGCCCTTGCGGGCCAGGGTGAACAGCCGCTCGGAGTCGGGGTCGGCCTCGCCGCGCACGCCGTACATGTCCTGCTTGTCGCCTGTGAAGTAGCCCTGGGTGAAGCCCTGCCGGGAGAAGGCCTTTTCCAGCGATTCCATCTCCTCCGGCGTGGGCTGGCGGTGCTCCTTGAGCGCGTTGGAATAAATCTTTGTGACAATGGCCGTATATTCGGGCCGCTTCATGCGGCCTTCGATCTTGACGCAGGCCACGCCCGCCTCCTCCAGCTCCTGCAAATGATCCACCAGGCAGTTGTCGCGCAGGGAGAGGGGGTGGTCGTCCATCCGTCCGCCGAGGCTGTATTGCAGGCGGCAGGGCTGGGCGCACATGCCGCGGTTGCCGCTGCGCTGGCCGATGAGGGCGGACATATAGCACTGGCCCGAGTGACAGAAGCACAAGGCCCCGTGTACAAAGACCTCCGTCTCGATGGGGGAATTTTTGGCAATGAAGCGGATCTGCTCCAGGCTCAGCTCCCGTGCCAGCACCGCGCGGGTCATTCCCAGCTCCGCGGCGGCTTCCGCGCCCTTGAGGTTGTGGATCGACATCTGTGTGCTCGCGTGCAGCGGGATGTCGGGCAGGTACTGGCGGATCGCGGCGGCCAGGCCCAGATCCTGCACCAGGATCGCGTCGGCCCCGGCCTCGCTTGCCAGGCGTGCGCTCTTGAGGGCGCTCTCCACCTCCCGGTCGTTGACCAGGGTGTTGAGCGTCACATACACCTTGCAGCCGCGGATGCGGCAGTAACGGACCGCACGCTCAAACTCCTCGTCGGAGAAGTTTTTGGCGCCGCGGCGGGCGTTGAAATTGCCCATTCCCATATAGACAGCGTCCGCGCCGTTCTGCACCGCGGCGATGACAGCCTCGGGCGATCCGGCGGGCGACAGCAGTTCCATCATATCTGTGCTCCTCTGTTTATGTCGGCGAAAATGATCGTTTCCGCGCAAAGATACAGGGTAAGTATATCACAAACACAAGTATTGCGACAAGAGGATTTTCGTGTTATACTGTCCCTACCCGTGAACAAAGCTTAAACATTCCGTGAAATATACAGAGAGGCGCCGCCATGCAGGGTCTTACCGAGGACAAGTTCATATCCGCTGCCGACCGGCTGCTTTCGGCCCATGACGGCGACGTGGCCCTGCTGTATCTGTATCTGCGGCGGCATGGCGCCTTCGATGCGGAGGATGCCGCGCGCCTGCTCTGCCGCACGCGGCGGGAAATCGACGCGGCCTGGGAAAAGCTCCGGCGCATGGGCCTGACGGAGGCGGACGCCCCCGCGGAGGAAGCGCCCGCGCCCTTAAAGCTGCCCCCGGCGGACGAGCTGCCGGAGTACAAGGCGGAGGATCTGGTCCTGCGCAGCAAGGAGGACCCGGCCTTTTCCGCCCTCATCGGTGAGGCGCAGCGCGTGCTGGGCCACGCGCTTTCCAGCCCCGACCTCAAGCGCCTGTTCGGGATCTATGACTATCTCGCGCTCCCGGCGGAGGTGGTGATGGTGCTGCTCAACTACTGCGTGTCCATCGCCAAGGGCCGCGCGCCCTCCATGCGCTACATTGAAAAACAGGCATACATCTGGGCCAACCGTGAGATTCTGACCCTGGAGCAGGCCGAGGAGTACATCGCCGACAGCCGCCGCCGGGCCGAGCAGACCGCGCAGATCGGCGCGGCCCTGGGGCTGACGGGCCGGGACCTGACCCCGACCGAGCGGCGCTATATCGAGTCCTGGCTCGACATGGGCTATGACGCCGAGACCATCGCCCTGGCCTATGACCGGACGGTCACCAACACCGGCGCCCTCAAGTGGAGCTATATGAACAAGATCATCCAGAGCTGGCAGGAAAAGGGTCTGCGCACTGTATCGGAGATCGAGGAAAAGGACAGCCGCCGTCGGCCGCCGCGCCCCGCGGGGAAAACGGAGCGGGTTGCCGATATGGACAGGCTGCTGGACGCATTGGATAAAATATAATAAATATAATGTAGAAGCGGAGTCAGCTTATGGCATATGACGGAAAACTCCTGGCCCGGGCCAGAGCACAATTGGATAGTCAGCGCGCCGCCAACCGGGACGAGCAGCAGCGCCGCCAGGATGAGGTCTACGCCCGCGTGCCGGAGATCCGCCGCATCGACCAGACCCTGCGCGCGCACATGGCGGCGCTGGTGCGCCTGACCATCGGCAGGGGGCCGGACATGGCCGAAAAGCTTGCCGCTCTGCGGGAGGAGAATCTGGATCTCCAGATGCGCCGGGCGGAGCTGCTGACGGCCTCCGGTTTTGGCGCGGACTATCTGGACGAGATCGTCTCCTGCCCCAAATGCCGGGACAGCGGCATCTTCGAGGGCGGCGTCTGCACCTGCCTTGACCGGCTGTATAACGCGGAGCTGACCAAGGAGCTGGGCACGCTCATGCGCCGCGGGGACGAGAGCTTTGCGCGCTTTGATCTTACGCTTTATCCCGACACGCCGGACAGCGCGACGGGCCTTGTTGCGCGGGACGTGATGCGCCGCGTGTCCTCCGCCTGCCAGCGCTATGCCGAGAGCTTTTCCCCAGCCTCCCGCAACCTGCTGTTTCAGGGCGGCACGGGCCTGGGCAAGACCTATCTCTCCGCCTGCATCGCCCGTGTGGTGGCCGGGCGCGGCTTCTCCGTCTGCTATGAGACGGCCGCGGCCGCGCTGGACAATTACGAGCGGGCCAAATTCTCCCGCGACAGCGAGGAGGGCGAGGCCGCTGCCACCCGCATCCGCCGCATGGAGAGCTGCGATCTCATGATCCTCGACGATTTGGGCACCGAGATGGTCACCCCCATGTCCCAGAGCGCGCTGTATACCCTGATCAACAACCGGCTCGTGGGCGGAAAAAAGACCATTATCAGCACCAATCTTTCCGATGACGAGCTGACGAAAAAGTATACGCCGCAGATTTCCTCCCGCATCCTGGGCGAATTCCAGTGCTTCCCCTTTGCCGGGCGGGATATCCGGCAGCTGAAAAAATAAGAAAGGGGCCAGTGCCATGCAGCATGAGATCACAAGAGCCGTCCCGTTGCTCAACGCGCGGGGTGAGCTGACCGAGCCGGGCTATGCCAAAAGCCTCCTGCCTGTCTACCGCCGGGCGGATATCAAGGCCAGCCCGCTGCGAGTCAAGGAGTGGGACTATTACCTCATCAACAACGGGCGCTTTGCCCTGGCCCTCACCGTGGCCGACAACGGCTATATGGGGCTCGACTCCGTCTCCCTGCTGGACTTTGAAAACGGCTGGGAGATCACCAAAAGCCCCATGAGCGTTCTGCCCCTGGGGAAGACCGGCCTGCCCGAAACCTCTGCTTCCGGCGTCACCGAGCACAGCGGCAAGGGCTATTACCTCCGCTTTGAGGTGGCAAACGCCCGGCGCGACCTGCATGCCCATATGGACGCCTTCGGGCCGGAGGGCTCCCTCGACGCCCATGTAGTGCTCACCGACGAGCCGGCCGAGAGCATGGTCATCTGTACGCCCTTTGACAAACCCCATCATTTTTACTTCAACCAGAAGATCAACTGCCTGCGCGCCGAGGGCTTTGTCCGCTACGGCGGCAAGACCTATGACTTTCAGCCTGCCGACAGCTTCGGCGTGCTGGACTGGGGCCGTGGCGTCTGGACCTACCATAACACCTGGTACTGGGGCTCGGCCTCCTGGCAGGTGGACGGCGTGCCCTTCGGCTGGAACATCGGCTACGGCTTTGGCGATTGCTCCGCCGCCAGTGAGAACATGCTCTTTTATGACGGTAAGGCCCACAAGCTCAATGGGGTGACCTTCCATATCCCCGGCGGCGAGAAGGACTTCCTTGCCCCCTGGACCTTCACCTCCGACGACGGGCGCTTTGAGATGGAATTTACCCCCGTGCTCGACCGCGCCTCCTGCACCGACTTCAAGGTGCTCAAATCTGACCAGCACCAGGTTTTCGGCCGCTTCACGGGCCGGGCTGTCCTGGATGACGGACGGGTCATTGAAGTCAAAGACCTCCCCGGCTTTGCCGAAAAGGTCGAAAACAAGTGGTAAAAAACGGCTTCCGAAAGGAAGCCGTTTTAAGTAACGCACATTTCCGCGAAAATACGCAGACGGCATATCACGCCTTGACCGCGCAGGGTGATATTTTCCCGCATTTCCCCGCGCCTTCCGACAGAATACGCGGCCTCCTGTGGCTATACTGACAGCCACAGGAGGTGTTTTTATGAAAAAAGCAACCGCGTGTTTTGCCGTCTGGTGCTTGCTGCTGGCAATTCCCATGCGCTCCTATGCCGAGGAAATCGAGGCCGAAGAACCGGACGCGCCGCCGGTCGAGGAGGCCGAGCCGGCGGAACTGCCCGCGCCGCCGGTCGAGGTTGTTGCGGCGGAGGACAGCCCGCTGTATGCCCTGCTGGTCGAAAACGCCGTGGATTACCCGGTGGACATGGCCGCCTACTATCTGACAGAGATGACCGAGGCCGCAATGGCCGGGGATGTCGCAGCCGGCCAAACGGCGGAGGCCAACCGCAACGCCGCCATCGAAGCGGGGATCGAGGCCGAGCCGATCTCCTTTGATGACCTGTACCTGCTCGCCCGGGTGATCGACGCCATGGCGGGCAGCGACTGGCTCAGCGACGAATTTCGCATGTGTGTGGGCGAGGTGGTGCTCAACCGGGTGGCCTCGCCGGAGTTCCCGGATACGCTGCATGACGTGGTGTACCAGAAGGGACAGTACACGGTGGTCAACATGGCGCGCTTTGCCGCGCTGACCCCGCGGAAGGAGTGCGTGGACATAGCGCTGCGCCTGCTGCAGGGCGAGCGGCGCATGGTGCCGAGCGTGGTGTACCAGGCGGATTATCTGCAGGGCGAGCTGTTCACCATGTACAGCGACTGGCGGCTCGGCAATACCTACTTCTGCCTCAGCGCCAACCTCGATCTCTATCCGATCGACTGACACGGTTTTCAGAAAAGCGATGTTTTTATTCGGTTTTCACCGGGATTTTCTGGATATTATTCATTATACATTAGAAAATCACATGGAAAAATTACATCTTTTCATGAGTAAATCGATAAAAAATTCTCCGCCCGTTCGCCGGATTTCTTGACATTGCCCTGCCGTGGTGATATTATGACATGTGTCCATTCCGGGGGTGTAAGGTGAAGCATTCCCCACGGAACGGATAATAGAAAAGGAGGATACATATGTACAATTTCGCACTGGCTTTTGTCATCTGCTGTGTTGCCTACCTGATTGGTGACGCAGTGTCCAACCTGACCAAGGCGTGGGTCCCCTCCGTGTTCGTCACGGCCGTCGTTCTGCTCATTGGTTACTGGACCGTTATCCCCGCCGATGTGGTTTCGGACTCCAAGCTGATCCCCTTCGGCAGCACCATCGGCATTTACCTGCTCATCACCCACATGGGTACCATCATCAGCCTCAAGCAGCTGGGTGAGCAGTGGAAGACCATCGTTGTGTGTCTGGCCGGTCTGGCCGGCATGTGCCTGGCCAGCTGGCTGATCGCCATCCCCATCATCGGCAAGGAATTCGTCGTTGCCGGTCTGCCTCCCCTCACCGGCGGTATCGTCGCTGCTGTCACCATGCAGAGCGCTGCCCAGGAGAAGGGCCTTGAGGCCGCCGCGCTGTTTGCCATCGCCATGTACTGCGTACAGGGCTTCGCCGGCTACCCCCTCACCGCCGTCTGCCTCCAGCTCGAAGGCAAGAAGCTGCTGAAGGGCTACCGCGCCAATGGCGGCAAGGTTGACAAGGCTGCCATCGACAAGGCCAACAAGCTCGAAGAGGGCACCGCTGCCAAGACCGAAAAGAAGAAGCTCATCCCCGAGCTGCCCGCCAAGTGGAACGGCCCCGTCATGATCTTCCTCAAGCTCGGTATCGTTGCGTGGATCGCCACCCAGCTCGGCACCATCGCCTTCCCCGGTATCGGCAAGATCTCCGGCGCTGTCTGGGCTCTGGTCCTCGGCGTTATCGGCACCACCATCGGCTTCCTGGATGTCAACTCCCTCAACAAGGCCAACTCCTACGGCATCATCATGTTCGCCCTGATGATGTACGTTTTCGACGGTCTGAAGACCGCCACCCCCGCGATGCTCGGCTCCGTCATCGGCCCCATGATCATTCTCATCATCATCGGTGTCGCTGGCATGGCTATCTTCGAGTTCATCGTTGCCAAGCTGCTTAAGATCGACTATGCGCTGGCCCTGGCCAACGGCCTGACCGCCCTCTACGGCTTCCCCCCCAACGCCATCATCACCGAGAACACCTGCAAGGCTCTGGGCGAGAACCAGGACGAGGTCGATTACCTCATGAGCGAGATGTACCCCAGCATGATCGTCGGCGGCTTCACCACCGTTACGATCACCTCCGTCATCATTGCCGGTCTGTTCACCAACCTGCTCTGATTTTCGGACGAACCGAATACACATGATTTCAAGGGGTATTGCGCCTTTCGGCGCAATACCCCAAGGCCGTCAAAAAGCCTTTTACTTTAGTCAAAGGAAGTGTACCGCTTGAACATTAAGGAAACCGCGCAGAAGTACAGCGATTACGTCGTTGAGATGCGCCGGAAGATCCATATGAATCCGGAGCTGAGCACCCAGGAGTTTGAAACCAGCAAGCTCGTCTGCGAGGAGCTGGATAAGATCGGCGTATCCTACGAGAGGATCGGTGAGCTTGGGACCGCCGTTCTGGCCACGATCCGGGGCGCGCTGCCCGGCAAGACCATCCTTGTTCGCGGTGACATGGACGCGCTGCCCGTGGTCGAGGAGGTCGACGTCCCCTTCAAATCGCAGAAGGAGGGCTGCATGCACGCCTGCGGCCATGACTGCCATACTGCGACTCTGCTGACCGCGGCCCATATCCTCAACGATCTCAAGGACGAGCTGCACGGCACGGTGAAGCTGGCCTTCCAGCCCGCCGAGGAGACTGCCCAGGGCGCCAAGGATATGATCGCTGCCGGCGCCATGGAGGGTGTGGACGGCGTCTACGGTATGCATGTACAGAGCCCGATCCCCGTTGGTATGGCCTGCGCCGCTCCCGGCGGCCGGATGGCCAGCGCCGGGATGTTCGAGATTTGGGTTCAGGGCAAGGGCGGCCATGGCGCCGAGCCTGCCAACTGCATCGACGCCATCACCTGCACCACGGCCATTGTCAATTCTTTGCAGACCATCGTCTCCCGTGAGTTCCGTCCGATCGACGCCGCGGTTTTGACCGTCGGCCGTATCGACGCGGGCTTCCGCTGGAACGTCATTGCCGACAAAGCCTATATCTCCGGCACGACCCGCTGCTTTGACAATGAGATCAACAAGGCCTTCCCCGAGAAGATCGAGCGTATCGTCAAGGGTGTGGCCGAGGCTTACCGCTGCACGGTAGAGTGCAAGTTCACCGATCTGGTTCCGCCGACGGTGAATCACCCCGTCATGTCCGCGATCGCGGAGAACGCCATCAAGAAGATTTTCGGTGAGGACAGCCTGTATGCCGCAGACCCCACCACCGGCGGCGAGGATTTCGCCTATTTCATCAATGCCGCTCCCGATCATCTGGGCGCGATGGCGCTTGTCGGTGTGCGCAATGAGGCCATCGACTGTTGTTATGAGCACCACAGCCCCAAGTTCAAGGTCGACGAAGCCGCCCTTTTGAACGCTGCGGCGCTGTATGCCCAGGTCGCTGACGACTTCAACAAGCAGTAATCCAAAACGGGACGGCGTAACAACGGTTATGGCGTCCCTGTTTTCATTTTATAAGGAGGCAATTATGGATATCAGAGCTCTTGCAGAAAAGTATTCCGATTACATCATTGAGCGCAGACGGTACTACCACCAGCACCCGGAGCTGAGCCTCAAGGAGTGGGAGACCACCAAGGCCCTGCTTGAGGATGTCAAGGCCATGGGTCTTGAGGTACAGACCTTTGACGATTATCCCGGCTTCGTCGCCACGCTGGATACCGGCAAGCCCGGCCGCACCATCATGCTTCGTACCGACATCGACGCCCTGCCCGTGCAGGAGAAGACCGAACTGCCCTTCGCGTCCGTCAACGACGGCGTCATGCACGCCTGCGGCCACGATAACCATATGGCCATGCTCCTCGGCGCCATGAAGATCCTCTGCGAGGTCAAGGATGAGATCCCCGGCGGCAAGGTCAAGTTCATCTTCCAGTCCGCGGAAGAGATCGGCTACGGCTCCCGCTACTATGTGGAGCACGGTGTGCTCGACGGTGTGGACGCCATCTTCGGCATGCACATCTGGGGCACGCTCGAGGCGCCCTTTGTCAGCGTCGATCCGGGCAACCGCATGGCCAGCATGGATAACTTCACCATCAAGGTCAAGGGCTTCCAGTCCCACGGCTCGGCACCCCAGGACGGCCACGACGCCATCGTTGCCGCCTCCGCCATCGTGCTGGCGCTGCAGACCTTCGTCTCCCGCAAGAATAACCCCATCAACCCCCTGGTCCTCTCCGTCGGCAAGTTCCACGGCGGCGCCATGTACAACATCATCTGCCCCGATGTCGAGCTGGTCGGCACCATCCGCACCTACTCCCGTGAGCTGCGCGCCGAGATGGAGAAGGATTTGAACACCATCATCAAGAACACCGCCGCAGCCCACGACTGCGAGGCCGAGCTGATCTTCAGCCCCATGCTCCCCGCCGTCATCAACGAGGACCCCGAGCTCAACGAGATCGGCCGCGAGGCTGCCCTCAAGCTCTTTGGACCCGAGGGCGTCAAGGAGTTCCCCGCCCTGATGGGCAGCGAGGACTTCGCTCTGTTCATGGAGAAGATCCCCGGCTTCTTCGCCTTCCTTGGCACCAAGAACCCGGAGAAGGGTCTGATCTACACCAACCACAACGAGAAGTTCACCTCCGACGAGGATGTGCTCTTCCGCGGCAGCGCGCTAGCCGCCCAGTTCGCCGTCGATTTCCTGAGCAAGTAAAGCATCTTCCAGGCATAAGAGAGAGAAAACCGGAAGCCGCCCGCCTGATCGACCGAAACGGTCAGGCGGGCCGGTTCCCGAAGTAAAAATGAAAAAAGAAACGAGGGTTATCATGAACAGAAAGACTTATGATACCTATGTTTCCATACTGAAGGCGGAGCTGACCATGGCGACCGGCTGTACCGAGCCGATCGCGATTGCTTACGCAGGCGCAAAGGTGAAAGAGGTACTCGAGGAAGTACCCGATCACTGTACCGTCTATTGCAGCGGAAACATAGTCAAGAACGTAATGGCCGTGACCGTCCCCAATTCGGGCGGTTCCCGCGGCATCGACACCGCGGCGATGCTCGGCATCGTCGGCGGCGACGCCAACGCCACGCTGGATGTGCTCCACGCAATCACGCCGGAGCATATCGACCTGATGAAAAAGCTGATCGCCGAAGGGCGTTGCAGCACCGAGCTGGTGGAGGGCGTTGCCAACCTTTACATTCGCATTGAGGCTGTGGCCGGTGAAAACACCGCCCTGGTCGAGATCAAAGACTATCACTCCAACATCACGCGGATCGAGAAAAACGGCGAGGTGCTGTTCGACGCGGCGCAGACCGAGGCCACGGGCGTTGCCGCCCCGGACAAGAGTCTGCTCAACGTCAGGGACATCCTCACCTTTGCCGATGAGGTCGATCTCGACGACGTGAGGGATGTGCTGGAAAACCAGGTCCGCTGCAATAGCGCCATCGCGGAAGAGGGCCTCAAAAACAACTGGGGCGCCCAGGTCGGCAAGAGCATCCTCGAGGGTGAGGACGGCTATGGCCTTGTCAACCGCGCCCGCGCCTGGGCCGCCGCCGGCTCCGACGCCCGCATGAACGGCTGCCCGATGCCCGTGGTCATCAACTCCGGCTCCGGCAACCAGGGCATCACCGTGTCCATGCCGGTGTATGTCTACGCCAAGGAATACGGCGTGGACCATGACAAATTCCTGCGCGCACTGGTGGTGTCGAACCTCATCTCCCTGCACCAGAAACGCTATATCGGCAGCCTTTCCGCCTACTGCGGCGCCGTCAGCGCCGGCACCGGCGCTGCCGCCGGTATCGCCTATATGCTGGGCGAGGGCTACGATGTGATTTGCGGCGTCATCTCCAACAACATCAATATCGACGGCGGCATGGTCTGCGACGGGGCCAAGTCCTCGTGCGCTGCCAAGATCGCCACGGCGGTCGGCACGGGCCTGCTGAGCCTGGATATGGCGCGTAAGGGCCGCGTCTTCCTGCCGGGCGAGGGCCTGGTGGAGGACAACATCGAGGACACCATCGCCAGCGTCGGACGTATGGGCCGCGACGGTATGAAGAGCACCGACGTCGAGATCCTGAAAATCATGCTTGGAAAATAAGCCCCTATCTTTTCCCGGGAGGAATACCAATGTTCAAAGAATTAGCAGAACAGTACTACGAAGAGGCCAAGGCCATCCGCGAGGATATACACCGCCATCCCGAAATGTCCTATAAAGAGTTCCGCACCGCAGAGCTTGTGGAGAAGAAGCTGAAGGAATACGGCGTCGACTCCATGGAGCGGATGTTCGACACCGGCGTTGTGGCCCTCATCCACGGCAGCAAGGGCCCCGGCAAATGCATCGCCATCCGCGCGGACATCGACGCCCTGCCTGGCGACGAGGCCACCGGCGTGGAATTCAGCTCCGAGAACCCCGGCGTCATGCACGCCTGCGGCCATGACATCCACACCGCCAACCTGCTAACCATTGCCCATATGCTGTGCGAGAACCGCGACAAGTTCCCCGGCACCGTCAAGCTGATCTTCCAGCCCGCCGAGGAAGCCGCCTGCCCCGACAGGCCGCACGCCGGCGCCTGGAACATGGTCCAGTGCGGCTGCATGGAGAACCCCCACGTGGACGCCATGATCGGCCTGCACAACAACCCCGCCGCCAGCGGTCACGGCACCTTCGGCCTGCGCAAGGGCGTGTGCACTTCGGGCTTTGACCTCTACCGCTTCGACGTGCACGGCAAGACGGCCCACGGCTCCCAGCCCCACACCGGCAACGACGCGATCCTGGCCATCAGCCAGCTGATCGTCCTGCTGCAGCAGGTGGTCAGCCGCAACATCGATCCGCTCAAGACCGGCATTCTGTCCGTCGGCACGATTCAGGGCGGCACCGTGGTCAACATCATCCCCGACTACGCCACCGCCGGCGGTTGCTTCCGCTACTATGACAACGGCACGGCCAAGGTCATTCGGGAGCGCACCCTGGCCATCGCCAGAGGCGTGGAGGAGGTTTCCGGCTGCAAGATCGACGTCACCGCCCATACCGGCTACGCCTGCGTGGAGAATGACGACGCGCTGACCGAGCTTGCCGAGGCCGCCCTCAAGGAGGAGCTGGGCGAGGACAGCTGCTACTACATGGACGCGCCCGCCACCGGCTCCGAGGACTTCAGTGAGTACCATCTGGTCACCGGCGTGCCCACCACCTTCATGTGGCTCAACACCCGCCCGATGGAGGGACATGAGGTGATGCCTCTGCACTCGAATAAGTGGTGCCCGGACGCCGATATCATCAAGTACGGCGCGCCCGGCATGGCCGCCATCGCCGTCAAGTACCTCAACGACAACGCCTGATACGATGCCTGAACAAAAAAACGGACTGCGAAAGCAGTCCGTTTTTTGCCCTATATGCCCGCTTTGACCCGGGCCTGCACCTGCCCGGCGCAGTCGGTAAGCGGCACGCGGCGGGAGAGAAAGTCATCACTGGAGAGGATCTGAATGCCGACGCGGGCCATGTCCTCCAGATTGGCCCGCTGCACAGCTTCCGAAACGGAGGAGGTGCAGTCGGACAGCACCGCCACATTGTATTCCAGGGAGATGCCGTCATAGGCGGTGGTGCGGATGCAGTTGGGCGTGGTCGTCCCGGCCAGGAGCACGGTGTCCCGCCCCAGCCGCCGCAGCATCAGGTCCACCGGCGTTTGGAAAAAGGCGGAAAAGCGCGGCTTATAGACGAGATAGTCCCCCTCGCAAACGCCGAATGCCTCCGGCATGGCGGCGCTGATTGCCTCCGGACAGCCGGGGGAGAGGGGCTTGCCCCCGTCAAGCCAGCTGTGAAAGCGGGTGTGCTCTACGTCGCTGCCGTCGGCGCGGTAGAGCCGGGTGACAAAGAAGACGGGAATGCCGCGTTCCCGGCAGCTTTGAATCACCGTCGCGCAGGCGGGCACGGTGGCCGCGGCCCCGGCGATATATTGCGGGGAGGCAGGGGAGAGAAAGCCGTTTTGCATATCGATGACGATCAGGGCGGTGCGGGAATCCATAGGGCGCGCTCCTTTCCGATTCTGGTGTCCTTATTATAACGGATTATACGACAGACCGCAAGCTGAGCGTCTTGACAGGGGGCGAACCGGGTCCGTATAATACAGGCAGAAAACAGAGGAGGGATATCCATGGAGAAAAAGCTGGAGGACATGAATGAGCAGGAGCTGCTGCGGGAGCTGACCAAGCGGCAGGGAAAGAGCGCGCGCAGCGGGCGGATCATTGCCCTTGCCGCCGTGGTGCTGGCGGCGGCGCTGCTGATCGCGGTATGCGTGCTGGTGCCGTCGCTTCTGCGTACGCTGGATCAGGCCTATGCCACGCTGGACCAGGCAAGCGTCACCCTGAGCGAGGCGCAGACCATGGTCGAGTCGGCGCAAAAGTCCCTCGCGGGCATTGACGTGATGGTTGACAATGTCAACACACTGGTGGAGGACAATACCGAAAGCCTCAGCAGCGCCGTCGAAAAGCTCAACGCCATCGATTTTGACAAGCTCAACAGCTCGATTGCCGACCTCAACGCGGTCGTTGAACCCCTGGCCCGGCTGTTCGGCCGGGGATAAGGGAACAAGCTGCCCGCAGGGAAGGAAAGTTCTTTCCCAACTTGGCAAGCCCACCGTCTCATGATACAATATACGGAAGCTTCTGTTAAAAACACTATACTTACGTGGGAGAATCCGATGAAAGCTTTCAAACAGATCATTGCTCTGTTCGCGGCTCTGGCGCTGTGTCTGGCGCAGGGCCTGTGCGCCTGTGCCGACGACGGGACGGACGAGCTCTCCGATACCCCGGACTGGGATGGGATCGTGGCGGGCCTGATGACCGATTATCAGGTCGAGCCCTCCTTCATCGCCGCCGGCTACCGCAACCTGATCACGGGCGAGGAGCACTATTTTAACCCCGACGCCGCCTTTGAAGCGGCCAGTATGTACAAGGTTCCTCTGTGCATGTACGTCGGGGAACACATTGCCAGCGGGGAGCTCGACTGGTCCCCGTACGCCTACCTCGGAGAATATGAGGCGGTGCAGGACGCCGTGCTGATCCAGTCTGACGACAGGCTGGCCGCGTCCTTAAACACGGTTTTGGGCGGCTACAACAGCTCTCACGCCAAAACCGCGGCGTACATGGGCATTGATACGGATACGGCCCGGGACTCGCTCTACCTCAACAACTGGTACACGCCCGAACAGATCCTCAACTGCCTGGAGCTGCTGTATAACGAGAGCGACCGCTTCCCCGGCGTGATCGAGGATATGCAGCAGGCCAGCCGCGACCGCTATTTTCTCCTGTACGAGACGCGCTTTGACATCGCCCACAAGTACGGAGACTATCAGGATCGGCTCAACAGCGGCCCGCATTATATCAATGACTGCGCCATCTGCTTCACCGATCAGCCGATCGCCATCGTCCTCTTTACCCGTGCGACGTACGAGGCGGAGAGCTTCATGACCGCTTACTGCACCGCCATGTGCGAGTATGCCGAGCGCACGGCGAAGCGCAGCGAGTCTGCCCCGGAGCCGACGCCCGTGCCCACGCCGCGCGCGACGAGCTTCCCGAGTGCTGCGGCGGAGAGCACCGAAACGGACACCGCTGCGGCCGAAGTCCCCATCCTGCTCCCGGTCGGGCTGATCGCGCTGTTTCTGGTTCTGGGCATCCTGACGGCCCGACGCGTAAGCGCCCGCATGAAGACGCGCTCAAGCCTGCTGATGCTGGCCGTGCTGGTCAGCGCGGCGGCCATGCTGCTGAGCGTTGTCGGCCTGAAAAACGGCACGGTCTTTGCCAGACCCGGCGGCGACCCGGCCCGGACCGCGGCGGACTTCTTCGACGCGCTGGAGGCCGGGGATTATCCCCGCGCCTACGCCGCGCTGGGCGACTACTCCGATCTCGGCCTGGACAGCGAACCCAACTCCGAGGCGGGCAGAATCCTTGCCGACGCCCTGCGGGGGAGCTATTCCTATCAGCTCAACGGCCCCTGCCGGGTGGAGAAGCTGACGGCGCAGCAGCCGGTCCGGTTCGTGTTTTTAAACCTTCCTTCCATGGAGGAGGCTGTGGCGGAGGAGACCCAGCGGCAGCTGGAGGAGATCGTCCGCAGCCGCCCGGTCAGCGAGGTCTATGACGACAGCCAGCGCGTTCTCTCCGCGGTGACGGAGGAAGCCTATCTGACCGCGCTGAACCGGGTGCTGGAGGGCGCGGAGACTTACTACAGCGTCGTGGATTTTGATCTGATCATGAATTATGCCGACGGCCGCTGGCAGATTCAGACTAGCCCCGGCCTTCTCAGCGCGCTCAACGGCGGCGCCGGGTACTGATAGGGAGAATACAAGCATGAGGAATACAAGTCACGATGCACAGAGCGCACCCGCAAGGACGGTCGACAAACGGCCGCTGAACCTGCTGCTGTTTCTGGTCTGCGCCGCGGTGATGGCGTGGACGCTGCTGAACCTGCATCCGGCCTCCGGCACGACCACCACGCCGGTTGGCGGGGCGCGTCTGAACCTCAGCGACAAGCTGGACGTATACGCGCACAACGCCAGCGCCGACGCGCTGGGCGACATGGCCCAGACCCGCAAGATATACACCCTGCAGGAGAGCGCGACAAAAGCGCCGGCGCCGAATCCCGCCGGCTTCGGCACGACCTATGATCCCGCCACCATCGCCGATGTCATCCAGCGGGCGACGCCGCTGCTGGACGGGCAGGCGGTCGCCTTCGATCCCACGGTGGAGTTCGTCCCCGGCGAGCCGATCCGCTATTATCTGGACGATACCATTCTGGTCATCGCCTGGAAGGAGTATATCAACGACAGCTGCTGCACCCTGGCCGAGGTGAAGATCGCCCACGGCTCCCAGCTGCGCCGTAAGCTGGCGGAGGACGTCTACGGCTCGAGCGTGCAGTTCTACGCAACCGAGCTTGCCAAAACGGTCAACGCGGTCATCGCCTCCAACGCCGACTACTATGCCTACCGGGACCAGGGCATCACGGTCTATCAGCGCAAGCTCTACCGCAACAAGCCCGCGCTGGTGGACACCTGCTTTTTCACCGCCTCCGGCGATATGCTCTTCTCCCACGCCGGGGAGCTGATGGGCGAGGGTGAGGCACAGCGATTCATTGACGATAACGACGTGGTTTTCTCCTGCTCCTTCGGACCCATTCTGGTGGAGGACGGCGTGGTGGAATACCATAAAGACTACGTACTGGGGGAGATCAACATCCCCGATTCCCGCACCTGCATTGCCATGACGGACAGCCTGCATTATCTGCTCATGACGGTCAACGAGACTGTCAGCGGCCGTCCGCGCATCAATATCAACCAGCTGGCGGACTTTATCAGCTCGAAAAACGTCATTAAAGCCTACGCCCTTGACGGCGGCCAGACCTCTGAGCTTGTCATGATGGGCGGTCCCATCAACCGCATAGACTTTGGCTGTGAGCGCACCGTCAGCGATATCATTTACTTCGCCACCGCGATCCCCGAGGAGGTGTGGAAATGAGCCCCATCGCCCTGTGTATCGGCTCCACGGTGATCTACTGGAGCGCGTTTGTGATCACGCTGGGCCTGCTGGCCGCGCTGCTGATGACGCTGTATCTCCAGCAGGCCAGCGGCGGCCGGCGCGCCACCGCCCTGCTCTTTATGATCCTGACGCTGGTCCTCTCGGTGCCTCTCTGCCGTGCCATCCACTGGTACTGTCACATCGAGCAGTATGACAGCCTGCGGGAGGCGCTGACCAACTATTCCTCCGGCAGCTATGTGCTCTCCGGCGCGATGCTGGGCGCATGGCTGGCGGCGCTGATCGCCTCCCGCTTTGACAGGCGCAGCAGCACCGCCTCCCTGCTGGATGCTTTTGCCCCCGGCGCGGCCCTGGCCGTTGCCTTTATCCGGCTCAGCGCCCTGTTCAACAGCTCCTGCCGCAGCAAGATCGTCTTCCATTCTCCGGCACTGCGGCATCTGCCGCTGGCATCCGGCGTGATCAATACCGCCGGGCAGGTGGAGTACCGCTTCGCCACCTTCTTTGTGCAGTTTCTGCTGATGCTGGTGATCTGCTGGCTGCTGCTGCGCTTTTTCAGCCGGCGGCGGGCGGTGCCCATGAAGTCCGGCGCGGCGGCGGGCAACACCGCGCGCATGTTTCTGCTGTACTATGGCGCCTGTGAGCTGCTGATGGATTCTACCCGCTACGACTCCAGCTTCATGCATTTCAACGGCTTTGTCAGTATGGTGCAGATCATCGCCGCGGTGAGTATTCTCGCGCTTCTGGTTTACTACAGCGTCCATTCCGTCCGCGCTGCCGGAGGACGGCCGACCGGGCGGCACTGGAGATTCTGGGGCGGCTGGTTCCTGGCGCTGGTCATCGTGGGCATGTCGGAGTATCTGGTCCAGCGCTTTGGGGACTGGTATCTGCCCTGCTACAGCGCGATGGCGGTCGGCTGCCTGCTGATGGTCTTCGTCGTCTACCGTGTCTATCAAAGCTGCTGCGCCGAGGATGACCGGCCATAAAACCGATCGATAATTGAAAAATTTACAGCTCATCAGGAGAAGACAGACATGCTTAAAAAAATCGGAAAGATATTGTTTATCACGTTGGGCGTGATCGGTATCCTGTTTCTGATCCTTGTTATAATCGCAATGGTGACGGACAGTCAGGAGACCATGCCCGAGGAAACCGGATCAGGGGAAAGTGCGCAGCAGATCGAGGCGGCAGCCATGGAATATGATGAAGAAGCGCTGCGTGAATGGATATATGACGGCGCAGCCCGTAACTGCATGAGTATCAGCTGCAATATCAAATCAGATGATCTGAGCATAAACGATATTCAGACCAGGCTGAACGAAATGGTCAACGAATTCTACGTGTCAGACCCCTTTTTCGCCTATACGGTCGAGACGGTGAACACCACCACCTGGGATTACGAGGACTATGCAAAGGTAGAGCTCAGCTACACATATAACGACAATCCGATACCCTTTGATCAACTGCCCCGGGCGGACGATAAGAACGAGCTTCTCCGTCAACTTCAGGAGCAGCTGAATGCCGGCGGGACAAGCTATGTCTTTCTGCTCAAGGGAAGAGTGAGCGACGAGGATGTCGCGCAGATTACACGGGAGCTGAACAGCAACAATGTTGAGGTCGCGGCCGAAAGCAGCTCCTATATCTATTACCTGACTGTGGGCGCGGGCGATTATGACCTCGTGCGGATTGAACTGAACTACTCGGTGGAGCGGGAGCGTCTGGAAAAAGCTTCGGAGGAAATGCGCGAGACCCTGGATCGAATGGCGCAGGAAATCCGTGACCGGGGGATCGGCGATCGGTTGGAACTGTACCGCGCGGCGGCCAGGGCCGTGATTGCCAGCGCCGAGTACGACGACGATACGAGAGTCGCCACCTACACAGAAAGTCTCAGCGATGAGCAGAAGATCATGCGTTCGGCCTACGGCGCGGTGGTCAGCGGGAGGACAATCTGCACCGGCTACGCGATGGCCTTCAAGGCCCTCTGCGACCGGCTCGATCTGCCCTGCTGGGTTGTCAGCGGCTTTAACGGCGATGGCCCGCACGCCTGGAATATGATCGAGCTCAACGGCGAGACGCTGTACATGGACTGCACCTTTGCCGATACCGCCTATGACGAGTGGTTTTTGTTCATGGACGAACAGGAGCTGGCGGATGCGGACTATTACTACTCCGTTAACCAGCTCTGCCCCTGGGCCGCGTGAACAAGCGGAGAGTAAGGGGCTGTCTCAAAACGTCCGATCCCGTCATTGCGAAGCCCCGCAAGGGGCTGTGGCAATCCGTTTTCTCTCTGTAAGAGACGGATTCCCACGCAAAAACGACCGCTTTTGCGGTCGTTTTTGCTCGGAATGACAGGAGGGGGGTGTATTTTGAGACAGCCCCTTCTGATTAATATACAAAAAAACAGCCATTTTTAAGCTAAAAATTTTTCAAAAAGTCGCGCATCATTACCTCGTATTCATTCAAGGTTTGCCGCCTGCCTGCTCCTCATCTTCCTCCGGCTCAGAGTTCAAGGCCGCCTGCCGCTTTTTGGTGATGCGGCCCGCAATGCTGATGGCGGCAAAGCACAGCACAAAGGTGACGCCTGTCAAAATGGCCGCGCCCCAGAGGGAGCCCACCGGCTTGTGAAAACGCAGATAGGTGAAGGCGAACTGGAACAGCCCCACGCAGAGCGCCGCGATCAGCGAGATCACCAGGTTGACCTTCCAGCTGTTGCTCAGCCGCCGGTCCCAGATGCCCGCGTGCATGCAGGCGACGCCCATATATAGCGCCAGGGCCATGAATACCAGCCACTCCCCGGCCACAGCCTGCGGCTCCGCTCCCGTGAGCAATTGGATCACCATCGCCGCCAGCAGCCCCCAAAAGGCGCCCCAGCAGCCGTTATGTTCGATCTTCAAGAGCTTCTGCTCCTGCATTTCATCCAGCTTGTTATTTTTAAGCATTGTCCTCTTCCTCCCAAAAGATATCGTTGAGCGTTACGCCAAGGGCCTTGCAGATGGCCACGCAGAGCTTGATGGATGGGTTAAACTCTCCCGCCTCGATGAGCCCGATGGTCTGGCGCGTAACCCCAGCCTTCTGGGCCAGCTCCGTCTGGCTCATATTCAGCTCGATTCGTCGAAATTTCATTTTCAGATTTCTCAAGATGGATCACCCCTTACGATGCAAAGTATATCTTGCATCTCGAAGTATGTCAAGTATATTTTACAATTATTTTTTATAAATTGCAAAATCCCTATTTATCTGTCATCTCCGGGAACTGGCGCAGGCGTACAGGCAACCGTTTTTTCTTTTCGCGACCGCTTGCGCAAAAAAACAGACGCCTCCGAGGAGACGTCTGTAAAAGCTTGACTTTTAGCGCTTCGAGAACTGAGGAGCACGACGGGCCGGAGCAGCCCTGCGGGCGCTCCGATGATTGTATTAGCCGCCCTGTAAAAACAGACGCCTCCAAAGAGACGTCTGTAAAAGCTTGACTTTTAACGTTTGCTGAACTGAGGAGCACGACGGGCGGCCTTGAGACCGTACTTTTTACGCTCTTTCATACGAGGATCGCGGGTCAGGAAACCGGCGGCCTTGAGGGAAGCGCGGTAGCTCTCATCGACAAGCAGGAGGGCGCGGGCGATGCCGTGGCGGATCGCACCGGCCTGGCCGGAGACGCCGCCGCCGGCGACGGTGGCCTCGATGTCGACCTTGCCGAGGGTGTTGGTGGTGACCAGGGGCTGACGGACGATGAGCTTCAGGGTCTCGAGACCGAAGTAATCGTCGATGTCACGGCCGTTGATGGTGATGACGCCGCTGCCGTTGGGGATGAGGTGGACGCGGGCAACAGAGGACTTTCTGCGGCCGGTGCCGTACATATAGGGCTTCTTGGTCTTGTAGGTTGCCATATTCATTTACCTCCTCTTAGCGATCCCAGACTTCGGGCTTCTGGGCGGCGTGGGTATGCTCGGCGCCGGCGAAGATGCGCAGACGCTTGAGCTGCCACTGGGCGATGGTGTTCTTCTGCAGCATGCCGCGGACAGCCAGACGCATGGCCAGCTCGGGCTTCTTGAGCATCAGGGTCTTGTACTGGGTCTCCTTGAGACCGCCGGGATAACCGGAGTGAGTGCGATAGTACTTCTGCTCGAGCTTCTTGCCGGTGAGGACAGCGTCCTTGGCGTTGATGATGATGACGTAATCGCCGCAGTCAACGTTGGGGGTGTAGTCGGTCTTGAGCTTGCCGCGCAGCAGATCGGCGGCCAGAGCGGCGGTCTTGCCCATGGGCTTGCCGGCCGCGTCAAGGACATACCATTTGCGCTCAACGGTCTCCTTGGTGAGCATAGTTGTGGACATAGTCTTGCCTCCATATAGAATAATAAATGTTTTGACATTTCAAGCGCCGGTCAGTACAATATTCCCGCTGACCAAACGCGCTTTATCTTTATAACACAGCTTTCGGACACTGTCAACAGGAATTTTAATTCTGATTTTCAAAACTCGAAAATTCTCCAAAAATCTCGTGAATACTTTGGAAATCTGAATTTCGATTTTTAAAAAGGAGACTGCCATGCAGCCTGCGCTGAATGCTTTTACCGGTACGGTGCGCCGTGCCGTGGACGATTACGATATGATCCAGGAGGGGGACCGCGTGGCGGTGGGCGTCTCCGGCGGCAAGGACAGCATGGTGCTGCTGCTGGCGCTCAAGCATCTGCAAAGCTACTACCCCAGACAGTTTGAGCTGGAGGCCGTGACCGTCGAGCTGGGCTTTGAGGGCATGGACTTTACGCCTGTGCGGGAGCTGTGCCAGGCGCTGGACATTCCTTATACCTGCCTGAAGACGGACATCAAGGAGGTCGTCTTTGACGTACGCAAGGAGGACAATCCCTGCTCGCTGTGCGCCAAGATGCGCCGCGGTGCGCTCAGCAATCTGCTGCAAGAGCGCGGGATCAACAAGCTGGCGCTTGGCCACCACTTCGACGATGCGGTGGAGACCTTTCTGATGAGCCTGCTGTTTGAGGGGCGGCTGAGCTGCTTTCAGCCGGTGACCTATCTGGACCGCTCCGGCGTGACCCAAATCCGCCCGCTGATCTACGCGGGCGAGCAGAAGATCACGAACCTGGCGCGGGAGCTTCAGGTGCCCATCGTGGAAAACCCCTGTCCCCAGGACAAGAGCAGCAAGCGCTATGAGATCAAGCAGCTGCTGAAAACCATGAGCAGCGACTACCCGGACATGAAGTCGAAAATCTTTGGCGCGATGCAGCGCCAGCCCCTCCCCGGCTGGGAGCCGCGGGACAACCGGCGGCGGGGGAAATAGAATAATCAGAAAGGGGAGGGCCAAGGCCCTCCCCTACTTGATCTCCTGTTCCAATGCATCAAACTCCGGCGTGGAGAAAAAATCCCCCAGGGTAATATCCAAACCGTCACAGATCATCTTGATGGTCAACAGCTTCGGATTGTTGCTTTTCCCATAGAGAATATTCTTAATACTCGATGGCGGCAATGCGCAGACTGTTGCCAGCTTATTGATGCTCATTTTTCGTTCATCACACAATTGAAGAATCCTGTTTTTAACTGCCACAACCGTTTCCATATGCCACCTCCTCCGGCTCTTTATGTAAAAGAATACCGAAAAACAGTGGACTTTATAGGCTATGCGTGCTACTATATGGGCTATGTATAGACGAATTGGGAGGCCGTCGATGGCTGATTACAGACGAATGTATTTACTGCTCTGCAAGGCGGTGGATGAAGCAATTACTTTACTGGAGCGGACGCCGCAGGCCGGACCTGTGGCACAACACCTGAAAAGGGCGCTCTTGCAGGCGGAGGAAATATATATAGCGACATGCGAGAATGACATACCACAGGGAGGGTCACATCGATAACGGGTGTGGCCCTCCCGCGGTAATACTATTTTCCAATTAAAAGTAGGCACTTTTAATCGGAAAGGCGCCGCTTAACGCGTCGCCCATCTGTGCGAAAGCACAGATGACGTCTCATGCAGACTCCAACGCGCTTACGCGCTATTAAAAGTAGACTTTGTCTACTTTTAATAGGAGTCTAGTATAAAATGCGGGATGTTTCAGCCTTTAAACAGGCGAATATCGTTTCCGTAGCAGACGGCGGTGACGGTGTCGCCGGTGGCGATGCTGCCGTCGAGGAGCATCTCGGCGGCGCGGTCCACGATCTCCCGCTGGATGGTACGGCGCAAAGGCCGCGCGCCGTAGCTGTCGCTGTGGCCCAGGCGGGCAATCAGCCGCGCCGTGTCCTCCGGCACCGTCAATGTCAGCCCCAGGGCGGCAAAGCGCTCCTTGACCGAGGTGAGCAGGGTCTGGGTGATGGCAAGCATGTCGCGATCGTTCAAGCGGCGGAAGATGATCGTCTCATCCACGCGGTTGAGAAACTCGGGCTTAAAGGTGGCGCGGATCTCGGCGGTAACGGCGTCACGCATGGCGGCCTCGTCGGTCACTTCGCCGGCGGCAAAGCCCAGGGGCGGCCGCTTTTCCGTGATGGTCTTGGCCCCGATGTTGGAGGTCATGACAATGACCGTGTTGGAAAAGTCCACCCGCCGCCCGGTGGAATCGGTCAGGTGTCCGTCGTCCATGATCTGCAAAAGAATACTCCACACATCCTCGTGCGCCTTCTCGATCTCATCAAACAGCACCACCGACCAGGGCTTGCGCCGCACCTTCTCCGTCAGCTGGCCGCCGTCCTCGTAACCCACATAGCCGGGGGGCGAGCCGATGAGACGGCTGACCGAGTGCTTTTCCATATACTCGGACATGTCCAGCCGGATGATCGCGCCGGGTTCTCCGTAGACCGCGTCGGCCAGCGCCCGGCACAGCTCTGTTTTGCCCACGCCGGTGGGACCGCAGAAGAGGAAGGAGCCGACGGGCCGGGCCGGGTCCTTGAGTCCCACGCGGCCGCGGCGAATGGCCCGCGCGACGGCGGAGACGGCCTCGTCCTGGCCGATGACCCGCCGCCGCAGCCGTTCCTCCAGCCCGGACAGCCGCTCGGTCTCGCTCTGGTTCAGGCCGGTGACGGGAATGCCGGTCCAGACGGAGAGCACCTGAGCCACATCCTCGGCCTCCACCGTGCTGCCGCCGCTGACATGGACGGCGGAGGCGGCCTCGTCGATGAGGTCGATGGCCTTGTCGGGCAGGAAGCGGTCGCTGATATACCGGGAGGAAAGTGTGCAGGCCGACTCGAGCGAGCCGGGGGCAAAGCGCACGTGGTGGTGCCGCTCCAGCGCGGGACGCAGCGCGGCGAGCATTTGCAGGGCCTGATCCTGATCCGGCTCGGCCACCTGCACGGGCTGAAAGCGGCGCTCCAGCGCGGCGTCCTTTTCGATGTGACGGCGGTACTCCTCCGGGGTGGTGGCGCCGATGATCTGCACCTCACCGCGGCCCAGGGCGGGCTTGAGAATGTTGGCCGCGTCGATGGCGCCCTCGGCGCTGCCGGCGCCGACAATGGTGTGCAGCTCGTCGATAAAGAGAATGATATCTCCGGCGCGGCGCACATCGCGCAGCACGGACTTGACCCGGTCCTCAAAGTCGCCGCGGTACTTGGTTCCGGCCAGCATGGCGGGGATATCGAGGGAGACGATGCGCTTGCCGCACAGCTCCTCCGGCGCCTGGCCGCGGCTGACGCAGAGGGCGAGGCCCTCGGCCACGGCGGTCTTGCCGACACCCGGCTCACCCACGAGAACGGGGTTGTTCTTGCGCCGCCGGGAGAGGATCTGAATGGCGCGCCGGATCTCCGCCGTGCGGCCGATCACCGGATCGATGGAGCCGGAGAGCGCCATGTCCGTCAAATCGCGGCTATACTGGTCGAGGACCTTGGTGTCCGCGTGACGGATGGGACTGCGGACAGCACCGGTCTGGGCGCGGCCATGAGGATCGGGGCTGCCAAAGACGTCAAAGATGGCGGCGCACACCGCGTCCAGATCCACGTTGATCTCCCGCAGCGCCCGCGCTCCGCCGCAGTCGGGCATGCGCAGGAGGCCCAGCAGCAGATGCTCGGTGCCGATGCAGTAATGGCGCAGCGCCTTGGACTCTGCGGCCGCGCGCTCCACGGCGGCGCGGGCGTTGGCGGTCAGACCCTGGCCGGGAACGCCGGGGCAGCCCATGCCGTTTTCACGGACGATGATCCGCCGCAGCGGTTCCTCCGTAACCCCCTGCTGCCGCAGGATGCGGGCGCCCAGCCCGTCCTGCTCCGCCAGAATGCCCAGCAGCAAATGCTCGGTGCCGATGTAGCCGTGGCCCAGCTCGCCCGCCGCGATCCGCGCGCACTCGATGGCCAGCTCTGCCCGCTGTGTAAACTTCTCATTGCTCCTCAAAGGTATGCCCCCTTTACGCATGGGTATTATCGCCCAGGTATCCCGCCAAAACGCGCGAACCATGGTTTGTATTCCCAGTGACTGGGGACATTATGGCCAGATTATTTACAATTTATATGCAAATGGTGATTGATTTTCGGAACAGATGTGTTACAATGAGCCTGGATCGAGAGAGGTCCAAATCTACATATGGAGGGTTCATCATGGCTTTTGTTATCACCGATGAGTGCCTGTCCTGCGGTTCCTGCGCAGCACAGTGTCCTGCCGAAGCGATCGACATGGGCGATATGCACTATGAGATCGACGCCGAGAAGTGTCTTGAGTGCGGTGCCTGCGCTGCGCAGTGTCCCGCCGAGGCCATTATCGCCGAGTAATCTGAACTTGTACAAAAAGGGACGATGTTCTGCATCGTCCCTTTTTGTATGGGTTGATCATCGGTGAAGCTTAGCTGTTCGCCATGACAAAGCTGCGTATAGCAAGACCCATTTCTCTTTTCTTATCTTGCGAGAAAAGAGAAACGGTTCTTGTACTCCAAAGAGAAAAGCGCGCTAAACGCGGATATCGTTAACAAAGACGATCCATATCGCCCGCGGATACCAAGCAGGGCATTTGTCTGGTACAGCTCTATACCGGATCGCCCTTCTTTCCGCGCAAGGGCTTCGCGGCGCTGCCTGGACAAGTGACCAGCCAGCGGCGCGACCGAAGGGAGCCTTCCGCGGACGGTTTCGTGGGCAGGTATAGACACGGACTAGACCGGCACAATGTACGACGATCGCGATGACCAGCCTATGGCCTGTGACCACGTTCAGCGCGTTTAGCGCCCTTTCTTTCTTACACCGGGCGCGGCGCGTTCTTTCTTTCGGCAAGACGAAAGAAAGAATGGGGGGCGCATTCACGCAGGGCATGCCTTGTGAACAGCTAAACTGGCTGCTGAACCCGATCCCCTCACCCCCACAGCCAGCGGCTGACCCAGGCCGCGGAGACGAAGCAGGCCAGATCTGCGCACAGCGCGGCGGGTACGGCCCAGCGGCTGCGCTCGACCCCGGCGGCGGAAAAGTAAACCGCGACGACGTAGAAGGTCGTCTCGCTTGCGCCGAGCATGACCGCCGCGGTTCGTCCGACGAGGGAATCCGCGCCGTAGGCGGCCATCAGCGCCGACACCTCGGAAAGCGCCGCGCTGCCCGACAGCGGCCGCAGCAGGAGCAGCAGCGCCGTCTCCCCGGGAATGCCCAGCCGCTGCAGCAGCGGGTCGAGCAGACGGCCGAGCAGCGTCGGCAGACCCGACGCCCGAAACAGCGCGATAGCCGGCAGCAGCACCAGCAGCGCCGGGAGAATATCGGCCATGGTCCGCAGCCCTTTTTTCGCACCTGCCAGCATTGCGTCATAGACGTCCGTTCCCCGCGGCAGCGCGGCCAGGCATATCGCCGCGATCAGCAGCGGAGCGGCGAGCTGCCCCAGCATACTCATCGCCACACCCGCCGCAGCAGCGCCGCGGCCACGAGCCCCGCCGCCACCGAGCAGACCGAGCTGATCCATACCGCAGGCGTAATGTCAAAGGGCGCGGCCGCCCCATACGCTGCCCGCAGCGAGGCCGCCATGGTGGGCAGCAGCTGGATGGACGCGGTGTTGAGCACCACCAGCAAGCCCAGGCCGTCCCCGTCGTTTAAGCGGCGCAGACCCTTCGCCGCGCGGATTCCCGCCGGGGTCGCGGCATTGCCGAGGCCGAGCAGATTCGCGCTGACATTCTCTGACAGCGCCGCCATCGTCTCCTCATCCACCGCCGCCCGCGGAAACAGCCGCCCCAGCAGCGGGGCCAGCGCGCGGGAGAGCAGCGCCGCGCCGCCGCAGCGCTCCAGCACCTCCATCACCGCGCTCCACAGGCACACCGCCCCGGTCAGCCGGAGCGTGAGCTGGACTGCTTCCTCTGCCCCGGTCATCACCGCGGCGCCCGCGGCAGTACCCTGCCCCGTAGCCGCCGCAAATAAAACTGAAAAAATATACAAAGAAATAACAATGTAACTCAGCAAAACCATCTCCGCTTTCTTTTGGCCATTGGCATGATATTAAAACAATTTATGAACAATCTGAACCGCCTGACGGAAGCTATTGATTTTTTAAGGGGAAAATGGTATAAATAAGTATATTTATGTACGAATATGGAATATTTTTCCATTAATTGTCAATTCATGCCGCTGCTGCCGGCAACTACCCCCCTTAAAGGAGTGACCATTTTGAAGTCCACCGGTATCGTTCGTAAGGTTGATGAGCTTGGTCGAATCGTCCTCCCGATTGAGATGAGACGTACGCTCAACATTGGCGAGAAGGATTCACTTGAGATATATGTTGACGGCGACAGCATTATTCTCCGCAAATACCAGGCCGCCTGCGTATTTTGTGAAAGCACAAAAAAGATCGTGAATTATCGCGGAAAGAACGTATGTCCCGACTGCATTGCCAAGCTGAAGGAACTCTACTGAGAAAGCTGAAAACGGCCCCTGTCCCAACGGACAGGGGCCGTTTTTCATGTGTTGACAAACCTCAAAAAGAGCGTCATTCCGAGCCAGTGCTCACACTGGCGTGGGAATCCGTTTTCCAATAATGTGCCGAAAATATGCGACTTTCGGGGAATACGGATTGTACCCGCAGGGCGTACACACCCGCAGGGCGTACACCACGTCGCTTGCGCTCCTCGCAATGACAGATGTTTTTCATCTGTGATAGATCCGCTTGACCTCGGCGGATTCGTTTCCGTCGGCGTCCTGCAAAAGGAGCGGCGGCTCGATGCGAAGCCCGGGTCTTCCCCCGCGCCGTGCCTCCACCAGTACAAGACTCGGCGCGCTCTCCGGCCGCGGGCAGACCAGCCGCAGGCGCTTTGGCTCCAGGCCGCAGCCGGTCAGACAGCACAGCAGCTCGCTCAGTCGTTCCGGCTTGTGCACAAGGCAGGCGCTGCCGCCGGTGCGGCAGAGGAAGGCCGCCGCGGTGCACAGCTCCTCCAGCGTGCATGTGAGCTCGCCTCTCGCCAGCGCGCGCTCCGCGTTCGCCGGGAGCGTGCCGCTGCCCACCGGGTAGTAGGGGGGATTTGCCACCACCAGGTCAAAGCTGCCCGCGCGAAAGAGCTTCCGGTGCTCCCGGATGTCGCCGGTGACGACCTCTCCCCGGGTGCCCAACGCATTTGCCGCGAGGTTTTCGCGCGCGCATTCTGCCGCCTCCGGCAGCAGCTCCACCCCCGTCATGTGCAGCCTTTCCGTGCGTGAGAGCAGGAGCAGCATGGCCGCGCCCGAAGCGCAGCCCAGGTCAATGCCGCGCCTGGCCCCCGCCGTATTGACAAAATCGGCCAGCAGCACGCAGTCGGTTCCCAGCCGAAAATGCGCCGCCTGGCAAAAAACCGGTCCTCCCGGCCAGAGCTGTTCAAAAGAATTCATCGTATCTCCTCTCCGGATCGTTGGAAAAGATAGGTTTGTCGCCGGTGCGGCCGGCGGCAAATGTATCAGGGGTGTCGGGTCCATTCCGCAAAGAAGCCCTATTGTTTGCCCTGCTCCGTCACGTACCGCACAACGTAGTCGACAAAGCGGCGGGTGGCGGGCCCGGCCTTGTCCCCGGCGGCGATGGCGATGCCGATGGTGCGTTTGGCCTCCGGCACCAGCGGCAGCACCTGCAATTCATCGTGGCGTCCCTTCAAGAGCAGCTCCGGCATAATGCTGATGCCGAGTCCCTGCTCCACCATAGCGATGACGGCGTAATCGTCCTTGGTGTAAAAGCGCACGTTGGGCTTGACCCCGGCTGCCTCCAGCGCGCGCCGCGCGTCGTGGTCGGAGCTTTGCAGCAGGCTGATAAAAGGCTCCGTCTCGCACTCGACCAGCGGGAAGCGCGGATAGCTTTCAAAGCGGCTGTGTTTCGGCAGGATCGCCAGCAGCCGGTCCTCCATCAGCGCGATGCACTCGCAGTCCACCGCCGAGGGCAGCGCCACAAAGCCCACGTCTACGCTGCCGTCGCTCAGCCACTGCTCCACATCGTGGTAGTCGCCGTTTAAAAGCTTGAAATCCACCTTGGGATAATCCCGCTGGAATTCCTTGAGCACCGGCGGCAGCCAGTGCACGGCGACGGAGGTAAAGGCCCCGATCCGCACCGTGCCGGACTCCAGCCCTCGGATGGAGGACGCCGTCTGGCTCAGCTGCTCGGCGCTCGAGAGGAGATTGCGCACCGCAGGCAGCAGCCGCTCCCCCTCACCGGTCAGGTGCACACCGGCCCGGCTGCGCTTTAAGACGGCAAAGCCCAGCTCCTTTTCCAGGCTGTCGATGCTGTGGCTGACGGCGGACTGGGTGCAGCCCAACTGCGCCGCCGCGCGGGTCAGGCTCCCCGTTTCCACCACGGTCATCAGCGTGCGGTATTTTTCCAGGATCATGGCAGCCTCCTTATATGAATTATTTTCATTTTAACATGAACAAGATTATGTTTGATACTATTATAGAAAAAATTCTCCGTTTTTCAAGCGGTTTTTTTGATCTTCCGCATTGCGCGGGCGCGCCGCCGCCCGTATAATGCATGGCATCGGGAAAAGAAAGGAATCTTCACCATGAGCGCTTCCATGATTTGTATTTTGATCGCCGTCATCGTGTATCTGGTCGGTATGCTGTTGATCGGCTTCAAGTATGCCGACAATCAGACCTCTGAGGATTTCTACCTCGGCGGGCGCAAGCTCGGCCCCATCGTCACCGCCATGAGCACCGAGGCCTCCGACATGAGCGCCTATCTGCTGATGGGCGTGCCGGGCCTGGCCTTCTTCTGCGGCGTGGCGGAGGCCGGCTGGACCGCCATCGGTCTGGCCGCGGGTACTTACCTCAACTGGCTGATCGTGGCCCGGCGTCTGCGCCGCTACTCGGCAAAGACCCATTCCATCACCGTGCCGGACTTCCTGGCTGCCCGCTTCCGGGATAACACCAAGCTCATTGAGATCCTCGGCGCGCTGACCATCATCGTCTTCTTCGTGCCCTACACCGCCTCGGGCTTCGCCGCCTGCGGCAAGCTGTTCAACAGTCTTTTCGGCTTTGACTACATGACCGCCATGATCATCTCCGCCGCGGTCATCGTGGCCTACTGCGCGCTGGGCGGCTTCATGGCGGCCTCGGTTACGAGCCTGATCCAGTCGATCGTCATGACCTTTGCGCTGATCGTGGTGCTCTTTTTCGGCATCAACGCCGCCGGCGGCTGGGACGCGGTCGTCTCGAATGCCCGCTCGATCCCCGGCTACCTGAGCTTTGCCGCCAGCACCGACATTACCCAATCCGCCGCCGGTGCGTATACGCCCATCATGGTCGTCTCCACCCTGGCCTGGGGCCTTGGCTACTTCGGTATGCCCCACATCCTGACACACTTCATGGCCGTCGAGGACGAGGAAAAGCTCACCGTCTCCCGCCGGGTCGGGTCGGTCTGGTGCGTGGTATCCCTGGCCGTCGCGGTGGTCATCGGCATTGTGGGCTTTGCCATGGCGAAGGCCGGCGCGCTGACCATGCCCAGCACCGAGTCCGAGGCTGAGAACATGATCGTCAACGTCTCGCGCGTGATTGCCCAGGCCGGTATCCTCCCGGCCATTGTCGCCGGTATCATCATCGCCGGTATTCTCGCGGCCACCATGTCCACCGCCGACGCGCAGCTGCTGGGCGCCGCCTCCGGTGTGACGCACAACCTGTTAAACGATGTGTTCGGCATCAAGCTCTCCGATAAAAAGACCATGCTCATTGCCCGCCTGACGGTCGTCGCCGTGGCGATCCTCGGCGTCATCTTCGCCTCCGATCCCAGCAGCTCCATCTTCCGCGTGGTGTCCTTCGCCTGGGCCGGCTTCGGCGCGACCTTCGGCCCGGTGATGCTCTTCGCTCTGTTCTGGAAGCGCTGCAACAAGTACGGCGCCATCGCCGGTATGTTCTCCGGCATGGTGATGATCTTCGTCTGGAAGTACCTGATCGCTCCCATCGGCGGCGTCTTCGCCATCTATGAGCTGCTGCCTGCTTTTGTGGTATCGAGCATCCTGATCGTGGTGGTCTCCCTCTGCACCGCCGCGCCGGACGCGGAAATCGTCGCAGAGTTTGAAAATGTGGGAAAATAATTAAAAATAGCGAAAAATAGCACCGTGAAAGTTCACGGTGCTATTTTCTTTTTGTATGCTTTTAAGGCCGTCGGCAGCGGGTACTCGGCTTCGATTTGGGCCGGGGTCTTCCAGAGATAGCCGCCGCCTTCCCGCTCCACGTCGACAAGGTATCCTGTCATGTGCCACTCCACGTGGGTAAAAATATGCTTTGCCGTGCCGCAGGGGGCGATTTTTTGAACGTTTAAGCCCTCTTTCCCGACCAGGGCCGCAGTCTCGTCGGCAGTCAGAAAGCCCTCCACGTTGGGAAATTCCCACAGCCCGGCGAGCAGACCATTCTCCGGGCGGCGGCGCAGGGCATAGCGCCCTTTACAGCGAAGCAGGAGCACGGTACGCGCCTCGATCCGGCGGGATTTCGGCAGGGTACGGACGGGGTAGCGGTCGATTTCACCCGAGGCTTCGGCCAGGCACAGGCCCTTCAGCGGGCAGGCGGAGCACCGGGCAGGGCCGTTGGGGACGCAGAGGGTCTCCCCCAATTCCATGAGTCCCTCGGTCAGCAGGGCGGCGTCCTCCCCCCGGGGGTAGCATTCCCGCAGCAGGGCGGCGGTCTCCGTTCTGGTTTTGGCGGCCATGACGTCATCCTCCCGGGCGAGGACGCGCATCATCACCCGCAGGACGTTGCCGTCCACGGCGGGCTCCGGCTCACCGTAGGCAATGGAGGCGATGGCCCCGGCGGTATAGTCCCCGATGCCGGGCAGGGTTTTGAGCTCGGCGGCTGTTTTCGGCAGCGCGCCGTTAAAGTCCGTCATGATCCGCACCGCCGCCTTTTTGAGATTGCGGGCACGGCTATAGTAGCCCAGACCCTCCCAGAGCTTCATCAGCCGGTCATCCTCCACCGCGGCGAGGGACGGGATGTCCGGCAGGGCGGCGAGAAAGCGGGCATAATAGGGGATCACCGCCTCGATGCGGGTCTGCTGGAGCATGATCTCCGAGATCCAGACATGGTACGGCGTCGGCTCCTCCCGCCAGGGGAGCGGCCGCCGACTGTCCCGATACCAGTCAATGACCCGCTGTGTGCAGTTTTTGATCAGGCTTGTGTCATCCATCGTTTTCCAAAAAAGGCGGCTCCAAGGAGCCGCCCCGTCACATTTACCGAACCTTCTCAAAGCCGCCGGCGTCAACCTCGCGGTCATTGGATTTATCCCCCTCCGGGCGCTTCTTTTCCAGATTGCGCACGATGACCCAGACATACAGCGCCAGCTGCATGGCCGAGGCGAGGAAGATCAGGTGCATGCCCATATAGCGCTCATCCGCCAGGGCCATGATGCACATGGCGGTGCCGAACATGGCGGCAAAGAGCGCCTTGTGCCCATCCGCGGCGTGGAAGGCAAAGCCCGCCACCCGGAAAAAGCCCAGCAGGGCAAAGATGATGGCGGCGACCTCAACGGCATAGGACCAGGCCACGCTGTTATAGGCGTTCTGCATATAGCACAGGATCAGCCACAGCGCATACATCAGCACCGGCAGCATCATCCCCAGACGCACCAGCCGCTCATGCGCGAGGTATTCATAGTTGGCCTGGCCGAGCACCAGCGGGAAGACCAGACCCGACAGCGCCGCCAGCAGGCACAGCACGCGGATCATCTCCGCCTGGGGATCGGCCTCGGAGGTCATGAGCAGCAGTGCCGCGCCCAGGATCATGATGACGCCCGCCATCCAGCGCAGAATGGTGAACAGCTTGCCGGGGTTAAACAGCGCGTCACAGAAATCCTCGGGCGGATAGTAGCGGCGGTCCTTAAACTGCCGGACAAAATTCTGGAACACCAGCGCGGAGGCCACGATCATCACCGGCACCAGGAGATTGAACACACTTCTTTCGTTCAGCCCCGCCTCGTCAAAGGCCAGCTGATCCTGCAGCCAGCGGAAAAAGACGCCGAAGGCGCCCGCGCCGCAGACATAGCAGATAATTTCCAAAGGCTTTTTGCGCATAATCACAGTCTCGATTCAATAACATGGGATAGTGCCCCCGTTTGGAGGCACGGAGTATTGTACCTTTTTTTGCGCGTACAGTCAAGCAGGAAGGGAGGGGCGCGATATGCGAAACAGTCTGTGGGCCGCGTTTCTCGCGCTGGTGCTCACCTTCGCCCTGTGCCGGATGCAGGCGCATCTGACCGCAGACCGGGAGCCGCCGCGCCCCGCCGCAGCGGTGGAGCCGGAGAAGGCGGCACCTGCCTCCCCGCCGGCGATGTCGGCCCCGGAGACGCTCCGGGTGCTGCACAAGGGGGAGGTCACGGAGATGGAGCTGGAGGATTATCTCGTGGGCGTGGTGGCGGCGGAGATGCCCGCCGATTTCGAGCCGGAGGCCCTCAAGGCCCAGGCCGTCGCCGCGCGCAGCTTTGCCCTCTACTGCCGGGACAGCGGGCGGCACGCCGACGCCGACGTCTGTACCGACCCCGGCTGCTGCCAGGCCTGGAAGAGCGAGGAGGACATGCACAACGGCTGGGGCGCGGACTATGACCGCTGCCACGGGCGTGTGGCCGAGGCCGTTTCCGAGACGGCGGGCGCGGTGCTGACCTGGGAGGGCAGGCCGATTTTCGCCGCCTTTCACTCCTCCTCGGCGGGCATGACAGAGGACTGCGCCGCAATCTGGGGCGGTGCGCCCTATCTTTTGAGCGTGTCAAGCCCGGAGAGTGCCGAGAGCGTCCCCGGCTATGTCAGCACGGTTACGCTGACCGCGCTGGACTTCCGGGACACGCTGCTCTCTGTCGCGCCGGAGGCGGATTTCAGTGGAGAGGCCGAGAGCTGGGTCAGCGCGCTGGATTACGACGCGAGCGGCCGGGCGGCCCAGGCGGTGATCGGCGGCGCAGCCTTTACCGGCGCTGAGCTGCGCGCGCTCTTTTCTCTGCGCTCGACAGCCTTCAGCCTCGACTATGCCGACGGCGTCTTCACCTTCACTGTCACAGGCTTTGGCCACGGCGTGGGAATGAGCCAGTACGGGGCAAACGTCATGGCCGCCGAGGGCGCGGACTTTGCCGACATACTGGCTCATTATTATCAGGGGACGGAGCTTACGATGTGAGGTGGAACGCCCTCATCTGTCAGCTGCGCTGACATCTTCCCCCAAAGGGGGAAGAACTTTTTGTAATGCTTTGTGCTTCCCCCAGCGGGGGAAGCTGGCACGGCGGGAGCCGTGACTGATGAGGGAGAAAGAGGATGGCAAGGGCTGAACACAAAACCGAAAACAGTGCCCAAACCAAAAGCGCTATTGCGGAGAGTGCTGCGTTTTTGCAGCGTCTTGCGGGGAGGGCGATTTTGCCCTCATCTGTCAGCTGCGCTGACATCTTCCCCCAAAGGGGGAAGAACTTTCTTGCGGCGTGGAGGCTTACTCCTATTTCAGATGCTGCAGGATATCCTCGCAAACGCCGCGGAAATCATGGTCAACATCTACGTTTGCATACCGCAGAACGGTGAGGCCAAGGCTCCGCAGATATGCGTCACGTCGAGTGTCATATTCCTGCGCCGCGGCCTCATAATGCTGGGAGCCGTCCAGCTCGATCACCAGCTTATGCGACGCAATATAAAAATCGGCGATGTATGATCCGAAGACCTTCTGTCTGCGCACCGTATGAGGCAGAGCTTTGAAGAAATCAAACCACAAGCGGCGCTCTTGCCGTGTCATCTCATGCCGCATTTGGCGCGCGTATTGGAGAAGATCGGCATCGGTTTTTCGCGTGCTCATGCTTGCTCCTTATCGTCCGAGAGCTTTGCCCTCATCTGTCAGCTGCGCTGACATCTTCTCCCAGAGGGAGAAGAACTTTATCCGAACTTTACGGCCGTTACACGCCGATAGGTCTGGAAGCAATACCGGACCCCGTTTTCCTCCTGCCACCGCTCCGGCTCCAGGGCCTGCCAGTCCGGGGAGGCGTCCAGATTTTCAAAGAAGCTGTCGGACGCGGGAGCAAGGTCGATCTTTGTAATATGCACGGTGTCCAGATACGGCAGGAACTGCCGGTACACCGAGGCCCCGCCGATGACCAGCGTGCGGGGATATTTTTTTGCAAGCGCCAGGGCCTCCCCGGTGCTGTGGGCCACCTCCGCGCCCTCAATCTCAAGATCCTGCCGGGTGACGACGATGTTGTTCCGGCCCTTGAGGGGCCTGCCGCCCGGGAAGTCGCCCAGCGTGCGGCGGCCGACGATCACGGCGGCGCCAGCGGTAAGCTCGCGGAAGTGGGCGCGGTCAGCCTTGAGGACCACCTGCTGCGTGCCCTCGCTGCCGATGCCCCAGTCGGAAAAGACGGCGACGATCGCTTCCATCGCGCGGCCCCCTTACAGCGCCACCGGGATCTTCCCGGCGAAGTCGGAATACTCATAGCCCTCGATGGAGAAGCTGTCACGGGTGAACTGATAGAAATCGGTAACGGAGGGGTCGATATGGAATTTGGGCGCGGGCTTCGGCTCGTTTTGAATGATCTCCTTCACGGCGTCCACATGGCGGTCATAGATATGCGCGTCGGCAATGACGTGGACAAACTCGCCCGGCTCAAGCCCCGAAACCTGGGCCATCATCATGGTCAGCACCGCGTACTGCACCACGTTCCAGTTATTGGCGGTCAGCATATCCTGGGAGCGCTGGTTCAGGATCGCGTTGAGCTTGTTGCCGGTGACGTTGAAGGTCATGGAGTAGGCGCAGGGATAGAGCGCCATCTCGGACAGATCGGCAAAGGTGTAGATATTGGTCATGATGCGCCGGGAGGCAGGGTTGTGCTTTAAATCCCAGAGCACCTTGTCCACCTGGTCCATGTCCCCTTCGGGGTAGTGGTGCTTGACGCCGAGCTGGTAGCCGTAGGCCTTGCCGATGGAGCCGTTTTCGTCGGCCCAGGCGTCCCACACACGGGTGCGCAGCTCATGGACGTTGTTGCTCTTGGCCTGCCAGATCCACAGCAGCTCATCGATGGCGGACTTCCAGAAGATGCGGCGCACCGTCAGGATCGGGAATTCCTCCGCCAGATTATAGCGGTTGACCACGCAGAATTTTTTGATGGTGTGGGCCGGGGTGCCGTCCTCCCAGCGGGTGCGGACAGGCCGGTCCGTGTCCCAGATGCCGTTTTCCAGGATATCCTTGCAGTTTTGGATAAACAGTTCGTCTGCTCTGCTCATGATGCATACCGCCTTTTTCTCAATTTGCCCCATTGTACCATGACGGGAGAGAGAGTTCAAGTGAGAGTGGAGTGTGGAGAGTGGAGATAAGGAGCGCCGAAGGCGCAATTAAAATCATCCGCGAAGCGGATACCGCAACTCCACTCTTCACTCTCCACACTTTTTCGGAATAGGATAACCCGGAGGTGGTGCCTATGAAATTTGCGGTCATCGGCGGCGACCGGCGCGCAGCGATTCTATGCGCGCTGCTCTTGGAGGACGGGCACAGGGTACAGTGCTTCGGCCTGGAAAAGGCGGAGCTGCCGAAAGCGGTGCAGAAGGCCGGATGCTTACAGAGTGCGGTCTACGGAGCGGACTGGGTGCTGCTGCCTGTGCCGGCGGAAAAGGGAGGAAACATCCTCACGCCGCTGTCGGTACAGGAACTGAGCGCCCAGGAGCTGCTGGCGGTGCTCTGGCCGGGGCAGGTTCTCTGCGGCGGGGCCCTGGGTCCCGACACCAGCCTGGGGGCGGTGCGCGCGGGACTGGCGGTATACGATCTGATGCGGCGGCGGGACTTCACGGTCTCCAACGCGGCGGTCACCGCCGAGGGCGCGGCGGAGCTGCTGATGAAGAGCAGTCCCAAATGTCTGTGGGGCTCGCACGTGCTCATCACCGGCTGGGGTCGGATCGCCTCAATCCTGGCGCCAAAGCTCAAAGCTCTGGGCGCCTATGTGACAGTGGCCGCGCGCAAGACCGGCGACCGCGCCATGGCTGAGGCCCAGGGGATGGGCAGCTGCCGCTTTGAGGAGCTGCCGCTGATTGTGGAGGATGTGGACTTCGTGGTCAACACCGTGCCCGCGCCGGTCCTGGACGAGGGGGTACTCCAGCTTCTGCGGCCCGGCACGGTTCTGCTTGAGCTGGCCTCCACGCCGGGCTGCTTCGACCGGGCGGCCGCCGAAGCGCAGGGTCTCACG